>CAUULU010000030.1:0-12223 GCA_963546185.1 uncultured Eubacteriales bacterium | reverse complement strand
GGATGATAGAAGAATTTCAAAAAGAAGTTGATAGAAGATGGGAAGAACTTTTAAGGTTAGAAGAGGCAACAAAAGATATGTAAAAATATACAGGTATTTAGAAGAATGAAAAAGTTCTTCTAAGTGCTTGTATTTTTCATTTGCTAAATATAGAGAATATGAAATAGATATAGTATAATTGAAAATATAATTAGAAAGATTAAAGAAGTAGAGGAATAACTAAATGAGATTAGCGACAGAAATGCTAGAATGGTATAAAAATAATAGGAAAGTAAGAAGATTTAAAATTACAGACTCTATGTATATGAAATATTTTAAAGAAATAGAAAATAATTTGGATTATGATGAAGAAGTATACATAGCCTTTATAGGGTCTATTGGTGAACAAGGAAGCTTTTTTCATTCAATTCCATGTTTTTTTGGAGAACTATGTGGAGTTGCAATAACAAATAAGGGAATAATAGTTTCAAAATCAAATGGAGTTATTTTTCCAATAAAATCAATATTAACAGTACAATTAAATTATTTTAATGATATAACTAAAGTAGATAGAATTTTTATGTCCACACTTATACTAGATAGTATAAAAGAGACAATAACAGTAACATTAAGAAAAAAAGATGCACAAATATTATATAATCTTATAAGAAGAACACTTATAGACAAAGAAAATATTGGAAAAGAAAATGATTTTAATAATACTAATAATGTTAATATGAATAGTGATACTAATAGCAATATTAATAATAATGCTCAAGGTGGTATAAATTCTATAGAAGAATTAAGAAGATTTAATAGCAATGGATGGGAACAAAGATAATGAGAATATTTGAAAATATTAATATATTAGAAAATGGATATATATTAATAGAAAAAGAAACAGCAAATTTTCATCATATATATAATGTTTTAAGAGCAAAAATAGGAGAAATATTAGAAGTTGTTGATATAGAAAGTAAGACATTATATATAACTGAAATAATAGATGGAAATGGTAATTTAAAGGTTAAAGATATAGTTAAAAAAGAAGAAAATAATACTAAAATAACTATATATCAAGCAGCTATAAAAGGTGAAAGATTTGAATATTTTTTAGAAAAAACAACAGAACTAGGTGTAGATGAAATTTTTGTTATACCACTTAAAAGAAATGTTGTTAAATTTAAAGAAAATGAAAAAAATAAGAAGGAAGAAAGATTTAGGAAAATATTAGAATCATCATCAAAACAGTCTAGAAGATTAGATATACCTAAATTGAAGATATTAAATAATAATAATGAAATGATAAATAGTTTAGAAAAAGAAGATATAGTATTTGTGCTATATGAACAAATATTAAAAGAAACTATTGATGTAAGAAATATGGTGAATATTATAAGAGAGAATAGATATAATAATATAGGTATAATAATAGGTGCAGAAGGTGGAATAGACGATAGAGAAATAGAAGAATTTAAAAAACTTAAAAATACTAAAATAGTGACACTTGGAAATAGGATATTAAGAGCAGAAACTGCAGGACCAACTATATTAAGTGTTTTAAATTATGAATTGGAGAGATAATGAGTAATAAGAAAAAAGGAAAAATAGTAAAAGAAGAAAAGGATAACAAGCAAGAAGAAGAAATTCTTAAATTAGAAATTGAAAACTCTGAAGAAATTGATGAAAAAGAGTTTGAAAAGGCAAAAAGAAAATATGAAGAAAGAATGAAATTACCATTTGGTGTTAAAAAAGGTATATATGTGAAAATATTAAAAGAATTAATAATTCCAGTAGTTATGGTAGTATTATTTACACTAACATATATATTAAAAGAAGTTTTAAATTTTATAACAATAAATGTATTTGTAGTAATTTTAGGAACATTAAGTATTGCAATATATGAGTTTTCATATAGGAAATCAAAAGAAGAATATTTTATAAAAGGATTAGAAGTTAATGTACTTACATATATATATATAATTTTTAGTAATACATTAATGCAAGCAAGACTTGATTTTAAGAGTATGTTAATATATGCACTTGTAATATTTGTGTATTATGTTATAAAAAGTGTAATAATATATGGAATAGAAAAGAAAAAATATATACAAAAGTTTATAGACACAAAAGATATAGTAAAAGATAGTAGAAAAAAATATATTGTGTAATAGTTAAGGAATATTAAATATGAAAAAACATAAGATATTAATAACAGCATATTCATTAGGACTTCGGAGGAATAGAGACATCATTAATTAAATTATTAAAAAATTTATCAAAAGATGAAAGATTAGAAATAACATTATCTTTAGAAAAAAAAGAAGGACTATTTTTAGATATGATTCCAGAAAATGTAAAGATTATAGAATATAAGGTTTCTGAAAATAGAAATATATTTTTAAGAAAAATAAAAAACATATTAAATAGAATTGTATTTTATCTTAAATATAATAAGAAATATGATTCAAGTATATGTTTTGCAACATATTCAATACCAGGAATGATACAAACAGATATTGCAAGTAATAATAGAAGTATATGGATGCATCGGAGAGTATTTAGATATACTTCGGAAGTAAAGAAAAATATATAGAATTTATAAAAAAGATAGTAGGAAATAATATAAGAAAAATAGTTTTTGTTTCAAAAAAAAGTGAAGAAACTTTCTACAATATAATGGATAAAGAATATATAATTAAAAATAATATTAAAACTTTTACTATAAAAAACTATATTGATGGTGAAGAGATAATAAAAAAAGCAAAAGAGTTTAATGAAATAGAAAATGATGAAAAATATTACATATTAAAAGATATATTAGAGGAAAATAAAAAAGGAAAGAATACTATATTTTTAAATGTAGGAAGACATTCAAAAGAAAAAAACTTAAATATGATGCTTAAAGTTTTTAATAATATTATAAGAGAAAGTGAAAAAGAAAGTAAAAAGAAAGTATATCTTTTTATGATAGGTGAAGGAGATAAAACTGACGAATTAAAAAAATATGTAGAAGAAAATGGATTAGAAGAAAATATAATATTTTTAGGTAAAAAGAAAAATCCATATCCATATTTTTTGATTTCAGATTATATAATATTAACATCATTAACAGAAGGATATCCAGTTGTATTTCAAGAAGCGATGGTTCTTCGGAAAAGATATAATAACAACAGAAGTATCTGATGCTATAATAGATATAAGGAATAAAAAAAGAGGATATGTAATATCTTCAGAAGAAGATAAAATGATTAATGAAATAATACAAATATTAAGAAAAAATGAATTAAAAGAAAATAATGATAGATTAAAAGATGAATTTAAAGAAGAAGAAAATATATCATATTATATAGAAGAAAATAATGTGAATAGTAATAAAATATATAATGATATATTGGAATTAACAAAGGAATAATATGGAACTTATAAACATTGAAAAAAGTTTAAAACAACTAATAGTTATAAAAAGAAATGGTAGAAAAGTAGATTTTGAAGGAGATAAGATAGCAATAGCTATAAAAAAAGCATTTGATAGTATTGTAAATGATAATTACACAGAAAAAGATGCAAATAAGGTGTATATAGCTGTTTTAAAAGAATTATATGATAAATATATAATAGATAATAACCAAGAAGAATCACAAAGAAAAATAAAAATAGAGACAATACAAGATATTATAGTAAATAAGCTTAAATCTCTTAAATATATTGAAGTATATGAAAGTTTTATACAATATAGAGAAAATAGAAAGAAAATAAGAGATGCATTTGAAGAAAGAAAACAATATAAATTTTTAGGGATATTAGATAAATTAAAAATAGAAGAAAATATAACTATAAAAGAGAAAAAAGAAGGAATAACCCCTAAAAGTAAAATAGAAAAACTTCGGAAATGATATATTAAGACAATATGCAATGACTCAAACTATAAAGAAAAAATATTTAGAGTCACATGAAATAGGAGAAATATATATACATGATATTGAATGTATACCAACAGGAATAACAGGATTTACAGAACTTGAACTATCAGAAAAACTTGAAGAAGATTTTGCTAAAGATAGAAATATAAGAGAAGAAGAAATGGATATATATTCATATACAAATATAATATCAAATATAATATTATTAACATCAAGAGAACAATATTATGGAGAAGGGATACCAGCATTTGACTTTTTACTTGCAAAAGCAGTTTTAAAAACATTTAAACAAAACTTTAAAAAAATATTATTAGAATATTTAGAATTTACAGAATTCTTACAATTCCTACCAATGAATGGTATTTTAAGAGAAATTGAAAGAATAGAAAGTATTGAATTTGATTTAAATATTTTTAAAGGATATTTAAGAGAAAGTGATAAAGTATTTGGAATATTTAAAAAAGTATATGAATTATCAATTAAAAAGACAGAAAAAGATACATATAATGCAATAATGCTATTTGTTAATAATATAAATGTATTATCAGAAGAAAGAGAAAGAAAACTAATATTTAGTTTAAATTTAGGAACAGATACCTCAAAAGAAGGAAGACTTGTTACAAAAACACTATTTAAAGTTTTAAATACAATAGATATAAATAAGAAAAATAGTATAATAGAAATAGTATTTAAACTATCTAAAAAAATAAATTTTACGGAAAAAAGTATAAATTATGACTTATTCTTAGAAAGTTTAAATTTAAACTTAGAAATAATAAAATATTCTATGCTTGATAGTACATTTAATAAGGAAAAATATACAGAAAATAATTATTTAACAGAAGTTGCATACTTAAATGGAATCCGTATTATAGACAATAATTTAGATGATAAAAGAACAATTGTAGGAGGAAGAGGACTTCTTCGGAATAGTTAGTATAAATTTGGTAGGGCTTGCTATAAAAGAAAATAAGGAAAATAAAAGATTTTCAAAAAAATCATTTTTAACAAGATTAGAACAGGTATTGTTAGCGGCAAGACAAGTACTATATGATAGATTTGAAGAACTTAGCGAAAAATCTAGAAAAGATTATCCAATGCTTTTTGGGCATAATTTATGGCTTGAAAGTGATAAAATTAAAGAAGATGATAAGCTAAGAAGAGCATTAAAACATGGAATATTGGGAATAGGATTTAATGGTCTTTATGAAGCACTACTTGCAATATATAAGAAAAATAAGATAGAGGATATAAAAGAAGCACAAGAATTAGGACTTGAAATAATTAAAACAATAAGAAAAAAATGCGATAAGTTTTCAGAAGAAAATAATCTAAATTACCAAGTAATAGCATTACCAGAAGAATATGATAAAGACATGTTTATAGACATAGATCAAATAATTCATGGTAAGATAAAAGGTGTAACAGATAAAGAATATTATACAAATTCATTTAAAATTAAATTAAATAATCTAGATGAAAGAATAAGATGGGAAGCACCATTTCATAAATATACAAATGCAGGACACACATTTATACTAGAACCAAGAGAATATAATAATGATAATGAAAAGTTAAAAGAAATATTAAATATATTATCTAAAGAAAATATAGGGTTTGTAGAAGTTAGAAAAAATAAAATAACTGAAATAAGTGAATAAAAGTAAAAAGAGTAATAAAATAAAAGCAAAGAAAGAAGATACCAATATTAGTATCTTCTTATTATTATAATTATTTTAAATTATTTAGCATTATTATTTAATTTTTTAGCAAGAGTAGCTTTTTTTCTTGCTGCAGTGTTTGATTTTAAAACACCCTTTGATTTAGCTTTGTCTATTTTAGAAATTGCATTTTTAAAATTAGTTTCTACTAAATTTAAATCTTTTGTTAATAAAGCTTCTTCAAATTTTCTTATTGCTGACTTGTATGATGATTTAATCATGTTGTTTCTTAAAGTCTTAATTTTTGCTACTTGTACTCTTTTTTTTGCTGATACTATGTTTGGCATGATATCTCCTTTCTAAATCATTATAGTATTACACTATTTCACATGCTAATATTTTAACATGTTAAGACATGTTTGTAAAGATACACAAGAAAAAAAGTTGATTGAGAAGGTTTAATATAATTTTTAATAAGAATATCATACATTTAATTTAAATATTAATAAAAAAGAGATGATTAATAAAAGAAAGAACCTTGATAATTCAAGGTTCTTAAAATATTATTATTGGAGCGGGTGGAGGGAATCGAACCCTCACTATCAGCTTGGAAGGCTGGAGTTCTACCATTAAACTACACCCGCAACTCAAGTATGAATTAATTATACAGTTAATCAAAATAAATGTCAACAATATTTTATAAAAAAATTAAAAAAAGTAAATTTAAAATATAACTGGATAGTATAGATTCAAAATTAAACTGTAATAAGTTATTAAAATAAGGCCCCAAGTCTTGCTAAAGGAAATCCTTTAACTAAGACATTGGAAGCCTTAAAATCTAAAATAATTTAGATAATTAATTTTTAAATTAATTATATCTGGTCCCCGAGGTCCAGAACAAATGAAAATACAATATTGACATATTTTTTTCATTTAATCATCTCCTTTAATCAAAGGTTTTTTAATTTATTCTTATTTAATATAATATCATTATACAATATATTTAGAATTTGTCAACGCTTATGTTAACTTTTATAATTATTCTAAACCATTAACTATAATATTGCTTTAAAAATATAGGGAAATAATATATAATATATGTATTAAGAGATATAGGAGAGGTTATGATAGAAAAAGAAAGCTATATATTAGATGAGGGATTTTTAGGAACAAAGTCATTGTTTACAAAACAAAACAAGTTTTCATTCTCATTATTTTTAGATAGAAATGAAGAAACAAGAAAATCATTTAAAGAATTAGAAAAAATATTAAAAAAAGAAAATGTTACTGTAAAAAGATTATATACACCAAATGTATATCATATAACAAGGGTTATAGATATAGATGAACTTCCAGAAGATAATTTTAAGAGTGCAGATTATGATGGGATACTTTTATCAACAACAGGAGATAAGAGTGATGCAATAATTACAAGAGATTTAATAAAACTTTAACAGTAATGCCAGGAGATTGTATTGTAATAGCACTTATAGATGAAAAAGCAGGGATTAAAGGAATATTACATGCAGGATGGAAAGGCCTTATAGACGGTATTATAGTAAACACAATAAATATGTTTAAAGAAAAAGGAGCAGATGTTAAAAATATAAAAGGGATACTATTTCCAAGTGTTAGTATGAACTGTTATGATCTAGAAGAAGAGATCATATTAGGATTTAGAAAATTTGCTAAAGAACTAGGATTAAATGAAGAAGAAATAATATCATATAATAGTGAAAAAGATAGATATAATATTAACTTAAGAAAACTTGCATTAACACAGATAAAGAAATTAGGAATAAGAGATGATAATATGAAAACAATGGAGTATTGTACATATTCTAGTAAGGACAATGAAGGTAATCTTAAGTTCCATTCACATAGAAGAGATAGAACATTAAGTATGAATATGGCATTATTTTTAGGTAAAGAACAATAATAAAAAAAGTTAAAATAATAATACATCAATTTATATGTACTAAAACAAGATGAATCTTAAATTAAAAATTAATAAAGGCAAACAAAAAACCACCTCAATTTGAGGTGGCTTTTGCTAAGGGGAGATTATTTATTTTCGACTTTTCTCTACCACTCAAACCAGTTATTTGAGTCGTAATAGTCGTAGTCATTATAGTAGTCATTGTAATATTTAGAGTTTGATTTTAACCAACGTCCTACATACTTTATTTTTCCTATTTCTCGGTCCCAAAGAGCAGGTTGCCCTTTAGATGTTATAGTTAAACAATATTTGCTATCACCATCGATAGCAATACAGTTGCTTGAGAAAACTTTAGCATTATAAATTACTTCGCGGTCAACTTTATTTAAGTTGCCATTTATAAAGGTTACTTGAAGAATATATAATCTTCTGTTATCATATATAATACTATATCCCTTTCCGTTTAGTAAAAACGGTTTTAGATTATACTGACTATCAGTTATATCTCCTACTACATCATAACCATTATTATCCCAATAGTCTCTACCATTACCATTATATCTATTTTGATTTCTATCTGTTTGAGTTTTTCCAAAGTTAATATTGAGGTTGCCATCAATATTAACCCTTGTTTTTGCAACAGAAATAGTTGCTATTAGTGATAATATTACTAGTATTAAGATCCCCTTGCTTAAAATTTTTTTGATTGACATAACAATCATCTCCTTTTCTTTTAATTTTAAAATTTTAAAATCAATAATTTAATAATTTAATAATTTATATATAAATTATAACACAGAGCATTAAATGATGCAATAGATTTTTTAAAAATTATGTAAACTTTTTATTTTTTTATCTTTATAATCTTTTAAATATGTGTTATAATATATCTATAGTTGATTAGGAGGTGTATTATGTTTGATGATGAAATAATATTAGAGAATTTATCTAGAACGATGGAGATAGAAGACCAAGTACTAGATAATGCTGAAAGAGAAATGCTTAAAGGTATATTGGAAGGTAAGAATAATATTAATAATACTTTAGATAGTATTAAAAATACATATATGTAAATAAGTAACTATTTTGTTGATAGTTACTTATTTTTGTTTTACCTCTTTATTTTCTAGTTCATTAATTGATATAATAATAAAGAATAATATGCATATAATTATATTATAATTTAAGAAGGGTAAAAATGGATACATCTATATATATGTATGAGGGTACTAATGTACTTAAAAACAAGCTTCGGAATAATGGAGAATAAGATTTTAAAAGAATATGAAAAAAAGGTAGTTGCTGTAAGATTACTAGAAATGAGTATAACTGGAGTAACTCGGAGATTTTTCCTTAAATCATTTTATAAGTATTCATAAACAGCTTTTTGGAGATGTGTATTTTTTTGCAGGGGAGTTTAGAAAAGAAAATATTGCAAAAGGCTCTTTTAGATTTGCAGATTATAGGTATATGGAAAATGAAATAACAAGATTATTTCAAATAATTTCAAAAGATAACATTATAGGGAATAAGAGTATAGAAAAAGATATATTGGCAGAAAAACTTGCATATTATAGTGCAGAGCTAAATGTATTACATCCTTTTAGAGAAGGAAATGGAAGAACTATAAGAGAGTATATAAGACAGATGGCATTAAAACTAGGATATATAATGAATTATAGGAGAATATCAGTACAAGAATATATAACTGCGAGTATCTTTTCTATTACAGATATATCTAAATTAAAAGAAATATATAATATATGTTTGGAGAAAATAGATGGAATTTAAACATAAGTCAGTACTTTTAAAAGAAACTATAGACTCGCTTAATATTAAGAAAAATGGTATATATGTAGATGGTACTGCAGGAGGTCGGAGGCCACAGTAAGGAAATTTTAAAATTACTAGATGGTGGTACATTAATATGTATAGATAGAGATATAGAGGCAATAACAAAGACTAAAGAGACTTTAAAAGAATATGAAAAGAATAATGAGGTTATACTAGTACAAGAAAATCATGAAAATATACCAGAAGTATTAAACCTTTTAGGAATAGGAAAAGTTGATGGAATACTTCTTGATTTAGGAGTATCTTCATATCAAATAGATAATAATGAAAGAGGATTTTCATATATGAATAATCGGAAATCTTGATATGAGGATGGACAATACTTCAGGTATAACAGCTTATGATATTATAATGGAATATAGTATGGGAGATCTTGCGAGGATATTTAAAGAATATGGTGAAGAAAAGTTTGCAAGTAAGATAGCAAAAGAAATTGTATCTCAAAGAGAGAAAAGAAAAATTGAAACAACATTTGATTTAAATGAGATTATAGATAGGGTAAAACCATATACAAAAAAAGGTCATAAATCAAAACAAGTATTTCAAGCACTTAGAATAGAAGTTAATAAGGAAATAGTAAATCTTGAAGAATCAGTTAAAAAAATGATAGATGTATTAAAAGATGAAGGAAGGATAGCGATAATAACATTCCATTCACTAGAAGACAGGGCAATAAAAAAAGTTTTTAAAGAAAAAGAAGGTGAATGTGTTTGTCCAAAAGATTTACCAGTATGTGTTTGTAATTATAAGAGTTTTGGAAAAAATTTAACTAAAAAAGCAATAATTCCAACAGAAGAAGAAATGTTAGAAAATACAAGATCTAAAAGCGCAAAATTAAGAGTATTTGAGAGAGTAGAATAATATGGAAAATAATTTTGATATTACTAAAATGTATATTGATAATAAGAAAAAGATTGGTATTTCAAATATATTTAGTGTATTTATAAATAGAGAAAAAAATAAAAATGAAGATATTGATAGAATAAGAAAAGAAAATATAAAGCCTAAAAAGAATATGAAGATTCAAGAAAGAAGTAGGGCATATGAAGAATATATAAAGAAAAAGAAAATAAAACAAAAAGATGTTAGAACTAAATTTTTTATTTTTGTATTTTTAGGAATATTATTAATATCAATGCCAATGTATATAATATTTAAATCAGCAGAATCAGATGAACTATTTACAAAAGTAAATAGGTTAAAAGGGCAAATAGAAGAACAAAGAAAAGAAAATGAACAATTAGCTTTAAATTTACAAAATCAAGCAAGCTTAGTAAAAATAGAACAAGATGCAAAATATAGGCTTGGAATGCAAAAAATAGAACCAACAAAGATTATAAAAGTACAGACAAATGAAAAAGATTATATTGAAACAGAAAGCGTATCTATTATAAGAGATAAAGAAGAATCAGTGATTGATAAAATATTTAAATTTGTAATGAATTTATTTTAAAGAATATTATATTAAATATTAAACAAAAGAAATATATAAGAGGAGCAAAAGATGAAGTTAATAGAAATTGTTAATAAAATAGATGTGAAAAAAATAAATGTAAATAAAAGTGATTTTCAAAAATTAGAAAATATACAAATTCTAAAGATAGAAGAAGAAAGAAGAAAAATGGCTAAAAATTCATTACAATTTTTAGATAAAGAAGAAATTGAAAAATTAAATAAGGATGAGATAAAACTTTTAGCAAATGAATTAAAAGAAAAAGAAGTTAAAGCAATTGTTTTAGAAATGGGAACAGAAAATTTAGAAGAATTAGAAAAAGAATTAGAGGACATAGTTTTAATAGCTACAGATAATTTGGAAAATGCTAAAATGAAAGTTGCATTAGAATTTTATGCATACCCAGCAAGAGAATTAAAAATAATTGGTGTTGTAGGTACAAGAGGTAAAACTACAACAGCATTTATAATAAGACAAATATTAGAAAAAGCTGGGATTAGAACAGGTCTAATAACAACAATGTATACAATGATAGAAGATAAAATTGTAATGCAAAATCAAGGAAAAATGCCAAGAATATTAGATTTCTTTAAAATACTTAGAGTAATGTCAAATGAAAGTATTATGTATGTAATAATGGAAACACCAGTAAGTTCAATAAAAGAGGGAATAGTTTCACATATGGAATTTGATTATACTGTATTTACAAATATAATCAAAGAAGAGATAAATAAAGAAAAATATGGAAATACAATGAAATGTTTAGAAAATACGCTAGAAGTAATAAGAAATTCTAAAAAAGTAGTAGTAAACGAAGATTGTGTTGCAAGAGAATATGTAAAGAGTAATTCAAAACAATATTTAACATATGGACTTACAAATAAGTCATCTGTAATGCCAGTAAGTTTTAGTATAAGAAGTGTATATACTGATATAGTATTTAAAGTAGAAAAAAACACATTTAAAACAAAATTATCTTTAATAGGCCAAACATCAGTATATAATGCATGTGCTGCAACAGCTCTTGCACATATGATGGGAATAGGTTTAGAAAAAATAAAAGAAGGATTAGAATCAGTAGTAATACCAGGAAAAAGAGAAATAGTAAAAAATGAATTAGACATACCTATAATGATAGATGGAGAAAGAGATAATCAAAGAATAGAAAACCTATTAAAAGAACTTAGAAAATATATAACAGGAAGAATCTCAGTTGTAATAGGAGCAAATGAGGGAGATACAAAAGAAAAATTATTTGAACTTGGAAAAATATTAGGTAAAAATGCAGAAATAATTAATATTACAACAGGAAATCCAGGTAAGGATAATGAAAAAAGAATGTCAAATGAAATTCTTGATGGAGTTAGAACAACAGAAGCAAGAGGATATATTGATTCAAAACTAGATAGAAAAC
>CAUULU010000029.1:0-13137 GCA_963546185.1 uncultured Eubacteriales bacterium | reverse complement strand
AAAATTTTCTTTATCTTTTCCTACTACTAAAAGTCTTGCTTCATCTCTTTTTAAATATGGTGTTTGTGCTATTAATTCTTTTGGTAAATTATAATTAAAATCTTCTAATTTCATCTATTTCTTTAACTCCTACTTTCTTTTTCTCTTTATTTCTAACCATTTCTATGATATCATAAGATATATTATATTGAAAGTTATATATAATTTAGGACTAAAAATTTTTAAAGAAAGGAGAACTTTTTTAGTGGAACTTAATACTAATATTTTAGGAATTATTTGTGAATATAATCCATTCCATAATGGACACCTATATCATCTGTTAGAAAGTAAGGAAATTGCTAGTGCAAGTCATACTATTGCTGTAATGAGTGGTAATTTTGTACAACGCCGGAGAACCTGCTCTTTTAGATAAGTGGAAACGTGCAGAAATGGCTATAAAAGGTGGAGTTGACCTTGTTATAGAACTTCCTACAGTATTTTCAAACTCATCTGCTGAAGATTTTGCATATGGTGCAATCCGTCTTTTAAAAGAATTAAAAATAGTTAATGTCCTATCTTTTGGTTCTTCTTCACGGTGATATTCAAAAACTTGAGACTTTAGCAGACCTATTTTTAGATGAACCTGATGAACTTATCTATTATCTTGAAAATGCTCTTGCTTCTGGTATTTCTTATCCTAAAGCAATTTCTGAAGCTACAATGCTATATTTAAAAAGTTCTGAATATTCTAAAATATTAGATGAACCTAATAATGTTCTTGGTATTGAATATATAAAACAAATAAAAAGACAAAATTTTGAAGTTACTGCAATTACAATTCAAAGAAATGGGGAAGGACATTCTTCTAAAAATCTCACATCATTTTCTAGTGGTTCTAGAATAAGAGAAGCTATTTTAAATGGTGAAAATTATTCAAACTCTGTTCCTGAATATGTTCAAGAATTAATTTCTGAAAATATAACAAATGTTAATATAACTAGTCTTAAACCTTTTGAACAAATATTATTCTATAAGATAAGAGATATGGATATATCTACACTTAAAAATATCTCTGATGTTACAGAAGGACTTGAAAATCGTATTAAAAAAGCAAGCTATATTTCTAGTACTTTAGAAGAATTAATCGCAAATATTAAAAGTAAAAGATATACAGAAAGCAGAATTAAAAGAATACTTGTATCAATACTTTTAAATATAACTAAAAAAGATATGCAAATTGCTAAATCTACAATACCTTATGTAAGGGTTCTAGGTTTTAACCAAAAAGGTAAAGAACTTATATCTACAATAGCAAGGGCAAATCCTAATATAGATATTATAATATCTGTTGCAAGTTTTGAAAAAAATAATCTTAGCAAAAACAAACAAGCAATTTTAAACAAGGATATTCTTGCTACAGACATATTTGTTCTTGCATCTGACCCAATACTTCCTGCTAAACTTGACTATACTATGAAAGTATATGATGATGATAATTATATGTAAAAAGAATGAATCCTTAAATGAATTCATTCTTTTTTATTTATCTTTCCTTGTTTTAATATGGTTTTTTAAATTTTTCTGCAAGATTATTATAATTATCAGCTTTAGTACAGCCATAAAACATACATTCATAATCAATTAATCCATTCATCACTTTATTAATTATTTCTATTGGTATTGTTTCTAACTCTTTACATTTATAGAACATTGATCTAACATCTTTAATTTTACTATTATTATTAATAAGATTTCTAGGTATATTTTTTAAACTTTCACATGAATTAAAAATACTTAAGAAACTTTCGACTTCTGTATTATATTTAAACAAGTTTTCTGGTATTTCTGTCATTTTTTTACATCCGACTAAAAGTCTGATAAAATTCTTTTACTTTTGTATTATATTTAAATAAGTTTTCTGGTATACTCTCTAAATTTTCACAACCGCTAAATGTTTCACTAAACCTTTCTATATCAGGACACTCTTTAAACAAATCTTCTGGTATTGATTTTATAGTCTTGGATTCAATAAACCTACTTATATCTTTAATTCCTCTTTTATTTTTAAATAAGTCTTTAGGTATTTCAGTTATTTTTGCATTTTCATAAAATACTACAATTTCCTCTGGTTCTGGTTCATATATTTTTGATACATTAGGAATACGAATATTCCATCTTTCATCAAAATATTCTTTATTCCTAGTAACTTTTCCCCAATGAATTATTTCTACCTCTATACCTTCTCCTAAAAAACTATGTAACTGCCCTCCCATTGAAAAATATCCTGTTTCTTCTACTTTTATTATATATTCACCTCTACTATACTCTATAGTTATACCATTATATAAATCTGATATTTCTCCTTTTGTACCATTACCATAATCAATTTTTATTGGAATAAGTGACTCTGATATACCAAATGCCCCAAAATATATTTCTTTAGTTTCATCTAATACCTTAAGTTTCAATATCATCTTATCCTTATCAGATTCAGGTATTTCTACTCCACCTACTATTTTCTTATTTGGATAAAGCATTTTTAATGTATTTAATATCTCTTGCTTTGTTTCTATTATATTTCCTTGTTTATCTACTATATTATCATCAACTATATTATATTTATCTAAAAATTCAGTTGTAGATAATGATAGTTCATATTCTGGGCTTGGTTGAGAATTCTCTATTGCTTTTGTTTTTAAATTCAAATAATTTAATTTTACTATTTCTAATAACTCTGATTTTGCTTGTTCTTTTTTAGCTTGAGTAGATTTTACTATAAGTCCATTTTCTCCCATCGCCATTTGTAAAGCTACACCTGCTAAAAGCAGCATTATAACTATTGTAATTACAAGTGCTAATAATGTTATCCCTTTAGTTCTTTTCATCTTTTCTCCTTTGTATATTTTTCTTTATTTTTAATATACATTTTTTGTATATATATTACAATAATTATAATAAAATACACTTAAAATTTAATATTTAATAAACTTTAAGTGTATTTTTCTATTATTATATTTTATTTATTCTATTCTTTGTCTTCTTCAGTTTCAGATATCACATATATAGGTCTTTTCTTTGTTTCTAAAAATATCTTTCCAACATATTTTCCGAAGTATTCCCATACAAAATAATTGAATACCTCCTGTAAATAATAATACACACATAATAGATGCCCATCCTGATGTAGGATTTCCAAATATTAATGTTTTAAATACTATTCCTATTAATGCTACTATTGATACTATACATATAATTATTCCAAGCATTAGAGATATATTAAGTGGTGTTTCTGAAAAATTAATTATACCATCTAATGAATATTTAAATAATTTAAAGAATGACCAAGTTGTTTTTCCTGCAACTCTTTCTCTATTTTCATATGAAATATATGCTTTTTTAAATCCTACCCAGCTAAATATTCCTTTTGAAAACCTATTATATTCTCCTACTTCTAATATAGCATCTACTACTTTTCTTTTCATAAGTCTAAAATCTCTAACACCATCTACCATTTCAGTATCGCTTATTTTGTTTATAATCTGATAAAATTTTTTAGCAAAGAAACTTCTTATTGGTGGTTCTCCTGTTCTTGTTACTCTTTTACTTCCTACCCAATCAAGATTTTCTTCTTTCATTTTTTTAACCATTTCTGGTATTATTTCTGGTGGATCTTGTAAGTCAACATCCATTATTGTTACTAAATCACCTGTAGATTTTTTAAGTCCTGCAAGCATTGCTGCTTCTTTTCCAAAGTTTCTTGAAAATGATATATATTTTATATTTCCCTTATTCTTATTATATAATTTTTTTAATATATTTAATGTATTATCTTTAGAACCATCATCTACAAATATATATTCTAATTCTAAACCTATTTTTTTCTTATTTTTCTCCATTTCCTTATGGAAAATATTTATTGTTTCTTCTTCATTATAGCATGGAACTATTATTGATAATTTTTTAAAAGTGTTCATTTTTTTCTCCTAATAAGTTTTATCTTATCTTATAATATTTTATTTTTCTTTCTTTATACTTCTTCTTTATTAAGATTCTCTTCTAACATTATATATTCCTATATATTTTTTAACATATTTATTGTTGCATTTATGAATTTTTCTGCAAAGTTTTGATTTACTACATCATTATGATTTCTTACTGATTCAGGAAGTTCTAAAAGCATTGTTCTTGCATTTCTTAAAGCACTCTTAGCCCAGTTTATAAGGTAACCTTTACCATATGAACCTACATGTTTATTCATTCCATATGTATTTCTGTAATATGAACCTACTTCATTATCCCCTATAGTTTCTCCAAGCCATCCGGTGTGTATCTACTAATACATTTTTTCCATTTTTAGATTGTGTTGCTTTTATAAATTCTGATAAGAATTTAGCCTCATATGCTTCAAATCCTATTTCCCCATTATAATTTCTATCACCTGTAAACTTAGTATGCTGCGTTCCTTCTGCTCTAAAGTTTCTATTTAGGTCTATTCCTCTATTACCTGGAGCACTACTATATAATGTTGTTCTTCCTGGTCCATTATTTGTCCATCCATGATTTGTTCCATCTGGATTTACTTGTGGGAATAAGTATAATGTCCAATCTTTAAATATATTTGATTTTCCAATTCTTATTAAATAATCTTTAAATCTTTCTGCTATATATGTAAGTTCTTTTCCATCATTATTCCAAAGGTCTTCAAATCCATGTAGTGCAAAAGTTGCATAAAATACATTTTTACCATTTCCAAACTTATAATATCTAAGGTCTTGTCCTCTACTATCTCCTTTTACTTTAAGTCCACTTTGTCCATATATTCCTTGTTCAAAATCAAATTCATCATTGTTTGTTTGTTCTATATACATATTAGTTCCTTGTAGGTTAACTTTTCTGTTAAATCCTCTTACTGTTAATCTATTTTTTCTTAATTTTGAAAAATCTAATCCTCTTCTATATATTCTTCCATTATTATCTTCTACTTCTATATATATATTATAGTTTTCGAAATTCTTTAAATGGTTTATTATGAAATCATAATAATATCTTTCATTTCCTATGTTTTTAACATAAAATTGATTTTTTACTCCATCTTTTTCTGCATATATTTTCACATTTCTTATACCTGTATATGAATTATTTGAAATTTCTTTTAATTTAACTGTCAAATTTCCATATATGTACTGTCTTTCATCTACTAACGCTACTAATTCTGGTTGTTCTAATTCATATTCTATGTCTTTTTCTCTTTTTTCAATTAATAGGTTATTACTTATTATAGCAACTTTTTTCATCCCATTAACTGTTATATCTCTTCTTAGTCCTGAACCTATCCATAGTTTTTCTCTATATGTTTTTCCATTATTTCCTGTTGCTTCTGCATAGATTGTATATTCTCCTGCGTCTACATTATTTAATAATAATTCAAAATCATATCTATTATTATATACATTAAAATATGTTTTATTTCCATCTTTTTCTGCATATATCTTTACTTCTTTTGGTTTTACTCTGTTTCCATTTTCATCACTTAAGAATATATCTGCTGTTCCTATTATATAATCATTTCCATCTGCTCTATGAAATCCATACATACTATTTGTATTTGTTCTTATTATATAATTAGGTTCTCCCTTTTTCTTTAAGATTAGTCTTCCTTCTTCTACTCTTGCTTCTGTTTGCATTCCAGACACTGTTATATTCTTTCTTAAGTGTCCACCTATCCATAGTTTTTCTCTATATGTTTTTCCATTATTTCCTATTGCTTCTGCATAGATTGTGTATTCTCCTGCTTCTACATTATTTAATAATAATTCGAAATCATATCTATCATTATATACATTAAAATATGTCTTCTTTCCATCTTTTTCTGCATATATTTTTACTTCTCTTGGTTTTACTCTATTTCCATTTTCATCACTTAAAAATATATCTGCTGTTCCTATTATATAATCATTTCCATCTCCTCTATGGAATCCATACATACTATTTGTATTTGTCCTTATTATATAATTAGGTTCTCCCTTTTTCTTTAAAATTATTCTTCCTTCTTCTACTCTTGCTTCTGTTTGCATTCCAGACACTGTTATGCTCTTTCTTAAATGGCCACCTATCCATAGCTTTTCACTATATGTTTTTCCATTATTTCCTACCGCTTCTGCATAGATTGTATATTCTCCTGCTTCTACATTGTTTAATAATAGTTCAAAATCATATCTATCATTATATACATTAAAATATGTTTTATTTCCATCTTTTTCTGCATATATCTTTACTTCTTTTGGTTTTACTCTGTTTCCATTTTCATCACTTAAGAATATATCTGCTGTTCCTATTATATAATCATTTCCATCTGCTCTATGAAATCCATACATACTATTTGTATTTGTTCTTATTATATAATTAGGTTCTTTTTCTTTATTCTTTTTTGTTAAAACTAGTTTACTTTCACCTGTTCTTGCTTCTGTTTGCATTCCAGATACTGTTAAGTTTTTTCTTAATCCTTCTGATATATTAAGCTTTTCTTTATATGTTTTTCCATTATTTCCTGTTGCTTCTGCATAGATTGTGTATTCTCCTGCTTCTACATTGTTTAATAATAGTTCAAAATCATATCTATTATTATATACATTAAAATATGTCTTATTTCCATTTTTTTCTGCATATATTTTTACTTCTCTTGGTTTTACCCTATTTCCATCATTATCTTTTAAAAATATATCTGCTGTTCCTATTACATAGTCATTTTGTCCCCTATTAAATCCATACATATCAACTAAATTTGCATTTAAATTATATGTTACTGGCTTTATTTTTATACTTATATTATCATCACTATTTGTAAGCTTATACCTATTGTTTTCTATTGTATTTGGTACAGCCCTTTCTATAGTTAGTTGTCTTTCTAAGCTTGAATTATCTGCATATGTGTTTTGTTTAGATATTTTTGCATGTATTGTATATTTATCATCTTCTGCCATATCTTCAGCTTTTATTCTAAATCTATATTCATATGTTGATACTTTTTCTACTGAAAGTTCAACTGTTCTCTGTGTATTTAAGTTTTTTAAATATATTGTTGGCTTTTCATTTAAAGGATTTATTCCACCTTCTATTACTCTTTTTAAATCTGCTATTCCTTCTAAATACATATTCCCTGAAATAGTATTAAATTTCATATTTTTAACACTACCTAAAAGACTTACTTTACTTTTTCCATCTATAGCTCTTATAACAAGACTTATAGGGTATACTTTCTTAGTTTGTCTATCAACTAATGAAAATACTGCTCCAAAGTTTGTTCCTGATTTTGCTTTTAATTTAATTTCTCCTGTTAATACATTAACATCAAAATCTAAATTTCCTTCTTTTTCTTCTAAGTTGTAATCTAATCTATTATTATCAACTCCCACATAATTTATTGTTAATTTTTTTTCCACATTTGTATTCACATTTAACACTTTAGGTGTTTTTAATGTTCCTGTTGTATCAGTTATTATTTGATTTCCATCTTTTATTTCAATCTTATTTTCTGCCGCTTTAACATTTAAGCTTATACTAAATAATATCATTGAAATAGTTATAATAAATAATATCTTACTTATCTTATTATTTCTAATAATAAAACTCATATTTCCTCCTTTGTTTATATATATTTTTACACATTAAATATTATCATATATTACAAGAAAAATAAAATCTTATACTATTCTTTTAAAATATATAATCTTTTTGTAATTATTTAAGAGAACTTGTATATTTTAAGTTAAAACTAATCAAAAACTTAAAATATATATAATATAATAATCTAATTAGCATAATATTAAAAAAAGAGGAAATATCTACTATTTCCTCTTCAATCTTTATTAAAATTTCAACCTATTTTTCTTCCTTTTCTACTTCTTCTACTTCTAACATTTGATTATTATTTCTTATAAGTATTGGTAATAATAAGTATATTGGAAGTGTTATATATGAAGCATATATATATCTTAAATCTCCTGATACTGGTGACGCTATACAAGTAAGCCATAACAATATTATCGGTGTAAATGCTAATATATATCTATATTCTTTTTTATATATAGTATAGCCAAATATCAAGAATATTAACCACATGATAAGTCCTAGACTTGTAGTCCAACTTATTATCATATTTTCCTTATTATACATATTTTCATACATTTTAGTCATAAATGGAATATTTACTATTCTCCTCTTGTATATTACAGGCATTTTTTCCCAATCTTTAGCCTGTACTATTTCAAATGTCGAATTTCCTTCTGGAACATGATTTGTAACTTTGCTTTCTGGTTCATAATAACCATCTGTACCTTCTATAAGAGATAAAATAACTTCCTTTGGATATCTTTTTAATAATTTAAAGTATAATACTATTATTCCTTTTGGGTCATCTTTTAACTTTTCATAACTTGAATATAATTTTACCATATCTGATACTCTTGGATTATAATTTTTTATTGCTTCATCATAATTCCATATATATCTAGTTATTTCTTTTCTTTCTTCCTCTGTTAAATCTTCTCCCCTATATTTTCCTATTCTTGCCATTGCTTGTAATGGTATAGAATATTTTTCTCCTTCTGAATATAAGTATTTTTTAATATTCAAAATATTTGTATATATAGGTCCTGTTATAATTACATATAATATTATTGGTAAAACAAACATTATTAATGCTCTAAATATATTTTTTCTTAATACTATAAGTGCTATTGGTATTGTAAGTAACATAACATAATATCCATTATGTCTCATAAACATTACCATTGATACTAAAAATATAATATATCCAATGTACCAATTATTATATATAT
This sequence comes from uncultured Eubacteriales bacterium, assembly GCA_963546185.1. Taxonomy (GTDB): domain Bacteria; phylum Bacillota; class Clostridia; order TANB77; family CAG-508; genus JABCPO02. The sequence goes on along the minus strand of CAUULU010000029.1, from coordinate 4,321 downwards.
TTCCTCTTTTTTCTTTTCCATATTTTTTATTTTCTAATAATATATCAACAATTTCTAATATCAATAATGTAAAGAACATAGAAAATGCTGTATCTTTCCATATATATAGTGTTATTTGTGGAAAGATTGGAAATAGTGAATAGAATAAAAATACTATTAATTTTATTTCAAATCTAACATTATATTTACTTAATTTTCTTATAATTAATCCACATATTATTCCAAATATTATTATTTCTATATATGTAACTATTGCTATTGATAAGTTTATATTATTATTTATTCCATATAATAATTTAACTGAATTTCCTACTATAAATGTATGTAAGAATGGATGTAAATTTTTATATCTCCCTTTAAATGCTTCATCCATTTGTCCTACTATATCATTAGGAACTCCGTCCTGGATAATAATTCAGCATATATGGTAAATATAGTATTGCTATAAATATAGCTATAAGTATAATTGAAATAATTCCTTTTCCCAGAAAATATTTTTCTACTTTTTTTATCACTGTTGACTCATTACATTCATTATCTTTTTTAAACATATTATCAATATTATTAAATACTTTTAGTACTGCACTAGATAATACCAACCATAATGATATAAATTTAAGTATGCTATATAATATATAAGTTTTTGCTATTCCTTCCATATTCATCATTGTATTAACAAAATCTATTAATCTTGTTATAGACATTAGTGTAAATATACAACCTATTATAATAGAAAATATAATTTTTCTTTTATCGTTCTTTTTCATCAAAATTTCTTTTAACACATAATATGCTCCTAAAATTAATAAAAAAGAATTTATCATATTTTCATTTCCTATTGTAATGACTTTTTCATGTATAGAATATTTTAAATTTAAAATTATAACAATAATAATTGATAATATAGAAGTTATAATTTTTTTTATATTCTTATTTTTCTTCATCTTTATTTCCTTTTAAAATATAATTCTTATTTAATGTAATTCCTAAAAATAATGGATATCCATATAATATTGCTAATATATATCTTTGTTCACCTGATACTGGTGATGCTATTGCTGTTAATACTAATACTACTAAAGGTATAAATGTTATTATATCTAAATATCTTTTTCTATATATTAAATATCCTATCATTATTATATAACTCCATACTAAAAACGGTATGTTTATAAATATACTTAATATTGGAGTTTTACCTGTATATATATTTTGCATTATCTCGTTTATATTATCTATTTTTATAATCTTTGGTTTTCTTTCTAGTACAGCTATCCTATCAGATTCTAATGTTGAATTATATACATCTGTAGTAACTCCATGCATATCAGTATTAATATAATAATATCCTTCTGTATTTGAGAAGAAAGCTTGTATTGTATCTAATGGATATCTTCTTAACATTCTTATATATAATTTTGCAATTTTAATAATATTAGATTTATCTTCTAATTTATGTGCAATCATATTTTTCATATTATCTGATAACCTTGGATTATATAATTCTTTTACTTTCTCAAAATCAAAGAAATACCCTATTTGCTCTTTTTCTTCAGGTGTAAAATCTTCACCATTTATTTTTATATTTCTTGCTAATCCTTGAATTGGTATTCCCATTGCTTCACCTGGTGTAGGTCCTAATATTTTAAGTTGTTTAAATATTACATTAGTTGTTGTTAAATAAAGTATTACTGGTAATATTAATATTATTGCTACTCTTATAATATTTTTTCTATTATTGAATATTAAATAAGTTAAAATTACAATTGATGATAATACTTCTATATATATTCCATTATTCTTATACAACATCATAAAATATAATAATATTATCCATAAAATATTTAATTTTATGTTTTTTATATTCTTTTCTTTTAATATCTCTATTATTACTAAACTACTTAAAACTATAAGTAAATTAAATACTATGTCTTTCCATACTATAACACTAAAATGTCCAATTACAGGATATACCCCTATAAATACAAACCCTATAATTCTTATTTTTTTAGATATGTTTAAGTTTTTCATATATCCTACTATAAATGAAAACATCATACTTGTTACAATAATTTGAATTAAAGCATTTAATGCAATTCCACTTTGATAGCTTCCTGTTAAATTATGTGCAAATTTATTAATATTAGATATTATAAAAGTATGTATTACTGGATGTAAATTTCTATATGGTGTAATACCATATCCCTGTAATAATGATTGGTTTGTATCCCAACTTGTAACTCCTGGATATAATATTAATAAATATGGTAGCCATAATACTATTAATATCAAGCTTCTTAATATAAATCCTTTTATATCATTTTTCAATATTTTTTCTATACATCTATTTAACTTAGTATCCTTTTCTTTTATATCTGAATCTGTTTTTTGTTCAATATTAACATATAATATTTGTAATAAGTTTTTCATCACATATGATATTGATATAACCTTAAATACAGAATATAATATTATTTTTTTTGATAATATAACTTTAACGGTGTCAAATCTACTATTTGTAAGTTCCCCTATTATATACATAACAGCAAAAAATACTGAAATAATACATGTTATAACTTTTAATCTCTTATTCTTTTCTTCTATATTTTTATTTTCATTATTAAATCTTATAACCATATATATAAATAATGTTAATAATAGTAAAATAAACATTCTATTTTCTACTATAATTCTATTTTCTTTTATAGATATTGTTAATAATATTATATATGAAGAAAGTGCTGAAACTATCATTTGTAAAATCTTATTATTTTTTAACATCATTTTCTCCTTTTCCTTTAAATACAATAAACTTACCTATTACATAATTTAATACAACAACCAATATTTGTGTAAATATTTTTGATATTACATCATTTATCATAAGTATATTTATCATAAGTGCAAATATTAAAATATCACATAAAAGACCTGTACCTATTCTAGATACTATAAAAGATGTAAGTTCTTTTAATGTTCCTTTTAAATTATCCCATGGTGTTTCAAATACATATACTTTATTTACAAAATATGCAAAAATAACTGAAATAACAAATGCTATTACATTACTTACTATTTTATCTATATGAAAGATATTTGATGGTATGTAATATGATACAAAATTTACTATTGTTACTAATACACCAAAAAATAGGTAATCAAATACTTCTTTATACTTATAGTACAACTCTACTAACATATTTGTATACTTATTTTTCTTAAATAATTTTATAATTATATTTATTAAAAATATCTTATCCATTCCTACTTATTATCCTCTTTATTTCCTTCTATTTTTTCCATCTTATTTATCTTAGCTTTTAATATTGATAATTCCTGTGTTAGATTTACAGTTCTTTCTTGTTCTTTAGAAAGTTTTAATGTAAGTTTAAATACAATATAGAATAGTATAAATATTGTTATGCAAAAAATCATATTTGATGATGTTTCAAATCCAAAAACTTTTGTCATTTTTTCTATAAATTTAGGCATCATTATAGCAATAACAAGTCCTATTGTACTTACAAAATAAAATGTTATAAAAGATGATTGTAAATCATTTTTTAATAATGATTTTACTGTAAGATATATATATATTACTATGCCAATTGTTAAAAATATTTTTAAATTCATTGATATTTCCATAACTATTTACCTCTTCTTTCTTTTCCTTTTAATCTTCCGAAGAAGTATTGCAAGTGGAACTTTTATCATATAATCTATACTTTTTATAAAATTAATTGAAGTAACTCCCCCTTGTCTTTCATTCATACTTACACTAACTTCTTTAACTTTAAAACCTTGTCTTAACATTTCAGATGTTGATTCAGGTTCTGGATATTCTATAGGATATTTTTTTGCAAACTTTTCTATAATCTTTTTATTTACTGCTCTAAAACCTGATGTTGGGTCTGTAACTTTTACACCATAAAGCATCTTCATTATAATTGATATTACTTCTTTACCAAATCTTCTCATAAAAGTTGATTGAAATTCACTAGATGACTTATCTAAATATCTTGTTCCTATACATATATCAACATCTTCTTTTAAAACAACATCAGATATTGTTTTTATAAACTTAGGGTCATGTTGTCCGGTCACCATCTAATTGTATTGCTACATCATATCCATTTTGGTATGCATACTTATAACCTGTTTGCATAGCACCACCAATACCTAAATTAAATATTAAATCTATATGATTAATATTATTTTCTTTTAATATTTTAAGTGTACTATCTTTTGAACCATCATTTATAACCACATAATCATATTGTTTGTAATTATCTAAATCTCTACATACTTTTAATATATTTTC
>CAUULU010000028.1:0-14109 GCA_963546185.1 uncultured Eubacteriales bacterium | reverse complement strand
TTTCAGTACATGAATTATTTTAATATATATACTCTCTTTTGTCAATCTATTTTATGTATTTTTTTCTTTATTTTCAAAAAAGATTGAAATAAGTAGAGTATATATATTATTTTTCTTCTAAGTATTCAAATAATACATTATATTCTTTATACTCATCACTTGAATTTACTAGCCCTTTTATAATCTTTTTAGCATTTTCATCTACTAATCTTAACATATTATTTGCTTCTGCATCTTTTACAGCTTGTTCTTCCATTTTCTTTAAACTTTCATTATGTTCACTCATATTTATCTTTGTAAAAATGCTATCAGAATCTAAATAAGCTCTAAATGAATCTGTATTTATTTTAGCCTTATATATTTTTGCATGTGGCAATTTTATTTTAACATTTTTTTGTTCTTTTTCTACATCATATGTTATTTTACTAAAATCAACTCCTGCATCCACTTCTATATCATAACTAAATATCTTTCTTGTTTCTGTAAAAGGTATTTTAAATAAGTTAAAAAAATCTATATTTTTCTTATTATCTTTTACAACTGTTAAATATGCTGTTTGTGTTACAAGTTGTCCAACATTTTCAAATCCTAGTTTAGTAGTTTTAGGTGAAGAACTTATATATTTTGTTCCTAAATTTGCTGTTATTTGAACTGCTGCTAGTGCAATAATAATTATAGCTACCCATTTTACTATAGTTATTACTTTATCCATTATCCCTTTATTTTTCATAATAATTCCTTTTTTATCAATAATAATTAAATTATATATTCACATATATAGTTTGTCAAACAGTTATATTAGAAAAAGATCTCAAAAATGAGATCTTTAATTTAAATTTTTAAAATTATTTTGTTATTTTTTCTACTAAAGCTTTAAATCCTTGTGCATCATTTACAGCCATTTCTGCTAACATTTTTCTGTTAATGTTTATATTAGCTTTCTTTAACCCGTTTATTAATTGACTGTAAGTAACATTGTTTGCTCTTGCTGCTGCATTTATTCTTATTATCCAAAGTTTTCTAAATTCTCTTTTTCTTCTCTTTCTTCCGAAATATGCATAAACTCCTGATTTCATAACAGCTTGTTTAGCTATTTTATAGTTTGTACCTTTTCTTCCAAAATATCCTTTAGCTTGTTTTATTACTTTTTTATGTCTTTTTCTAGTAGTTTTACCTGCTTTTATTCTTGCCATTTCCTACCTCCTATTTAATCTTTCCATATGGTAATAGTTTTTTAATTTGTTTTACTCTTGATTTGTCAACCATTCCATCTTGTACTCTTGCTGTTTTCTTTTGTCTCTTTGTTTTGTTTGCTAATAAGTGTCTTCTATTTGCTTTAGTTCTTTTTAACTTACCTGTTCCTGTATGAGCATATCTTTTTGCTGCTGCTCTATTTGTTTTTATTTTTGGCATATATTCCTCCTTAAAAATATACTATTTTTTCTTTGATAATATCATATACATTGATTTACCTTCTAGTGATGGTTGTTTTGATACATCTGCAATTTCTTCTAATTCTTCTGCAAATTTAACTAATACTTCTTTACCCATATCAGTTTTAACAATTTCTCTTCCTCTGAATCTCATTGTTACTTTAACCCTATTTCCTTTATTTAAAAATTCTCTAGCATTTTTAACTTTAAAATTCATATCATGTGTTGCGATATTAGCAGATAATCTAATTTCTTTTGTTTCTGCCATTTTAGAATTTTTCTTAGATTCTTTTTGTTTTTTAGCTCTTTCAAATACCATTTTCCCATAATCCATAATTCTTGCTACAGGATTTACTGTATCTGGAGATACTAAAACTAAATCTAATCCTTTTGAATCTGCAATGTCTTGTGCTTTGTCTGTATCCATTACTCCCAGTTGTTCACCGTTTTCATCAATAACCTTTAATTTTTTAACCTTAATTTGGTCATTCATTATTTGTCCTTTTATATCTTACCTCCAAAAAAATAGACTTACCAAAAAAAAGAAAGTCTACATAAATATACAACACATTTGTCATGTGTCTGTTATTATATTATTAACCTTAGTCCTAACATAATCTTAAGGTGAGAATCATTTCTTCTTTTTCGTAAATAAATAATACTATATTTCTAACTAATTGTCAAATACCATACTTAAAAATGAGTTTATTGCAATTGTATTTATAATATTATTTTTATCTATTTATTATATAACTCTTCATTAAAATTAAACATTTCATTTTCTATTATAGTATCTAGTGATATTTGTTTATTTATAAAATCATTTAATCTCATATCATTAGTATAAAAATATTCATTTTTCATATTAGTATTGTTTTTTTCCATCCAAGTTTCAATCATCTTAACCTCTTATTTTCTACTATTATTATTTTATTTCACTTTTACTATTTCATTTAACAATAGTCTATCTATATTTCTTATTCCTTCTTTTTTCCCTATTTCATTAAATAGGTATTTCAAATCCTTGTGATATCTTAAATTCCTCTCATCATATGGATTTTCTACAATATGTATTAAATAAGTTTCTATTGTTGAAAATATATCTTCTTTTTTTAGTATAAAATTATACTTATTTTTTAGAATATAATCATATTTTTCATTAAATTTTTCTATAATTACACTTGAATATTTTTTTGGATTATTCATCGCAAAATAGAATAATTTATCTGATATTATTTTTCGTATAAATTCAATATAACACATAACTTCTGAGTTTTTATCACTTATATGTCTGGAATACACAAAATTTTCTTTTAATTCATCTATATATATAATAACATTATCATTAATCCCTAATATATTACACACTTCATAATCTGCAAAAATATCCATTATATTTGAATAATGTCCACCATATTCTGGATATCTTCCTTCTTCATCTTCTATATAATATCCATTAGAAAAAATCTTTCCACCTTTTCTGTGAATATTTACAATTTTGTCTAACTCTTTATATATCATTATTTTAAACTCTTTTATAATTCTTTCTTTTGAAAACTTTTCATCTAACTCTATAAGCTTATTATAATTATTTGACATATGGTAATATATTATCTTTTCATCATAATTATAATGTACATATATTGAATTATATTTTTCTATTTTTCTAAAAGCTATAACATTTTCTTGTAAATTATATATATACTTATCTAACATTGCAATACAGTTTTCTTTTCCAACTATATTTTCTAAATAACTTGTTTTATCAAATAAGTAACTTACTATAATTATCTTAAAAAAGCTATCTATTTTTGTTCTTCTAAAAAATTGTGTCAATTTTTTAGTTATCTCTATTTTATCGATCATTATTTCTCCTTTCCCATATTAATCATCATAATCACGGTCATAATAATCTTCTTCCATATCATTATCTATCTCTAATTCTGGATTTCCTCCAATTGATACATCATACACAAGTTTTGGATCATATTCACACATATCAGGGGAAACCCAATTATGAGCTGAAGGATCTTCCCATGAATATCTATCTTCTGTACAGAACAAATACGGAACTTTATCAGAATTACATAAACTTGCCATCTTGCATATTGAAGATAATCCATCAAAATCTGCAAGAATTATTGAAAATTCTGCTTCATTTGCCATCCTTGCTGCAGTTTCAGGTGTTGGACATGCAATTTTACTAACTTCTCCTGCATTATAATTTTCTAATGTTTTTCTTGTATTGTATACTTTATCTTCTATCATATCTCTGCTATAGAATCCATTCCCACATGCTGCTAGATGACAATCATATCCTTGCTTTGCTAATATTGAAACTACTTGTGGCATAAAATCTTGAAGTAATCTATTAGAACTAATTCCATATACCCCTGATGTATCTATGAAAAATTGAATATATCTAGCATCTTTTAAATCATACTTATCTCCCATTATTTTATAGCTCTGTTTTTTTAACATATGTTCTAATATTCTTCTTTTATCATATGTTTCACTACCATCTTGCTTATCTATTCCCGAATGTTTTGCCGCTATCTTTTTTATTATTTCAATCATATATTTTTTTAAATACTCATCTTTATTCTCTTTTTTAGCTAATTCTTCTTGTATTTTTTTTCTTTCAAACATTTCTTTTATTTGTTCTTCTAATTCTTCAGGCGTTGTAACTGGCTTTATCTTTGATGGGTTTTTTCCACTTCCTGTTATATAGTATTCATCTTGTCTTTCATTCTTCTTTTCATCATTTTCATCGTTACTATTCCCTATTCCACCAGTATTATTTTTTTGTTTCCCATCTTTTTTTCCTTTTTCTGGTATTCCATCACCATTAATATCCTTGTTCTCTACTCCTTCTTTTTTCTTATCTCCTGTTCCTTTTCCTTGTCCTTCTTGCCCATTATTACTTCCCTCATATTTATTAGTTTCTGCATTTTCTTTATTCTCGCTTTTCTTTCCTTCTTCTACTTTTTTTTCTCTTTCACTATTTTCTCCATCTTTTGCCGCATTAGGTGAATTTTTTATTTCTTTTGAAGCTTCATCTCCTCCATGTGATTCTTCAGTTTCCTTACTTGTCGGTTCATGAACTTCTTGTGTTTCTTTAGCATCTTCTGGTGACTCTAAAGATTTATCTTCTTTTTCATATTCTACTTTTTCTTCTTGGTCATTATTTTTTACTACTTCTAGTTCTTCTTGTATTTCTTCAGTAGTATACTTTTTTTCTAAATTTTCCTCTTCTTCAAGACTTTTTTCTTTTATATTTCTTTGTTCTTCAATTACTTTTTCTTCTATCTCTCTAAACAATTTATCAATATTAACTTCAAAAATCATAATATTAATTCCCTACTCTCTATCTTTTTCATATTTATCATAATCTCGATCTGTTTCATATACTTTTTCTTCATTTATATTATCATCTTTTTTTTCATTAAGTTCTTGTTCTTCTATTTGTTTTTTTTCTTGTCTAAACTTTTTAAATCTATCTAATGTACTCTTCCTACTAGACTCTAAAAATATATATGTTTTTTTATCTTTCTCTACAATTTTAAATAATCCATCTCTTGCTAATCCAAATCTTGTTCCTTTTCTATCTTCAACATTTCCAGCCCAAATAATATCATCATCTGTCATTTCTTCATTTTCTTTTTCAAATTCAAACCAACCAGAATATTCTGTAAAATTTATTCCTTCATCTGTTAAAAGTTTAAGCTGTTCCATTGTATCTACGTTTAGATACAGCTTTCTTTCAATTTCTCCATATCTCTCTTCTGATTCAGATGTAAATTCATATTGATTTCTATGTTTTTTCAAGAAACCATTCCATGCTTCAATTTCTGAATCATATCCATTACTTTCAATTTCTATTCTACATTTTGGTAAATCACTAACTGCAAACTCAATTTTTTCACTATCTATTTCTCTCATTTTTTGTAAATCTTCAAGTGTAGTAATTTCAAGTTCACCCAAATTAATATATTGTGAAAGTGCTTGTTCATCTATTTCTTCACCTAAAACTTCTAAATCTTCTAAATACTGTCTAGCCTGTCTTATTGAAAAATCTGGACACTTATCATATACATATCCTAAATAATGTTCTTTAGGAAGTCCTAAAATTTCCAAAAATAGTTCTTTTTCTGGTCTCGGAACTTCTACTCTCTTACTTCTATTTAAAAGTGCATCATCAATTTCTCTTTTATCATTTGATGTTATGAATGTGTAAATTGAATGTTCACCTTTTAGGTATGTATCTGTACCTGTAGTTAATCTACCATTTTCTAAAAAATCCAATAAAAATGAATCCACTTCAGGTCTTGCCTTATCAAGCTCGTCAATAACAAGAACTACTGGACCTTCTTTTGAACTATTTAAAGCTTGTAAAAGAACTCCTTCTTTTAGTGATCTTTCTGGATCTTGTTTAATGACCCCTTCTATATTTACATCATATTGAAAATTTTCTGTTCCCATTCTTGGAAAACATTGCACAAATTTTTCATCTGCACCAATCATCTTAGCAAAAGTTTCTGCTAAAAAAGTTTTACCAGCACCAGATTTTCCTTGTAATAACAAAGTTGGAATACTCTTTCCGTTTCTCTTACCTGCTTCATTAAATAATAATACTAATTTTGCTAGATCCTTAGATGCAAAATACCCATGTTCCTTTAGTTTTTTTTGTATTTCTTCTATTTTTTCTGACATATTCACCTCTTAATTATAATAATATCTTATTAAATATTTAACTTATACTTTTATTACATAAATTTAACCAACATTTAGTTTAATTTTTTAAAACATAAAATAATATCTTAAATATGGTCTTATCTTTAGTTTAAAACCAATTTTAAGATATCTAGATTGTTTTTATAACATTTATTTACTATATTATTAAGTTCATTTTTTTCTTTATTAAAGATTTTTTTATCATAAATATAGGTAATATTAAATAAACCCTACATTTATTCAAAAATTATTATTCTTTCAATTCAAAACGATATTTCTGAGAAATCTCTGGATATTTTTCATGATCTACTTCAGATATGAACATATTAAGTGGCCTTACTGCAAAATCCACTCCATTTGTACATTCTGTTACATATAATGGCTTATATATAACAAATTCTTCCTTGGTTTCAGTATGTCTTCCTATACCTATAATTTCATATAGATATAAATTAGGTTCTTCAGTTAATTGTTCTTTAGTCATCTTTTCTCTCTTAAAATGTTGAACGATATCTCCTTTATTAAATTTTCTTTCCATGAACTATACCTCCTCATATTAATATCTAACAATATTCATTGTTATTTTCATTTTTTCTAAATACTTTATATAAATATTATATCATCTAATACATTTTTGATACTTTTATTACACAAATTTAAATATAATATATTTAAAAAACTACTATTTGACAAACCCAGTATTACATGCTATACTTTATTTGTATCGCGGAGTGGAGCAGATGGAAGCTCGTCGGGCTCATAACCCGAAGGTCGCAAGTTCGAGTCTTGCCTCCGCAACCAAAGAAATATATTTAAAAAGCTTGTTAAATCAAGCTTTTTTCTTTTACAGAAGTAATAATAGAGTGATAATAAAAAAGACACAAAACAGTGTCTTTTTTTATAATATTTATATATTTTATTTATCTGCTTCTTTTTACAAACACAGCATATCTTATAGCTTTACCTTCATATTCATCCAAATTATATGGTCCACTATTTGTATTAACTATAGATGTTGAGTCATTTACATATACCTTCCCATCTTCTGTTATATCTCTATATACAATCCAGTGTATATAATCTGGTGCCCATTTAGAGTTTTTAACAAGAGCTGCTACTAAGTTTCCTTTTTTTAGATTTTCTAGCATAACTTTTCTATCTTGTGTTTCTAAAACTTCTATTTCTCCATTAGATAATTCTGAAGCTGCTACTTTTAAAAGCCCAATATCACTACCATTAGGATTACTATACTTATTATATCTAACAGCTAATTCTTCCACAGATACATTTTGTTTATTCATTGAACTCATTATCATTGCACATACTGCTGGACCACATCCATGTGTTGACACTGTTCCTGAACCAAATGGTAATGTTATTCCACTTTGAAGCATTAATGGTACTTTCCACTTATTTTCACCTTTAGGCTCACTTGTTTCTTGTTTTGTTCCTTGATAAAGTTCTGCAAATATACTCCCTTTTCCCGATTTTTCTTTTGCTTCTTTTTCTTTTAATTTTTTTAGTCTGTCTGTTGTAATTGGTGGGGTTGCTATAATATTAAAGTTTTTTTCTTTTTCATCTGCATATGAAAGAATATTAGTTATAATTAAAATTATAATAATAATAAATATTGTAAATGCTATCATCTTTTTTTTCATATTAATATCCTTCCTCCTCTGCTTTTTTAAGAGCTTTTGTCATAAATTCTACAACATAGTCCTCCCACTGTTTATCTCCTGCTGTTCTTTCACAATATACAGGACCTATAGTTCTTACATCATATATACCTGCATTATAGTAGAATGAACCTTTTGCTATGTTTTTACCGAATGCATTTACTGCATCTTGTACACCACTAAACTGTCTCCAACCACCATCAGTTCCATTTTTCTGACTAAAGTAGTTTTCTCCACCTATTTGGAGGTTAGTTCCTCCTCCATTTTCAATCATTGTTACTGCCGCTGCAAATATGGCATTAACCCCATATTCTTTTTGCATATTTAAAAATGCTTGTGGATCTTTTTCCATTATAGTTTCTTTTCCTTGTACCCATCCTGCAAACATTTTCTTAAATATTTCTGCAGATTCTGGATCATCAGGATCTAATTCATTAAATATTTCATCTGGTAGTTCTCCATCATATGTTGATGTTCTTGTATCATAATTATCATCAATCTTTATAACAAATCCTCCAGATTTTCCTCTTACAAAGTAATCTCCAGGTCTTTCAACAATACTTTCATCATTATTATACATTGTAACAGTTATATATCCTGTTTGTCCTGCATCTTTTACTTTACCTATTATTGTACCTTCTTTTACATATTCTCCATGTCTTTCTGGTGCATCTTTCTTTTCTTTTTCAATTTTTTCTATTTTTTCTCTTTCATCTTTGTCAACTATTTTTGAAATTGAATTTTTACTTATTTGTTGTTTGTATGAACCTTTTTTATCACTTTGTTCTTCAGTTACTCCTTCTAACTTAATCTTATATCCTGCTATTATTCCCTTATATTCAGTTTCATAAAATCTCTTATACCCTTCTGGTACATTTGGTAAATCATCTTCATCTAATGCTTTTATTATTATTTCTCCATCTTTACCTTTTTCTAATTTACCTGTAACTGGAGCTACAACATATTCATCTTCCTTATATCCTTGTCCATATCTAGCTTTTAATTTTCTATACACTGGGTCATCTTTTATTCCCTTAATTGCACTCTTATTATTTGAACTTGTATTCGTATTTGAGTTTGAAGAATTATTATTATTTGAATTGTTATTTGAGTTAGAGTTTCCTGATGGTTTTGTTGTTGTTTTTCCATTAGACTTATTGTCTTTACTTACTTCACCCTTTCTCTTTTTTTGTTCATCTTCTATAATCTTAATTCTCTTCTTTATACTATTTTTTACATTTTCCTTTGTTTCTTTTGTAAGTTCTGATTGTAATGATTGTAATGTTTTAGCAAGTTCTTCATCTGTTCCTGATGCTGCAATTCTTGCTGTTGATTCTTCTAATAATCTTAATTTTGTTGCTTCATATTCATCTTTTAAAGCTTCTAATTCTTTTTCTAAATCTTTTACTTTTTTATCTCTATCTGTTTCTTTTGATGAAGAATCTTTCTTAGCTTGATCTATTTCACGTTCTTTTTCTATTATTTTTCCTTTTACTTTTTCAAGTTCTATTTTTTCATGTACACTTTCAGTTTCTCCAAATTCAGCTTTAACAGCTTCTTCTGATAATATTTTTACCCCATACTTATTAAGTTCTGTGTTTTTTTCACCTGAAGGCCATGTTTCTCCCATTCCAGTTTTGTGTAATGGCCATGTCATTACTTTTCTTACTGGGTCTCTTAAGTCATCTCTCTTGTAATATTTAAGCTCTACAAGTAGTTCTTTTAAATCCTTATATGCATATTTAGAATCTAAATCATCAGATTGTTGTAATAATGCTCCTGCTTGCAATACATTATCTGAAAAAGTTATTTTTCTCTTCAATGGGTTTGTGTTAGTTTCTAATTTTTGAAGAAGATTTTCCTTATTCTTTTCTCTATCTTCATTTATTTTTGTTGCTGTTGCTTCTGTTCCATCATACTTATACCAAGCATAATTGTTTATAAGATCGATTAACCTCTTATTTACAATTCCTCTTCTACCATCTTGATATTGTTTTGGATCTGGAGCTTCATATGTTTCTTTTAATTTAACCTTATCTTCTCCAAGTACTTCTGTTAAATCTCCTATTGCCTCTTTTAATTCTTTTGACCCTTTATCATCATCAACATCATTTGCAGTTATTGGTGTAACACTTTGACTTCCTTGTTTTTTTGCATTTTCATATTCTTCTTTTTCTTTGTCTGTAACTGGATCATATGCACTCCAATCTTCTTTTTGTTGTTCTTCTTTCGCATTACCATCTTTATCTCTTTTAAGCCATGTTTCACCAGTTTTTATTAGATAATCTCCATCTATATCTATATATTTATCTCCTTGTTTTTGTTTGAAATATATATCCCTATACCAGTGATTTTCACTATGTGATAATGTTGGTACTATCTTACTAATATCAGTTTGCTTACTTGCTGTTCCAAACTTTTTAGTAATTGTATCAAATATTTTTTTAACTTTACCTTCATCAAGTCCTTTATCATAAAGATCGAACAATCCATTTCTTTGAATAACATCATCATCTATAGCAACATCTGATCCTGCTGTTTTCTTGGCTTTACCATTTTTATCTATTGCTGCTTCTTTATTAGTAACTTCATAAAAATTACCTTTTGCTGTTTTGAAATATATTTTTCTATTCTTATCTATAGGTTCTTTTGCTTCTTCCCCTCCTTCATAATATAGTTTTCCATTATATCCCACATCAGCTGGAAGAGATATTTGTATACTTCCTTTTCCTTTTCTTTCATGTAAATCAATATTTAGCTTAGTTTTTTCATATTTTTCATTTTCATATTTTGTTCCTTTTATAAGCTCTACAAGCATATCAGGAGCATTTGTAGCTTTATGCATTACCATTAATAAGTTTAACGGTAAACCATATCTTCCAATCCATCCTTGTATGTCATATGTATAGTTTACATTACTTCTATTGTTACCAAAGAAGTCTTTTGCTTCTGTTCTCATAGTATATGTATCTAGATCTACTGTAACTTTTGGCGCTCTATTCTTAAATTTATCAATCCAGTTTTTTCTACTCTCGTCTCTTAATTTAAGCATTCCTGGGAACTTAGTAGCTCCACTGTTTGAATCTTTATCTTCTTGTGTTGGGGTATATAATCCTGTTTTTTCTCCTACCCACTTAAAGAAATTACCTGTTGCTTCTCCTATCTTTCCTAATGTTTTTCCTAAATTAAACCATATGCCTGGCATTTCATCTATAAAATATGTATAACCATCAATCCATGTATACATCAGTAATGGACTATTTTCATATGATACAGCTTTTACATTTCCAGATTCATCTTCATATATTCCTTCTTCTGGAACATAAACATCAGAATCAGTTATTTCTCCTAATTTTACTTTTTCAAGTCCTGTTTCTTTGTCTACCTCTTTTTTTCTCTTAGCTGTTTTTGCTTCAACTTCCATTTGGTCTAACTTCTTATATATATATCCATCATTATATAGGTTATACCCCATTCTTCTTATATATGTAGCATTATCTAAAACATGTGCAATTTCTTCTTGCTTAAATTTTGTAGAGTCTCCTCCACCAAACCATTGCATTGTTATATTTACTGCACTTTCAATCCATTCTTTAACAGTTGATAATGTAAAAGATGGTAAAAACATAAGAGCTGCAACCAATCCAATTACTGCTATTACTATTAATATTACAACTACTATCATCAATACAAAAGATATTGTTACTCCTACTGTTGCTCCTGCAGCTGTAGTTGTTGTAGCAGTTGTTGCTCCTGTTGTTACTGCAGTTGTCGCTCCAGTTGTTGCTACATTTGTCGCAGCACCTGTTGCTGCATTCGTTGCTGCACTTGTTGCCGCATTTGTCGCAGCATTTGTTGCTGTATTTGTTGCCCCAGAAGTAGCACTTCTAAAATCTTTCCCTTTTTTTATAAATTCTTTTGCAGAATCTCTCATTTTTTGTTCTGCCTGCTGTTTTATATTTGATTTTATTTGTTCTTTTTGGCTATCAAATAACCCTCTGTCTTTTTGCTCATCAAATCTATTTTCTTCGTTTTCGTTCATTTATTACCATATCCCTATTATTTTTATTATTTCATCTAATACATTCTTATTTAAAGTTAAAAAATATATTGTAACTATTTGTATTATTATTATAAGAATTATAGATGTTTTAAAAGATCCTTTTTTTGTCTTATGTCTAAAAACTTTCATTCCTAAAAGTGCCCCTATTATTCCAAAACATAATGCTAATGTTAATAATAATTTTTCAGACACTCTCCTTTTTTCCTTATATGCTAAATATTTATCTATACCATATACTAAAAAAGTTATTACATTAATTATTATAATATATCTAATCATTTTCTTCGATATCCTTCCTAATCTATTATATTATACCATAAAAAAAACATTTACTTGAGTCTCTAACTATTTTTTCAAATTTTTGTAATATTTGACTTTTTTCTATAAATATATTACACTTAAAAAGGATTAAAGGAGGTGAGATTATGCCTGAAATAAAAGTTAACAACGGAAATCTTGAAGATGCAATAAAAAGATTTAAAAGACAATGTGCTAGAAATGGTATCATTCAAGAAATTAAAAAAAGAGAACATTATGAAAAACCTTCTGTAAAAAGAAAGAAAAAATCAGAAGCAGCTAAAAAAAGAAATAGAAAATAATTAAAATAATTAATTTATAAAAAATAATACCTTAATATATAGTTTAGTTTTAACCATATATTAAGGTATTTTTTATATTATTCTTATATTTCTATACTTATTTTTTATTGGTGCTGATAGTGGGAGTCGAACCCACATGATTTCTCGCAGGTTTTTGAGACCTGTGCGTCTACCAATTTCGCCATATCAGCATAATAGTTGCATATAGCAACTATATTTAATGATTGATTTCATCAATTCCAACTGATTTACTATGTGTAATTTTATCCCATTTCTTATTAGGAAATAATATTGATTTAATATTTATAACAATCCATGATCCCATAAATATTGGATACATTAATATTGCTTTCCACATAGGTTTCAATTTCTTTCCTTCTAATAGAATTATACCAACTGCTGAAAGCATTGGTGTTATAAATGTTGCGAAAATGTATCTTAAGTAGTTTATACCTAAATCTAAAATTGACATTTCTCCCATAAGATAAAATACTGTATTTACACCTAATAACAATAATGTAAGTATCATAATTGGTATACCTAAAATATATAAAAATGCATCAAAATTCATCATTGTTTTTTGTTTAAATACTGCTTTTGCTAAATCTTTTGAATATCCATTAACACATTGAATATGTCCGAACACTCCATCTTTCTCTTTGTTTCCAACTTTGTTTAAAAGTAAGTGGTTGTTCATCATATACTATTGCATCTTTTGCCCATCCTAATTTAACACCTTTAGATATGTTTATAAGTGCAAATTCTATATCTTCTGTAAGAGTTTTTGTATTCCATCCTTCATCAATAAGAATATCCCATTTTACCATAAATGCTGTCCCGTTTATAAGTGGTGATAATCCCATATTATATCTAGCTAAATGATATAATCTATTCATTGTCCAATAAAATATAGCATATCCACCTGATACCCATGTATCTGTTGGATTTTTTATATCCCTATATCCTTGTACTAAAACTTCTCCTTGACAAAGCTTTTTATTCATTACATTTAAAAAGTTTTTATCAACTACATTATCTGCGTCAAAAACTAGAAGTGCATCATAGTCATCTTTCTTATCTTTCATTTTATCTAAGAACCAATTTAACGCATATCCTTTTGTTTTTTTATCTTTATCAAATCTTTCATAAACTATTGCACCATTTTCTCTTGCTACATTTGCTGTTCCATCTGTACAGTTATCTGCTATTACATATATATCATATAGTGATTTATCATAATCTTGCATTTGTAAACTTTTTATAAGATTTCCTATTACACCTTCTTCATTATTTGCTGGTAATGCTATTATAAATCTGTGTTCTTTATCTGTTAGCATCGGTTTTTCTTTAAATTTAATTAATGATGTTATACTTATTATGAATTGGTATAACCAAAACATATTAATTATCCACACTAATACTTGTTGAAAGGTACTTAGCCCTTTAACTATTGCATCTGTCATAATCTTCCCCTATTTAATTAACTAAAACCTATTATACTAGATTTATTACTTTTTTACAACTTAAATGCCTCTAACTTTATTTGCTGAGTAAATTTAAAATATAATTGCAGGTTTTTAGCCTTAAACTGCAATAAGTCGTAT
>CAUULU010000027.1:0-14168 GCA_963546185.1 uncultured Eubacteriales bacterium | reverse complement strand
TACTAGATAATGTGTCACATTTAGCTATATTAATTTCTTTTAAGTCTGTTATTAAATGTTCTAAGCCTTCTTTAAAGTTTGTTATTTTAGTTAATTCAAATAATTAGTAAAATCTTTTAATTAATTCATATGATACATCAAATGTATTGCTTTGACCTTTTAACCTATCTATTATACATTGTTCTTGTTTACTTAAATTCTTAGGATTCTTTTGAATAACTTTCCAATATCTCTTATTGTCCATATAACTTGTCTTATTACATGATACTTATCAGCAACTATATGAGACATAGGTAAAGTTTTAGTAATTACATTTCTAAAAGGTTTAAACATATCTGTAACAACAATAGAAGGCTTAAATTTTAATAATATATTCTTTAAAGTAGATTGATATCTATTTTTGTATATATTAATCAATTTATGATGTTTGTCATATACAGCTAATTGGTATTTTTCATTACCAAGATTGCCTTTAAATTCATCAATGAATATTACAGATGTATTATACTTTTCTTTCTTAATTTCTATATTCTCAAGTATTCTTATTACAGTACTTATACTCACATTATTTTCTTTAGCATTTTGTTTAAAAGTCTTCATATCTTTAAATGTTGTTTCTATTCTTTTCTTTATTCTATTAGAGATTCTACATCTTTTTTGAACAATATCAATACTACTGGTAATTGTTTTATTAGTAATCTTACAAATATATCTTTGTTTTTTAAGGTGTAAATATACAGGCATATTATTATATACATCAATTAATATCTTAACAGTCCTATAATCCTTTAATCTGTAGTCTTTTCTAGGCTTTTTATTATTTCTAATACCATAAATATGATATTTGCCGTTAATTATTTTTATTATCTTAACATCTTGTATTTTGTAGCTAATCATTATATTAGTATATTACATAAGTTAAACCGTATCCTTTCTGTGTGGTTACTATTAGGATACTACATTTTTTAAACTTATGCTCTTTTTTTATGTTTTTTTTCTATTTTTTATCATTCTATACCCTCATTAAAAGTATAGAGCCTAAAAATATAGTAAAAGCTCCTCGACAAATAATATATATATAATTGATTTAGAGTTTATTAGGAAACAATAAGATAAACTAATTTTATTGAGAGGATGTGATTTCTATGTTTATAGAAAATGCTGCAACAGAAATGTTGTGTATTGATTGGGAAACAGAATATGAAATACCTGAGATGACAGAAGAAAATGTATTTGGCGATGATGGTGTTAATTCAGATGAAATAGGAGATTTTGATTAATTAAAGAGTTAGAGCTATAATAATTATAGCTCTAACTTTTGAATTTAAGGAGAAAATAGTAATGTTAAAGAATATAAATGAAAAAATATTAATAGGATTAAGGATAGATAAAGAGATAATAGATAAAAGTAAGAAGAATAGAGTAGAAGATAAAGTTATATTAGAAGAATATAATTATTATAAAAAGGAATTTAGAGAATATTTAGAAAGTTTAAAAAAATCTGGTGTAGATTATAGTTATGAAGAAGATTTAGAAAAAATATATTTTAGACTTTTTAAATCATGGATAAAATATGTTGGGAGTAAAAAAGAAGATTATAATGAAAATATCATATCAAATGTTGAGTATATATTTGGAAATGTAGAACTTTTTAGAAATGAATATATGAAATATTATAAAAGTTATATTGTAAATAAAAATTATAGTAATTATAATTATACGAAGATAATTAATGAAATTTATAAAAATATGTCAGAAGATGAAAAGCTAGAACATTATGAAATAATAGAAGACATGTTTAATAAAAGAAAAATATCATGTGGTATAAAAAGTAGCAAAAATAGTAAATGTTATGTAGGTGAAGCAGAAGATATAATATATATGAACTTAGCATTTGATGAAAATAGATATAATAATATGAGAATGTTTTTTCATGAATTACGGACATTATATTGATAAAAGCATATTAAAAAAGAATAATATTAAAAGTAAAATAAATAACTTAAGAAATGAGACAATAGCAATATTATATGAACTTTTAATGCTTAAAGAAATACAATCTAATTTAGATTTAAAAATATTACAAGAAGCAAAATTAAACATGTTTTTCATGATTTTTAGAAGTAGTATGGTGATACAATTTAGAAATTATTATTTCAAATGTTTAGATTGTTTAAAAGATAAAGATAATATAAGGGAAGAAGAAATTAAGGATATAACAGAAGAAATAGTAGAAAAATATAGTGAATTAAATTATACTTATTATAATAGAAAACTTGATATGAATAGGAAAAAGCTATTGTACATAGTAAGAGAAGAAGGCAATATAATAGGTAAAGATTACCCGTATTCATATATTTATGGATTATGCAAAGCAGTTAAGTTTTTAAAAAGATTTGAGAATATGGAGATAATTAGTTTAAAAGAAATATATTTAGATAAGAATTTAGGAAAAGAAAAATTGACTAGTGAAGAAATAGAAGAAACTATAGCATATATTAAGAATATATAATGGCGTAAAAGGTTGACAAAATACCGGTCAAATGGTATTATTATATTGTAAGATTCATGTTAAAGTAAATGTGGAAGGGCTCCAAAGGTCCTTCCATATTTTAAAGAGAAATGAATTGCTAAAGAAAAGACAAATATTTGAATTAATGGAGAAAAGAATATGAAATCAATTAATATGAGAGAATTGTTAAAAGCAATGGAAGAATTAGAAAAAGAAGAAGGAATATCACAAGAATATATGAAAAACGCCCTTATAACTGCATTAGAAGCAGCATATAAGGAAAACTATGGAACAGAAGAAAATGTAAAAATAGATATAGATAAAAATGGTGATATCATAGTATTTGCAGAAAAGACAATAGTTGAAAAAGTAGAAGATGAAGTAAAAGAAATATCATTAGAAGAAGCAAAGAAAAAAAGAAAAACATCAAAAGTAGGTGATGTTGTTAAGGTTATAATCGTACCAAAAGATTTTGGAAGAATAGCAGTACAAAAAGGAAAACAAATAATAGTACAAAAATTAAGAGAAAAAGAAAAAGAAGTAAGATTTAACGAATACCAAGAAAAAAAAGGAGAAATAATAACAGGTATAGTACAAAAAGCAACTGAGGGAAAATCAGTAATATTAGATCTTGGTAAACTAGAAGGAATAATGCCTGTAAAAGAACAAGTAGAAAAAGATAAATATGCTGTTAACCAAAAAATAAGAGTATATGTACAAGATATAGTAAAAAGAGAAAAAGGAGATGTTCAAGTAATAGTATCAAGAAGAGCAAATGACTTTTTAAAGAGATTATTTGAATATGAAATACCAGAAATAGATGAAGGGTTAATAGAAGTAAAATCTGTATCAAGAGAACCAGGAGTAAGATCAAAAGTAGCAGTATATTCAAAAAATGAAAACATAGATCCAGTAGGATCATGTATAGGACCTAAGGGATTAAGAATAGAAAGTATAAAAAAAGAACTTCGTGGAGAGAAGATAGATGTTGTGGAATGGAGTGAAGATCCAGCAAAATTAATAGCACAAGCATTATTACCAGCAGAAATAATGGCAATAGATATTAATGAAGAAACAAGATTTGCACAAGTAATAGTAGCAGATGACCAATTAACACTTGCAATAGGTAAAAAAGGACAAAATGTAAGACTTGCTGTAGAATTAACACATTGGGCAATAGATATTAAAGGTATAACAGAATTTAAAGAAATGATTGAAAAAGGTGAAAAAGATACTTCAATAGATATGGAAAAAATAGAAGAAGAACAAGAAAAATTAGGAGAAATTGAAGAAGTAGAAGAAACTTTTGAAGAAACAGAAACTTTTGAAAAAGAAGAAGAACAAGAAATAGAAAAAACTTTAGAAGATATTGTAACAATGGAAGAAGAATAAAATGAGGAAAATTAAAAATACAAGAAAGTGTAAAGGATGTTTTCAAAGTATTTTAAAAACAAAAGAAAATATATTAGAAGAAAAATATATACAATTATCTGTAGATAAAAATAATGATAGCAAGAGAATGATTATATCAGATAAATTAGATATACAAGGAATGGGAAAAACAATGTATTTGTGTAGAAATGAAGCTTGTATAGAAAATGCTATAAGAAAAAGAACAATTGAAAGATATTATAATATATCTTTAAAAGAAGAGGAAAAAGAAGAACTAAAAAAATATGCAAAAAAATAATAAAGGAAAAGATATAACAAAAAGGAAGCTTGTATTAGAAGTAGATAGACTATCAAAAAATAGATATTTAAATTTGTTGGGATTTGCAGCAAAATCAGGTAAAATAGCATATGGAGAAGAAGATGTTTTATATGGTATAGAAAAAGGGAAAATATCTCTTACAATAATTGCAAAAGATATGCCAGAAAAGGCAAAAAATAGGATGGAAAAAAAACTAATACATGCATATGAAAATCTGTATTTTGAAGTAAGTGGTTTAAAGAAAAAAGAAGATATAAGGGTTATTATAGTAGGAACAAAAGAAGAAAATAGCAGTGCTGTCGGGAAGGTTAATAAGCCAGTAATAGGAATTAAAGACAGAAATTTAGCAAAAGGAATTATAACAAGTATTTTGGAGGAAGTAGATGGGGAATAAGAAAATATATGAATTAGCAAAAGAAATAAACAAAACAAATAAAGAAACAATTGAAATTGCTAATAGTTTAGGAATAGATGTAAAAAGTCATTTGAATAGTATAACTGAAGAAGAAGCAAATAAAATAGTATCAAGTTTAAATAAGAAAGAAAAAGAAACAAAGAATAATACAGAAAAAGCTGTTGAAAAAAATATAGAAAAAGCAGAAAAAAAAGAAGAACCAGTAATTATAAGAAGAAAAGTCGTAGTAGATGAAAATAAGAAAGTGGCTAAACAATTAGAAGAAGTTGGTAAAATAACTAAAAATACTCAAAAAGAATATAATATTGTATCAAGAAGACCAAAAAGAGATACAAAACCAATGACTTTAAATGAATTATTAGGACTTAATAATAAGACTTCAGAAAAAGAAAATACACCAAATACAAATAAAGAAGTTAAAGAAACAGCTAATAAGAAAAATGATACAGAAAAAACAGAAAATACTATTAATGATATAAATAAGAATAAGATACAAGAAAAAAATGATATGAGAAAAGATAATAAAGAAAAAAATACAAATAATTTCCAAAATCAAAATACAAAAGATAATAGAAATAACTATAATAAAGAAAATAGAAATAAGAAAAATAATATAGAAAAAGATAATTTTAAAGATAGAGATAGAGACAGAAATACAAACAATAAGTTTGATTCAAGAAAAAGAGAAAAAAATACAAGCTTTAATTCTAACTCTAATAATGGAAAACCAAATTATAGAAATGACAAAGACTTTGATAAAGATAAAAAAGTAAGAGGAAGAGAAAAAGAAAGCTTTAAAGATAATAATATTGAAGTAGAAAAAGGTATTGAAAGAAATAAGGAAGAAATAAGAGCATCAAAACAAAGAGATAAAACTAGGGACAGAGAAAAAGAAAATAGAAATACAGAAGATACAAAGAAAAAACAAAGAGTAAATAGAGAAGAAGAATTTGATGTTGATGATTTAAAAGTATTTAAAGGTACAGGAAATATATCTCGGAATGATTGAAAGTGGTGATATATTTGATATGTACTCAAGAACAAAGAGAACAAAACCTAAAAAGAAAGAAAAAGAAAAGAAACAAGTAAAAGAACAAGCTAAACATACAGAAATAACAATAGGAGATACAATTGTTGTAAAAGATTTAGCACAAGAATTAAAAGTAACAGTAGCAGATGTTATGAAGACCCTTATAAAAATGGGAGTAATGGTATCTTTAAATACAGATTTAGATTTTGATACAGCATTTTTAATAGCATCAGAATATGGAATAAATGTTAATAGGAAAAAAGTTGTATCATATGAAGAAATATTATTTGATGATACAGAAGATAAGAAAGAAGAACTTGTAGAAAGACCACCTGTAGTTGTTGTAATGGGACACGTAGACCATGGTAAAACATCACTTTTAGATGCAATTAGAAAAACAAACAAGATTGCAGAAGAAGCAGGAGGAATTACACAACATATTGGTGCATATCAAGTAATGGTAAATAACAAGCTTATGACTTTCTTAGATACACCAGGACATGAAGCGTTTACATCAATGAGAGCAAGAGGAGCAAAAGCTACAGATATTGCTATACTTGTAGTTGCAGCAAATGATGGGGTAATGCCACAAACAATAGAAGCTATAAACCATGCTAAAGCGGCAGAAATACCAATTATAGTTGCTATAAACAAGATTGACCTTCCAGGAGCAAACTTAGATAAGATTAAACAAGAATTATCAACATATGGACTTGTTTCAGAAGAATGGGGAGGAGATACAATCCTTGTTCCAATTTCAGCAAAAGAAAACATAGGTATTGATACATTACTTGAAATGGTACAATTACAAGCAGATATATTAGAACTTAAAGCAAATCCTAAGAAACAAGCAAAAGGTACAGTTTTAGAAGCAAGACTTGATAAAGCAAAAGGACCTGTTGTAAGTATGCTTGTAGATAGAGGTACATTAAATATTGGTGATACAATAATTGTTGGATCTGCAATAGGTAGAATAAGAAACATGATTAACTTTAAAGGTGAAAGAATAAGAGAAGCAGGACCTTCAACACCAGTAGAAGTAACAGGATTAAATGTTGTACCAGAAGCAGGAGAAGTTTTCTATGAAGTATCTGATGAAAAAACAGCAAGAAAACTTGTTGAAAGAAGAGAAAGAGCTAAGAGAGAACAAAAGATTGGTACAACTTCAGCAGTTAAATTAGAAGACCTATATGCAAATATAGCAGAAGGTAAGATTAAGAAACTAAATATTGTTGTTAAGGCAGATGTTTTAGGAACAGCAGAAGCTATTAAGAAATCTTTAGAAAACTTATCTACAGATGAAGTAGCAATAAAAGTTATACATTCAAGTGTAGGTGGAGTATCAGAATCAGATGTTAACCTTGCAAAAGTTGCAGGAGCACTAATTATAGCATTTAATGTAAGACCAGAACCTATAGCTAAATTAGAAGCAGATAAAGATGGAATAGAAATAAAACAATATTCAATAATATATAATGCAATAGAAGATGTTAAATCAGCAATGATAGGAATGCTTGACCCAGAATATGAAGAAATTATTATAGGAACAGCAGAAATAAGAGAAACATTTAAAATTTCTAAAGTTGGTGTAATTGCAGGTGCATATGTATTAAATGGTAAAGTTACAAGAAATGCAGGAGTTAGAATAATAAGAGACAATGTAGTATTATGTGATTCTAAACTTGCATCACTTAAGAGATTTAAAGATGATGTTAAAGAAGTTACACATGGATATGAATGTGGTATTCAAATTGAAGGATTTAATGATATCCAAGTAGGAGATACATTAGAAGTATATGAAATGCAAGAAATAAAGAGAAAAAGTTTAACTAAATAGGAGAAAATATGACAAATAGGATGGAAAGAGTAAACTCAAGTATAAAAAGAGAACTTTCAAATATAATATCAAGAGAACTTACTAATACAAATATAACAGGGCTTATTACTGTAAACAAAGTAGATACAGCACCAGATTTTAGTAATTCAAAAGTGTATGTAAGTATGATAGCAGTAAAGAATAAGAAAGAAGCAATGCTTGCACTTAAAAAAGCGGCTGGATTTATGAGAACAAGACTTGCACACACACTTCAATTTAGAAAAATGCCAAGCTTAATTTTCATATATGATGAATCTGTTGAATATGGTTCTAGAATAAACGAAATTATCAATGATCTTCATAAAGACTTAAAAGGTAAGAATAATAATAATCATGATACAGATATTAATGAAGAATAAGAAAATTAAAACTATAATATGATAATAAAGTATGACTAATTAAAATTATTTTATGAGGTCATATTTTTTTGTTTTAAAGTGATTATATATATTGTAAAATAGATATTATTTAATTATAATGAGAATAAGGAAATATAATATAAGAAGAGGTTAAAATGCAAGATAAAATTAAAAATATAATAATAATAACAATAATTGTATTAAGTGTATCAGTAATTGCTATATATTTTAAGACTAATAATTTAAATAAGACAAAGGAAAAGAATGCTGTTAATAAGGAAGAAACGATAGGAAATTCAAAAAAAACAAATACATCAGAAAAAGAAGTATATAATAAAGAAAATCTAATAAAAGAATTTAAGAATTTCTTTGGAGGAGATAAAGAGGATAATATTAAAGTAGAGGAAAATGTTAAAGAAGTATATGTAGAAAATACTAAAGAATTTAGTATTAAAAATATTAATAAGCTTATAAACGTAAAAAAAGGAGAAGAAACAAAGTCAATACAAACAGCTATTGCTAAAGATTCTGAAAAAAAAGTAAGCATTAAAGAAGTAAGAGAAAGATTAGAAGAATTTTGTAAAAAGTTAGGATTTACTGAAATTATACATTATTCAGATAATTATGAAAAAACAAAAGATAAAGCTGAAGATATAAGAATAAATGTTATAGCTAAAAAAGTAGTAGATGGTAAAGAATATACATTAAGATTAAGAGCAATATATTTAAAGAATAAAAACAATCATTTAACAAATAAAATTCAACATGTAAAAATTTCAATATATAATAGTGTTAATGAGAGATTTGAAGTCTAAAATTTAAAGTTAAAAAATAAAAGAGGAAATAATTTAAAAGGACAAAATGCAAATGAATTGCAATTTGTTCTTTTTTGTGTTAGAATAGTAATGTTAAATAGTAAAAAAGAAATAGGAGAAAATTATGAGAATATCATTTGTAGGAAAAGGTGGAAGCCGGAAAGACAACAATATCAACAGCATTTGCATTATATGTGAAAAACTATGTTAAAAATGTAGTATTATTTGATGCAGATATAAATTCACATGTAGGTAAAAGTATTGGAATGGATAAAATAGAACTTGGAGATAGAATAGAAGAACTTCGGAAGATATTTTGAAGGAAATAGAAAGGTTAAGGAAAAAGAACCAATAATTATAGGGACAACACCTCCAGACTATACTTCTAAATTTATAATGCCAACACTTGAAGATGAGTTTTTCAAGAAATATGCAACAGTTAAAGACAATATAGCTTTAGTAACAACAGGAACATATACAGATGAAGAACAACTTCGGAAGTCAATGTTTCCATGGTAAACTTCAAGCCAATGAACTTATATATAACAGACTTTTAGATGATGAAAATATGATGGTAATTACAGACCAAACAGCTGGTATTGACAGTGTTGGAACATCAATGTTTTGTGCATCTGAAATAAACTTATTTGTTGTAGAACCAACAATGAAAAGTATTGGGATTATAAAAGATTTTGAAAATGTAACTAAAAACTATAATTTAAAAAATTATGTTGTTATAAACAAGGCGCTAGATGAATCAGATGTAGAATTTGTAAAAAGAGAGCTTGGAGAAGAAAAAGTAATAGGGGTTATATCATATTCTAGTAATATAAGAAGATATGAACAAGGAGATAAAGAAAAGTTCAATCTGTTTATAGAAGAAAATAAAGAAGTTTTTGAAAAAATATTAAATCTTGTTAAAAATACAAAAAAAGATTGGAAAGAATATAAGGAAAGACTTTATGATATATACAAGAAGAATTGTGAAACATGGTATTCAGAATATTATGGAGTTGACCTACTTCGGATATATAAACAATGAATTTGATTATAAAAAGGCTATAAAGGAGAATAATAAATAATGGAAAAATATATAGAATTTCCACCTATTATACATGAAAAGTGGATAAAATATTTAAATTATAATGATATGAATAGATTATTACAAGGATTTTCAAGTCCTTTAAATATAATGAATTTAGATATTTTAGAAGAAAATATTGAAAAATTTAAAAAGTTTTATGAAGAAAAAGGATTAACAGGAAAAATACAGTTTGCACAAAAATCAACAAAAAGTGAATCAGCTATAAGAAAAGCATTAAAAACAAAAATAAACATGGATGTTGCATCAGAAGGTGAACTTATAATGGCACTTTCAAAAGGATTTTCAGGAGATAAGATAATTGGAACAGGTCCTAAAAATGATAGGTTTATAGAACTTGGTGTAAGACACAATATACTTTTTCATGTTGATAATATAGAAGAATTAGATGAAATAATAAGAGTCAAAAAAGAAAATAATCTACCAAAGGTTAGTATATTATTAAGATTTAGTGGATTTAAATCAAAAAGTTCAAATATAATGGAAAAAAATACAAAGTTTGGATTTAAATACAAAGATTATGAAAAAGTTTTAGAAAAGATTGCAACTAAAGAATATCAAGATAATATTAATTTTAAAGGATTTGCATTTCACTTAGATTCAAATAGTATTGCAGAAAAAACAATAGCTATAAACAATACATTTTTAATGATAGAAAAATCATATGAATTAGGATTAAACCCATATATCATGGATATTGGTGGGGGATATGGTATTAAATATATTGAAGATAAGGATAAATATGATAAAAGTATTTTAAATATCAAAAAAAGTGTATTAGGACAAATACCTATGATTACATATAATAACAAGAGTTTTGGTGTTGTTATAGAAAAAGGTGCTATTAAGAAAAATTTAGTACATAAAGAATATGTTACATCTATACCAGGAGTATATAATTTAGAAAAAGTATTAGATAGTAGTTTAGAAGATTTTGGGAATAGAAAAGTTTTAGATATTATAAAAGAAAATCTAATAGAACTATATATAGAACCAGGAACAGCTATTTTAGATCAAACAGGTATTGTTGTTACAAAAGTTAATTTTGTAAAAGAACTTGAAACAGGTGATAAGATGGTATATCTAGATATGAAAAGTCAGGATGTAATAATGGGAGGAGGAGAAATGTTCCTAGATCCTGTACATCTTATAAAAGAAACTGAAAAAGACTTAAGAGAAGATGCTAAAGAAGGTGTATATGTAGCAGGTAATTTATGTATGGAAAATGACCTAATATATTCACATAAGATATATTTAGATAAAGAAGTTAAAAAAGGTGATATATTTTTGTTTGTAAACACTGGTGCATATCTTATGGATTTCTATAGAACAGATACAGCAAGACAAAAAATAGCAAATACAATTGCAATTCAAAAAGATAATATAATATTAGACAAAGAATATTTTTAAATATAATGATTAAGGTAAAGAAAGAGGAAATAAATGAAATATAATAATGTATTAGAACTTATAGGAAACACTCCTATAATCAAAATAGATGATGATATAACAAAATTAAAACATATAGAAATATGGGCAAAATGTGAACTTTTTAACCCATTTGGTTCTGTAAAAGATAGAACAGCGCTTCGGAATTTTTGAAGGTGCTAAGAAAAGACTTAAAAATGGTGAAGATATTACAATAATAGAATCATCATCAGGAAATACTGCAAAGGCACTTAATGTAATTGCCTCAATACATAATGTTCCTTTTGAAAATATAACAAATAGGATTGATATCCCAGAAGCAAGAGGAATACTTAAAATATTAGGTGGAGACCTTATAGAACTTCCTGGTACATCATCATGTCCAGATCCAACAGATCCATATGACCCAATAGTTCAAATTGAAGAAAAAGTTGCAAAAAATCCACATTATTATCATACAAGCCAATATACAAATTTAGAAAATCCTAAGATTCATCATGACACAACAGGAAAGGAAATTTCAGATGATTTAGGTAAAGTTGACTATTTCTTTGGAGCATTAGGTACAACAGGTTCTTCAAGAGGTATTATAGAATACTTACAAGAACAAAATCCAGAACTTAAGAAAATAGGAATAATTTCTAAAACAGGTGGAATGATACCAGGTATTAGAAATGAAGAAGAAATGATGGAAGTTCGGAATATTCCAAAAAGAACTATATGATGATATTGTAAAAATAGCACCAAAAGATGCAGTAGATATGATGCTTGTATTAAATAGAAAAATGGGAATTCTTCGGAGGGCCTACAAGTGGTTGTGCACTTTTAGGAAGTATTGAATATTTAAGAAAAGAAGATGAAAGATTAGAAAAAGAAGGATTTACTGGTAAAAAAATAGCAACATTCATAGTTTGTGATAGAATGGAAAGTTATGTATCATATATAAGAAAATATAGACCAGATATATTTGAAACAGTAAGCAAAGATGAAAATGGAGTAGAAAAAGAAAGTATATATACATATGATGGATTAAATGAAGAAGATGAAAAATTCTTAAAAACAATAGAACCAGAAGAATTATATGCTAAAATAACAAATGGAGAAAATCCATATATCATAGACACAAGAGGAAGTATGGCATTTAAAAATAATAATATTAAAGGAAGTATAAATATTACAGATACATTCTTTGACGAGATTATAGAAAATGGACTACCTTTTACAAAAGAAACAGAAGTTATTATGGTATGTGTTGATGGTAAGAAAACTAATAGGTATTCAAAATTCTTAAATAAAAAAGGATTAAATGTAGTATCACTTAAAGGTGGAATAATGGCTTGGAGAGAAAAAGGTTTACCAATAGCAAGAAATGTAATGAAACTTAGATAATATAAATGGGAAAGTAAAAGTAAAAAAGAAAGAGTAAAGGAAAATAATATATTGGAAGAGGATGAAATATTAGAAAAAGAATTTTTAAAAATAAGAGAAGATTTTAAGTTTTTTGAAAATAATAAAGATATAATATATTTAGATAGTGCAGCAATGACACAAAAGCCAAACAGTGTATTAGAAGATGTATTAAACTACTATAATAATAGCAGTTCTAATGTAGGGAGAAGTTTAAATAGACTTGATATTCAAAATAGGCAGTATATTGAAAATTTAAGAAAAAATATTATATCATTTCTTAATTTAAAAGAATTAAATAGAGAATATATTGTAAAGTTTACACATAATACAACAAGAGCGGTTAAGATAGTGTCAAATAAAATATATAAAACTTTTAAAGATGGAGATAAAATTAATATATTATTTTCAGAAAATGAACATAAAGCTACAATAAGTCCTTGGAAAAAACTTAAAGAAAAATCTGAACAAGATAAAAGGAATATTAGCATTAAAATACACAATTTTTCACTGGATAGTGGAGGATATTATGATGAAGATAGGATTAAAGAAATAGTAAGAAATATTCCTAAAGATGAAAAAATAATACTATTATTAACATCTGTACATTCAATATCTGGAATGGACATGGATGTAACCCTTATCCTAAAAGAAAATAAGGAAATAAGAAAAGATATATTTGTAGTAATAGATGCAAGTCAGCAAATGAGAAATATGAGAATAGACTATAGGAAAGAAGAAGAACCAGATATTATTATTTTTAATAGTAGTAAGATGTATGGACTAGAAGGGGTTCGGAGTTATTGTAGCAGATAAAAATATTAAAACAATTAATAAATATAATGATTTAAAAGATGGTACTATAAACATGGGAGGACTTGTATCACTTGGAAGTAGTATTAAATATTTAGAAAATATAGGGATGGACAAAATTAAAAGATATATATTAAATTTAAAGGATTACTTAATAAAATCTTTAAAAAAATTAAATAAGGAATATAAGAGACCTATAATAAGAATGATTACAAGAGATATGTGTGCAGTGTGTTCTAATTTATCACTTGGTATTGTTTCATTTAATGTAGAAGGAATAGAAAGTATAGAAATAGCACAAATCCTTTCAGATAATAATATATATGTAAGAGAAAATAATGACTGTATGAATATACAAAAACAATTTATACGAGTTTCTCTTGGTATATATAATACAAAACAAGATATAGATATATTTATACAAACATTGAAAAAAATAATAGACTACTATTTGTAGCCTATTATTTTAGTTTTATTTAATTAATTATTGTGCTGAATTTTCATTTGGAGTAGATGGTGCATTACCATTACCGTTTTGGGAATTATTTCCTCCAGGCATATTTGGCTTTGAACCATTATTTTGTTTGTTTCCTTGAGGATCTCCATTTTGTCCATTTCCACCTTGTGGCCCACCATTTTCTTGAGGCTTATTATTTGGCTTATTAGCATTTTGTGAATTATTTTCGTTCATATTAGGTTT
>CAUULU010000026.1:0-14253 GCA_963546185.1 uncultured Eubacteriales bacterium | reverse complement strand
AGAAGGATTTATAAGTACATTATTTATGTTATTTGTATTTGGACAAATAATGAGACTACCAAAAGATATGGTTTCAGCACTTCGGACTTTCATCATCAATATCTGGAGACAAATTATTAAAAGCAAGTCCATTAGATTTAACAAATGCTTATGTTGCAAAATCTATGTATAATAAAGGAAAAGAAAGAGTTTCAAGAGTACTTGGTGGAAAATTCATGCAAAATGCAAAAGAAGGAATACTAGATACTGCAGAAGAAGGGCTTATAAAAGCATATAATTTCGGACAAAAGGTAAAAGAAAAAGTATTTCCAGGCAAAAAATCTGATGAAAGTGAAAATACAAGTCAAGCTTTTGGAGGAAGTTCAAGTAGTACTTCTAATGAAGAAGTTCAAGTTTCTAATGAAGAAAAAACAAGAATTAATGAATTTGAATCTAATCTAAATAGAGTAAATAAATTCCAAAAAGAACAAAATAGGGTTAATACAAATAAAGCATATGGCAATATGATGAATAAAAAAACAAAACAAGAGTGGCTTGAAAAATATACAGATAGTGAAGGAAGAACAAGAGCCTTATCTAGAAAGAGATTTTTTGATCAACAAAAAGGTGTTATGCTAAAAGGAGAAAATATCAGAACAAGGGCACTAAGAGATATAAGAAATAGATTAGGACTTCGGAGAAGGTGAAATCACAAGTATGTTAAGATTAACAAAATATAGTTTAATCAAAACAGTAGGACTTCTTACAGCAATATCACTTATACCAGTTGCTATTACAGAAGCAGCAGATGGTGATCTTAGTGAATACACAAACCTTTTAAAAGCAATGTATTTCTTTGATTATTATGATGATAAGAAAAAGAAAAAAGGAAAATATGAAATTTCTGGAAAATTTGATAAAGAAATTCAAAATTACAAGAATATACTTGCTAAAAAGGATCCAAGATATAAAAATGCTAAAGTATTAACATTAAGTGGAGAAATTAAAAGATATTTTAAAACAAATTTAAAACCTATATATCCTGGTGGTAAATTTAGATATATGGGAGAAAATACTGAGGTATTTGTAGATACAGCAATTGAAGTAAATGAAAAAATATTAGAACAAATGGCTTCAAAGGTAGATACAGGAGATATTAAATTTAAACTTGATAGACTATATATGAATCGTAATATGGCAAAGAAGAGAAAAACAAGAAAATTATATGGTAAATATAATGTTCATACATATAATAATAGAAGACTTGCTAATGAAGCTATAGCAAATAATAACAATATAGCACTTACAATGATTCAAATAGAAAGTCAGGAAAATCTAGAAAGAGAAATGAAATCAATAGGAGTAAATATTGATAAAGAATTTTTAATAAATAATAGACAAGAAGAAATGAGAACTATAATTTCAGATTTAACAGAACAAATAGACTCTAAGGTTGATAATGTAATATTAATTGATAAAGTTCAAGATTATGAAAAATTTGTAAAAGAATCAGAACTTAAATTAAATAAGACTATTGAAGATAAAGCAGAAGAAAGTAAGAGGGAGATGGCTATAAAGAAAGTTATGGCAGAAACTCTTATAGGTAGACTTGAAAATCAAAAAGAATTAAGTGAAGAAAAATTAAAAGAAGAAATGAAAAATATTATTTCAGGAAATGGGATAAATGCTTTTTCTAAAGAACAAATAGAAGATATTCAAAATATGGCTAAAGAAAAAATAGCTAATATGTATAATGATGAAGTTATAAGTAGAAAAAATGAAATTGAGAATTCTGTTAATTACATATCAGAAAGTTCAACAACTGAAGAAAAGAGACAAATAAAAGAGTTAAAAAATAAAAAGATAGATGAATTAACAATAGCAGATTTAAAGGCTCTTAAGAAAAATAGAGTTAAATCATATATTGAGCAAGATAGAATAATTGAAAATATTAAACTATATAATAATGCAAATGCAAACTTAGGAACAAAAGGAGTATCTGAAAGTGAACTTGCAAAATATTTCTTTGATAAAGGAAATGAAAAACAAAATAAAAAGATACAGAAAAAAATTGAAAAAGCATACAATAAGGCTAATAAGAAGAAAACTAAAATAGAAAGAAAAAGAGAACAAGCTGTAAAATCAGCTAAGAACTCAAAATCAAAACCTAAATAATAAAAAGACATATAAGGAAGGAGTAGAATATGGATATAATTAATAAAAATAAAAAAAATATTAATAAAAGAAATATAACAAAAATTATTATAGCTATAATTATATCTATATCTGCTTTAA
This sequence comes from uncultured Eubacteriales bacterium, assembly GCA_963546185.1. Taxonomy (GTDB): domain Bacteria; phylum Bacillota; class Clostridia; order TANB77; family CAG-508; genus JABCPO02. The sequence goes on along the minus strand of CAUULU010000026.1, from coordinate 11,979 downwards.
TTATATTTTCTAGCTATATAAAAGTGTTTGCATCTATATCATCATCTACAGGATCAACAAATGAAAATGTAATGAAAACTATAAATCTATTAGATGGACTTATAGGAGCATTACCGATGATAGTATTTTCAGCAATAAAAATAATACTTCTTTTTGTAATGACATCAATATCTTGGATTATTGGTGCTACAATAAGTGGAAAAACTATATTAACATTAGATAATATATTATTTAATGATTTACCACTTATAAATTTGGATTTTAATCCACAAAATGCAGGAAACTATTCAGGATTTATAGGGGCTATATCAGCTTCTGTAAGAATTGTAATGATGATTGCTGTAGTAATACAGTTATTAGTATTACTAATTACTGTAATAAGATATATGACTAAAAGTTTGGCAAAAGACAAGGCTGAAACTAAGATGATTCTAATAAATTGGGTTAAAGGAATGGGAATAATGTTTGGTGTACTATTCTTTATGTTTGTAGTAATTGCTATAAATAATGCACTTGTTGGAGCAATTAGAGCAGGATTAAAAGAATCTCAACCAACTGTGTTTAAAGGAATTACAAATGAAGTTTTAAAAAATGCCTTAGCTAACCAGGGCTTTGGAGGAATTGCAGCAACATTTATATATATATCAATACTTGCGCAAACAGTATTCTTCTATTTCTATTATTTAAAAAGATTTATAGTTATAACATTTTTAATGATGGTAGCTCCATTAATAACAGCTACATATTCATTAGATATGATTGATGATAAAAAATCACAAACATTACAATTTTGGACAAATAAGTTTTTACATACAGTTTTTATACAACTTTTCCATGTATTTATATATGTAGCACTTATACTTCCAATTGTTACTCGGAAATGCTAATACAGAATGGCTTATAAGACCTTCAGAAATATCAAATTATATTGAAATGGGAGTTCTTACTGTATTTGGAATGTTATTTTTCTTCAAAGGAGAAGCTCTTCTTAAGAAAATCTTTGGACTAAAAGCTGAAGGAACACAGAGCTCAGCAGCAGCTACTATGTTAGTTATAGACAAAGCAAGTAAAAAGATAAATAATATTATAAAGGCAAAAAATACATATACTGATACAAAAGCACCAAATGATAAACTTAATAAACGTATGAGTGAAGTAAAAGAAAAAGAAGGACTGAAAACAAGTACTTCCGGTAAAAATTCTTCATCATCAAAAACAAGTACTTCATCAACAGCATCAGGATCTACAGGACAAACAAGAGTTGTCTCAGAAGCTGAAAGAAAGAAAATGGATGCATTTAAGCAAACAGTTAATAAAACTAAGTCTGGATTTAGTGCAGATGATGTTGTTAAAGAAAGAAAAGCATTTAATAATATACAATCAAAACAAGAAAAAGCATATAATAAGAAGAGTTTTGGAAAACAAACATTAAAATCATTTGCAAGAGGAACAGTAGCTGCTACTACAGCATTTGCATCTACAGCAATTACAGCAGGACTTAAAAATATGGAAGCAATTGAAGTTGGAGCAGTTGCACAAAAAGCTACAAAAAGAGCTCTTGAAAATTATGATAATTTAGCAGAGATAAGAAAAGCAAAAAAAGATGGACAAATAGTACCAGGTATGATTCAAGGAAAGACTAAACAAGGAAAAGAAGAAATAAAAGAACAATATGATAAAACAGTGGAAAAATTTGCTAACCATAATACTCAAGTACTTAAAGATCTAGAAACATTAACTGGTACAAAATTAACAGCAGAAACAGATGAAGGCAAAAATAATCAAAAAGCATATTTCGAAACACTAAAAGATAGAGAAAAAGATATAGAAAAAGAATTTGAACAGGCTAAAAAAGAATTAAATCAATACTTAAAGAAAACTTTAGGAGACACAGCATCAATATCAGAAGAGATTATAATGAGAATGCAAGATGAATTAGAAGAAAAGAAAACAATTATAACTAAAGGTATGAATGAAAAAGTGAAAAATTTTGTTATAAAATACAAAGAAAAAGAATTATTAGAAATGATGCACACATTTGAAGAAATGACAAAAAGGGTAAATGATAAAATTGTATCAGAAAAAAAAGATGAACCACTTGGAAGATATTCAGATGTAGTAACAGAATTACCTAAAGCTGAAGAGAGATTGAAAAAAGTTGACTTACTAGAAGATCCTGATAAATTAGATCCAGATAATGAAAAAGATTTGGAAGATGCAGTATATTTTGATACAATAGTAAGGGATGTATTTAAAAGTTTAGGAAGATTATAGAAAGGAGGAAAATATGAATAAAAACATAAATAAAACAATTAATATTATAAAAAAATATATATGGATTATAATGTTAATATATATATATTTATTCACTTCATTAATATCAAGCATTAATGAAAAAACACTAGAATTTAATAAAATAAATTTAAATGCAGATAAAATGTCATATTTTTCTTCTAATAATACTAAAAATACTACTACTAATAGTAACAAAGATAATAATAAAACAGAAAATAAAGATAATAAAACAAAGGAAGAAAAAGAAAAAGAAGAAAATGACATAGCTGGTAATATAGGTAGAAGCTATAAAATTGATCAATCAAATCCTATGAGTGATTTTCTTGGAAATATAGGAACAGGTATTGGACATATATTAAATGGGGTCTTAGGTATAATATTTATGGTATTATATTTACCTATAGTTATTATGGTTATAAGTATAATGTCTCTACTTACAATATTATTACAAGATTCTAATAAAGAAGCTGGAGCAGGGGAAGCAAAATCAGGATGGCTATTAACTCCAGATAAAATATTTATGAATAAAGTTCCTATTACTAATATAGAAATATTTATAAATGGAAGTCTTGCAGAAAAGACAAAATTATCAGGATTTGTTAATGCAATTGCATCATGGTATAGAGTAATATTCTTAATATCTATAGCAATATTATTCTTTATACTAATATATCTTTCAATAAGAGCTATGGTAGCATCACTAGCTAAAGATATTGCTGAAATAAAAATGATGTTCTTAAATTGGATAAAAAGTGTTATGATATTATTCTTAATGATATTTATAATAGTAGGTGTAATAACATTAAACTCAGCATTTGTATCAATTATAACACAGAGTATGGTAAATGAAAGTAATGCACTTGAAAATCAAGTTATGGGACTTGTTGCGGGTATATTAAGTTTTAATTTTATAAGAGAAACAATAAGTCTTACAATCTTGTTTATATTAATATTCCAAACATTATCTTTTTTAAGTGTATATGTAAAAAGACTTATAACAGTAGGATTCTATATCTTAATTGCACCAATAATTTCTGTTGCATATGCAATTGATGTTGTTGGAGATAAAAAAGCACAAAGTATGAGAAACTGGCTTAAAAAATTTATGGGACTTGTTTTTGTACAACCATTTCACCTATTACTATATGCTATATTTGCTGGAACAGTTTTTAGAGTAGCAAATGCTTCGGGAGGACCAGGTGGTCCTGGAGGAGTAGTAACATTTACACCAGGTGGATTAAACTTTGGATTATTAATACTAATATTAGCATTCTTTAAGTTTTTTAAGGAAGCAGAAGAAATCTTAAAAGAAATGTTTCAATTTGATAAGGAAGTTAGTTTATCAAAAGGTGCAGGATTTGCTAAGATGATAATGTATGATCAAGGGTTTAAGAGATTGGAAAAAATGGGATCTAAGAAAAAAGAAGGTGAAAATGGAGAAAGTGCTCAAAAGCCTATATATATTAAAGCAAAAGAAATGTTTGCAAGTAAGACAACTAAAACTGGAAGTGGATCTAGCCAAGCACAAGGGCAAAGTCAAGGTCAAACACAAACACAATCATCAGCAGCTGGAAGTGCTTCAAATGCTACTCAAAGTACAGGAGAAACAAAGGCAAAGAATAAATTCTTAGAAACATTAGGAAAGACTAAAAATAAGGTATTTAATAATAAAGCTGCAAAAGCAGTTAAAAATACATATGTATTTGCAGGAAAACATATTGCACCTGCTATAATAGGTGGTGCAATAGGATATTCTATAGCAGATAAAAATCCTATTGATGAAATTATTGCTGGAGGTTTAGCAGGACATACTATTATGAATAAAGGTATTATTCCAGGAGCTAAAAATACAATGAATAAAATCAACTTACACAATAATTATGGAGATAATGCTAAGAAGTCTAGTGATAATGTAGAAGAACAATTACATAATATTGAAAAAATAACTGGACAAAATTTTGATAATGCAACTGTAGAAGGAAAACAAAATATATCAAATTTCTTAGAACAAATTAAAAGTAAGATGGATAATGGACAAATAATGAGTGAGCTATCTTCAGCATTAGATAAATATAGGGAGCACTTAATGAAGTTTGAGGGTAAAACTAAATTTGAAGCAGACTTACTTGTAACAAAGAAATTAAATGAATTGAAAGAAAATAAGATAGATTATACAAATATTGAAGGTCCTGAAAAAGATTTAGCAATTGCATATAATCAAACAAAAGTAGCAAGTGAAATAAGTGAATTTAACACTAAAAATGCTGCTATAAGTGGTGATTTTAGGGATGTGGAATCAATATTACTTTCAGGAGGAACAAAAACTTCTGGAAATCCACAAGAAATGAATAAGAGAGAAGAATATAGAGAATTTAAGAATGAAATAAATGAAGTTATGTCTGAAATGAAAGAATATATGGAAAAAAATGAGAAATTAAAAGAAGACATAGAAATGATGAAAAGAGCAGGACTTGATAAAGAAGAAGTAATGCAAAAATATGAAAAAGTACAGAAAAAAGTAGAAGTATTTAAAACAAAAGTTGAAAAGAGAACATTAAAAACAGATATAACAGATAAAGAACGTGAAGAATATGAAAAATTAATAACAAGAATTGAAAAAAATGAATTAAGTAGTATAAAAGAAGATGAATATAAGAGATTAGTATTAGATACATTTGAAGGAAATACAAGAAATGAAGAAAACAAAGAAGAACAACAATAATTATGAGGAAAAAAAAATAAAGCTAATTTTTGGGATAATGTTAATACTTTTAGTATTAACATTAGCTTCAATTATAATGTTAGTAACAAAACTTTTTGAAAAAAAAGAGGAACCAAGAGTTCCATATATTACAGGAGTAGAAAAAAATGAAAAACTTGTAGAAAGACTAAAAGGCAAAAGTGAATATGCAAGGATGAAGATATATTTAGGTGATATTGTTAGAAAATTAAATGAAAAAAATTATTCAGAACTGTATAAAAGATTAGCACCAAGTTACAATGAAAAATATTTTAAAACTTTAGAAGAATTTGAAAAATACTTTAAAGAATACTATCCTGAATCATTTAGTATAAAACATGTTAATTTTGAAGCGATTGGTGATTATTATGTTGTAGAATCAGATATTATATCAAATAACTCAAAAGAAGAAAATAAGAATAAAAAAGGGTTATATTTTGTGTTTAGGGAATATGACTTTAATGATTATGTATTTTCATTTAGTAAGAATAAATAATAAATAGGAGAAAAATATGTTTAGAAGATTATATACAAATATAAGACTAATGTTTGGAAAATATTTAAGAGAAAATATGTTCAAAATTATAATGATATTAGTTTTAATATTATTTGGTACAAGTATATATAATATGATATTAAATTATAATACAGAAGTAAGACCAATAGTAAGTAAAGACATAGAAACACCTGTAATATCTGATCAGAAGTTTCCATCAAAAGTACAAGAAGAAGGATTAAAAAAGATAAATGAGTTTTTAAATTATGTGAAAGAAGATAAAATAGATTTAGCAGCTGAAATGTTAACAGAAGATGCAAAATATTATTCTTTTAAAAATAAAAAAGAAGCCATAGGATATATAATAGAGATATACAAAGATAAGAAATATGATATTAAGCCATATGCAAAAGTTGGAAATGACTATATATATCAAGTAAAAGTTTTTGAAGATATTTTAGAAACAGGTTTAACAAATACTATATATACATTTACTGATACAAAAATGGTTATAAAAAATCAAGATGGTAAAATAGGTCTTAATATAAGAGGATATATTGGAAAATATAAGAGTTCAGGGTTTTATGAAGATAATAATATGAAGGTAAATATTAAAGGAAAGAATGTTTGGGTAGAAAATGAAGATTATCTTTTAGAAATAACTAACAGAACAAATAATCATCTTGTATTAAAAGATAGATCAAACAATACAGCACTTGCTGCAAGTTTAGAAGTTGGAAATAGTAATAGAAAACTAATAGATGAAGAAAATATAGTATTAAACCCTTTAGAAACTAGAGTTATACTATTAAGATTTCCTAAAATGTATTTTGCTGATAAAGATGCAACTGCAATTAATTTAGATTCAATAAGAGTTATTAAAGACTATAAGGAGATAACAGATAAAAACTATTCAGATGAAGCACAAAAACAAAAAAATATATCAAATACACTTGCAGAGTTTAAGATAAAAGTAGAAATAGAAAAATAGAAAGTGCAGGAAATATATGATAACATATTATGAAATATTAGAGGTTAGCAGGACAGCATCAAAAGAGGTTATAACAAAAGCATATAAAGTTTTAGTTAGAAAATATCATCCGGATTTAGAACAAGATGAAAAGAAAAAAGATGAAGCTAAAGAAAAGATGGTTAGAATAAATGAAGCATATGAAACTCTTTCAGATGACATTAAAAGAAATAAATATGATGAAACTATAGCTATGCTTGAAGAAAAAGAGAGACGAGAAGAAGAAAAAAAGAAAAATTATCAAAGTACTCAAAATCACAGTCAAAATAATAATAACAAGAATTTTAATATTAATAATATTAATAATGTTGATATTAATAGAAGAACTAGTAATATAAATAATATTAAACAAGAAAATAATCAAATATTACAAGAAGAGATGTTAAGAGCAGAAGAAGAGATACAATTACATAAACAAAATATAGTAAATCAAATGTATGAAGATTATTATAATGCTTTAAGGAGAATGGGATATAAGGTAGTAACTAGAAGACCTTTGAAAGAAAGAATAAAAACATATTTAATAACAGGTTTTGTAATTTTAATATTAGTTTTAATATATAATATACCTGCAGTAAGAGGATTAATATATAGTAAAGCATATGGAACTGTTTTTGAGTTACCAGTAAGAATATTTGATATTATTTTAACATTGCCAATAAAAATGATGAAATCATAATCGGAGAATATAATGGAAAAAAATGAAAAAAAACTTTTAATAATAGGAATAATAGTAGCAGCGATAATACTAATAATACTTATAGTATTTGGGATAATATACTATTTAGGGATTATAAATAAGAATAATGAAGAAGTTGAAATAAATAGAAAAGGTAAAGAAACTGCAACTGTACCATCTGATAAAAATTTTGTTGAAGATAGGGATGAGAATGTAATAAAATCTAATGGAAATATAAATAATACTACAGTCAAAGATTTAAGAAATATAGATTATACAGCAGGAGAATCATATCAATTTAGAGATATAAGAAAAGGTGAAAAATATTTAGAAATAATATTAGATAATAATGAAAGACTTGAAGCTAGACTTTTTGGAGATATTTCTAAAAATGCTGTTTCAGAATTTGAAAAAACAGAAAAAGCAGGAATTCTAAAGAATTTTAAAATGGGATTAGGAGACTTAGGAGAACTGATACCAATATTTAATCAAAATAATAACAGTACATTTACAAAAGGACATACAGATGAAATAAACTTTAATTTAGTACCATATAAAGGGGCTATAGTTGTAGAAGCATATACAAATGAAAAAGATGAAGAAATAGGTGGATACTTCAAAATCATTGCTGATACAGCAACAGATTCAAATAACCTATATATAAAAAATAAGGGAATAAATAATTCTATAGTTAAAAATTTAGAAAAACATGGTGGAACATTACAAGGTAGATATCTTAGAAATGTAGTAATAGGTCAAATAACAAAAAATATAGAAGCCTTAGAAAAAAGGGTAAAAGAAATAAAAGAAAGTAAGAAAAAAACAGATAACTTGGATAATGTTAACAATTATCTAGGAATAAAATCAATGACTATAAAGATAAAATAGGATAAAGAACAAAAGATAAGAGAGAATGATATGAAAGAATATGGAGAAGTAGATTTCTATAGAAATGATATTGTAAAATATTATGATTTAGATAAAATTTTTAGAGAACAATTAAATTCATTAGATACATTAGATCCTTTTACAAGAAAACATAGTGAAAATGTAGGGAATTTAACATGTAGACTATGTGAAAAATTAAAATTAGAAAAAGGATTTACAATATATACAAGTATTTGTGGATTTATACACGATATAGGTAAAATGTTTATAGACCCTAAGATTCTTCAAAAGGAAGGAAAACTTACAGATGAAGAGTTTGAAATAATGAAAACACATACAACTATTGGATATAATATGTGTATGAAAGAACCTAAATTAAGACCATATAGTGCAGGTCCACTTTATCATCATGAAGCATTAGATGGTACTCGGATATCCAAATCGGTTTAGTTGGTGATGAAATAATGTATGAAGGACAAATAATAAGGGTTGCAGATGAATTTGATGCAATAACATCTAAAAGACAATATAAGACACATATTGGAGTTGTAGATACATTAAAAATTCTTATACAAAATTCAAAACCAGGACCTAAAAGTAAAAAAATTAAAAAAGGATTTTTTAAAATAGCTGTTGGTAAAAATAATAAGAAAATAGTAGAAAAATTAATAGAAATAGTTGCAGAAGATACAGAATATGAAATATATATAAAAGCAAAACACTTAGAACATATAAAAAATGAAATAAAAAGATATACAGATGCAATTAAATACTATAATAAGGCAGAAAAAGAAAAGAAAGAATCAAAAAAAGAATATTATACTGAATATGCTAAAGGATATCTAATAAGAGATGAAGAATTTGAACAAATACCAACATATCTAGAAGATGCCGAACAAACATATAAAAAGAGACAAGAAGAAATAGATAATCTAAGACAAGAATATAAAATAATAAAAAAATTAAAAGTTTGATATTACGATTTTGATCGAATATAATGTAATTAAATACTATAATTATTAGGAGGCAATATGAAGGCAGTAGTTGTAAATCAAGCATCAACAGGTGTTGAAATTGTTGATAAACAGTTAAGACCATTAGAAGAAGGAGAAGCTTTAGTAAAAGTAGAGTTTTGTGGAGTATGTCATACAGATCTACATGTAGCACATGGAGATTTTGGAAAAGTTCCAGGAAGAATACTTGGACATGAAGGAATAGGAAGAGTAATTGAAGTTGCACCAAATGTTAAATCATTAAATATAGGTGATAGAGTTAGTATAGCATGGTTTTTTGAAGGATGTGGAATGTGCGAATATTGTACAACTGGAAGAGAAACATTGTGTAGAACAGTTAAAAATGCTGGATATACAGTTGATGGAGGTATGGCAGAATATGCAATAGTAAAAGCAAATTATGCTGTTAAAGTTCCAGAAAATTTAGATCCTGCAGCGGCAAGTAGTATAACTTGTGCAGGTGTTACAACATATAAGGCGTTAAAAGTTAGCAATGTACATCCAGGAGAATGGGTTGTATTATATGGAGCAGGAGGACTTCGGAAATCTAGCAGTTCAATATGCTAAAAAAGCATTAAATATGAAAGTAATAGCTGTAGATATTAATGATGATAAATTAAATTTAGCTAAAGAAGTAGGAGCAGATTATATAATAAATTCTTTAAAAGAAGATCCAACTAAAAAAATAGCAGAAATAACAAATGGTGGAGCACATGGAGCAGTAGTATCTGCAGTAGCAAAAGTGGCATTTGACCAAGCAATGTATTCTGTAAGAGCAGGAGGAAGAGTAGTAGCTGTAGGTCTTCCTTCAGAAATGATGGAAATTCCTATTATAAAAACAGTTATAGATGGAATAGAAGTTGTAGGTTCTTTAGTAGGAACTAGAAAAGATTTAGAAGAAGCATTTGATTTTGGAGCAAGAGGAATAGTAGTTCCAGTAGTTCAAACAAGACCAATTGAAGATGCAGTTCAAATATTTGAAGAAATGGAAAATGGAACAATACAAGGACGTATGGTAATAGATATGGATTATCATAATAAGAATCATTAATAAACAGTTTAATGATTATCATATAGAATAGGAAAAAAAGAGGAATTAAATTTCCTCTTTTTCTTTGCTTTCTTTAGTAGAATTTTCTTTTTCTTTGTTAGAGTTATCTTTTTGTTTCTTTTCAAGATTATTCATATAATCTTCTATTTTTTTTCTAATATCTTCATTATCTAAGATTTCATCTTGAGTATATGTATTACCTGTATATTCTTTAGATTCTTCAGCTATTTCTTCATTTTGCTCATTTTCATCTTTAGAAGTTTCTTTAGAATCATTATCAACATTAATATCTTTATCTTCTTCTTTTTCCTCTTTATCTTTTTCAGTTTTATTTTCAAATTCTTGTTCTTTAGATTTAGTATTTTCAGTTTCTTCTTTTGTATTTTCTTTAATATCTTCATTAACGATTTCAGCATCTACAATATCATTTTCTTTATCTACATTTTCTTTGAATTTATCAAATTTTTCTTTTAACCACTCTTTTGCTTTTTTAAATTTTTCTTTCATTTTTTCAAAGAATCCCATTTTCTTTGGTAAATGTGAAGGATTATATTCTATAACTTCAGTTGTAGTAATATCTTCTTTGTCATTTTCTTTAGAAATATCATCTATATCGTCTTTATCATCTTTATTATCCTTAGAATCATTTGAATTATTATTTTCTTTATTATCTGAATTTTCTTTGTCTGAAGTTTTTTCTTCTAGATTTTCCTTTTCATTAGACTCTTCTTTAGAAATATCAACATTATTAGTTCCTTTTTCAGTATGATTAATTTCAGAATGTCTATCAAGAATTACTTTAGCTTCTTTTACAGATAGAGTTTGAAGTTCTTTTTCATAAATATGTATAGAGTTTTGATGTTCTGAAGAGATTTCTTTAAGTTTGCTTACTAAAAATTCTTCTTTTTCTTTTTTCAATGTTTTAATCTTATTTTCTAAACTAGATTTTGCTCTAGGATTTGAAGAAGTATTAAGTAATTCAGTGAAATTTGATATTTGCTCATCATATTTCTTATATAATGAATCTTTTGATATTTTTTCTGCTATGTTACTTGGTATTTCTGAGATATCTTTTGGATTATTTTGTAATAATGTATCTATTTCTCTTTTTTCTAATATTTTAGCATCTTTTAATTCTTGAACTCTTCTCTTTTCCTCTGCATAAACTGCTATTTTAACTTCAGGATTTTCTAATAATTCTTCTTTTAGTTGTTCTAGTTCTAATTTAAGCTCTGAAATATTTGAATTAATATCTTTTACTTGAGTATACATGAAAGAAACTTCATTATTCATATTTTTGATTTTAAAATTAAGCATTTTAATTTTTTCATCATCTTTTTGAACTGATCTTTTTTCATCTCTAAGTTCATCTTTTAATGATTTTAATTCAGTAAATTTTTCTATATATGTTTTATTATATAATTCAAGTTCATTGTTATATTCAGTTATTTTTTCTTTAATATTATTCTGTTTTGATATAATTTGTTCTAAGTTTTCCATTAATTATCTCCTTCTTCTAAAGTATCAGAAATCATATTTTGTAATGCTACAAGATTATTTTCAAGATTGTTATATTTGTTTTTTAAAGTATCTATTTCTATTGAAAGCTCAATATTAGAAATATATGTATCTACTAGTGAGTTTTTAGTTATATTTTCCATTATTCCCTCCGATAATATTATAATTATTATATGTTTATATTATATAATAAAAGGAGCAGCAAATAAAGTTATGCAAATTTAACAACTTATTGCAGGTTTTTTGTAAAAAAAATAGATTCTTAGAGT
>CAUULU010000025.1:0-14339 GCA_963546185.1 uncultured Eubacteriales bacterium | reverse complement strand
TTATTGATGTTGAAATATTACCAAATATTTCTTGCATTGCAAGTAAATAAATATCACCAAAGTTCATACCTTCTAAAACTTCTGATGTAAATGTATGTTCCATTACTTTTGTCATAATCTCTTCATCATTTGAAAGTGAAGCAATACTTGATTTTATATTACTATATGGTAATATTTGAAGTTTTTTCTTACTACTTTCTAAATCTATATCAACTTTTTTTGAATCTGAAAGTGTAGCTACAACAGTAATATTACTTGTATATGTTTTAAGTCCTTTAACAAGTGTATCTACTCCGGCTACCTGCACCTATAACTACAATTTTAGGCCCATTTTCATATATTGTTTTATCAAATATAAGGGAGTTAAGTTTTATATTTTTATCTTTTAATTTTTGACTACTAACTCCGATTTGCTTCTATAAATATTTCTAAAGTTCTCTTTTGTATTCCAAGTATCCCCCATATTACAATTCCTAGCCCAACTATGAACTCTAAAACTGAAAATATAACAGTCATTGGCTCTATAACATTTAAACTTATAATCTTAGCTGCTGAATAGCACATAATACTAAGTCCTATTATTATTAGGAATATCCATCTCTTAAATTTAGTACTATCTTTGAACCATTCTAAGAACTCCATTATTACCTTCTTTCTTCTATATTTGTATACATAATTTTTTTGCACTTTTTTCATGTACTACAAATATTATCTTTGTATTCTTATGCTTATTTTATAATTATTTCATATTTTTTTCAAGTTACATAATTCTTTCTTTTTAAACAACAAAAAAGAGCCTATATTATAATAAAATTAAGCTCTTTCATGTCAGTTTATTATATACCTATATAACAATATTTAATATATATTTTTAAGCACTATTTACTTAATATATCCCTTATTTCTTTTTCTGAAATTGGTCCTTTTCTTATTATTTTTATTTCTCCAAATCTACAATCAACTATTGTGCTTGCTTTCCCAAAACTATATTCACCATCTAATATCCCATCTAATAATGGAGATAATTTTTCTATTTCCCCTATATTCTTACATTCAGGTTCTCCACTTTTATTTGCACTTGTCATGAATAACGGAGTTCCAACCTTTCTAATTAACTCTGCTAAAGCTTTTGTTGTTGCAATCCTTACTGCTATTGTATTTTTACCATTAGTTATATAACCATCTAATTTTTCATTTTTTTCTAAAATTAATGTTATAGGTCCTGGCATAAATTTAGAAATAAGCTTTTCTACATTTTTATCTACCAGTCCTATCTTTCTTACTTGTTTTTCATCTGCACACATAATAGGAAAAGCCTTATTTATTGGTCTTTCTTTTATTTCTAATAACTTTTCATATGCTTTTTTAGAATCTATTTTCCCACATAATCCATATACTGTATCTGTAGGTACACTAATTACTCCATCATTTTTTAAAATATATACAAGTTCATCTATTTCATTTTCATTATATATTTTTGCCATAATATCCTCTATCTTTCTAAATTAATAAAAATAACCTAATGTCCTATAATAAAGACTTTAGGTTATTATATATTATTCTTTAAATTTAATCATTTAATTCTTTAATAATTAAATTAAATCAATTATTATTTCATACCAACTTTTTTGATGATTAATAATCCTGCTCCCATTAATCCTAAAGATGTTAATGTTATTGTAAAATATGTTGGAACTGCTCCTGTTGCAATTGTTAATGCTACTGGTGCATCATCTATATCATCTTCTTTTGGTTTCTTGTTTCCTGGTACTGAGTCTTTATCTCTTACACCATATTCATTTTGGTCTTTTGATATTTCAGCCCAGTTTGTTTTAACCCCCATGTTATTTTCTGCTTTTTTCCATCTTAATATTATCTTGATTTCAACAGATTCACCTGGTTGTAATAATTTTTTAGCTAATTGATCTGTAACTGCTGTCTTAGGATCTTTTAATATCCATAATGGATTATCTTCTTTATGAAATTCTAATCCATCTGGTATATAGTCTGAAACTTCTGTTGCATATCCTGGTATTTGTCCTTCATTTGTTACTCTAATACCAAATTCATATTTAACTTCTGTCTTATTCCATTTCTTTCTATCAAGTTCAACTTTAGCTACTGCTTCTGGATTGTCTGTATATTTGTGGTTAGTGTTTATTGTAGTTGTTTTTCCATCTACTGTTACAAATACTTTTGCAACAATCTTCTTAAGTGCTAAGTCAAATTCTACAGTTTTTAATGGTTCAAAATCTATATCATCTTCACCATCTTTGTTGTTGTTTGGTGTTGAGTCTCTATCTTTTATAGCTCTTCCGTTTTCATCTTCATTTTCTTTTATTTCAGCTATGTTTTTAATAATTCCATCACTTACTTTAAAATCTGGTGAAACTTTAAATACTATTTTTAAGTCCCTATAATCTAATTTTCCTGTTATTTTATCAAATGCTTTTAATAGGTTTGCCCCTATATTTTTTTCTTTAGCTTTTGATAAGTAATCTGTTACTATTTCTTTAGCTTTTGTTGGATCTTTTGTTTCTTTTCCTGATTCATCTAGCATTCTCCATCCATATTCAATATTTGTTGGATGATTTGGTAAAAATTCTAATCCTGCTGGAATATTATCTTTTACTTCTTTAGCATATCCGGTCAATATCACCTTCATTATATATTCTAAGTGTATAGTCAACTATATTCTTAGGAAGTACTAATAATGGATCTTTTGGATGTGTATATGTTGCTGTTGTTTTTCCATTTTTAAGTGGTGTTACATCTACTTTTGGTTCTCTATCATATGCTTTTGAATCTTTTCCATCTTCTGATGAAATTTTTGTTATGAATTTTCTTAATGATAAGTCAAATTCTTTTTTAACTGTATCTAATGGTTCAAAGTCATCATCATCTTCTTGATTTTTTTCACCATATCCAGGTACTCTTACATTTCCTGGTGTTGAATCCCTATCTTTAACAATTGTTATTGTTGATGGGTAATCTCTTTGTATTTCTGAAATATTTTTCAAGTTATTTCCATCTCTAACATCTGCTAAAACAACTGCTGCTATTTCTACATCTCTGTAGTCAAGTGTTGTTGAAGTTGATGTAAATGGTTTTAATACTTTATCTTTATGAGCATCTGGTATAACACCTGTTGATATTATTTGTGTTATTTCTGCATCTGTCATTGTAGTCTTATATTTTTCTGTTGTTATAAGTGTTCCTTCTTTATTTGTTTCTGAAGGTCTTACAATTTTAATATTTTTAGCATCTGTAACTCCATCAAATTCTGATAGATTTGCTTTCATATTAAATCCAGATATTTCTGATGCTTTTTGTTCTTTAACCGTATTTGAAGCTTTTGTACTTACCTTCCATCCATTATCTTTATTTAATTTATGTTCTGGTAAATATCCTAATCCTGATGGTAAATAATCTGCTATTTCATTTATTATTCCTGGTATTTCAGCTTCGTTATATACTCTAAGCTTATACTTAACTATATCACCTTTTTGTACTAATAATGGATTTTTTGGATGTGTATATGTTGCTGTTGTTTTTCCATTTCTAAGTGGTGACACATCTACTTTTGGTTCTCTTGAGACTGCTGGTGCTTTACCTGCTATTTCTGTTATGAATTTTCTTAATGCTAAGTCAAATTCTTTCTTTCTTGTATATAGTGGTTCAAAGTCATCATCATCTTCTTGGCTCTTTTCACCATATCCAGGTACTCTTACATTTCCTGGCACTGAATCTCTATCTTTAATGTTAATATTTGCTGGGTAATCTTCTCCTATTTCTGCAATATTTTTTAGATTATTTTGATTTTTAGCATCTGCAAGTACTATAAGTGCTATTTCTACATCCTTATAGTCAAGTGTATTTGACTTACCATCAAAAGGCATCCATATCTTACTCTTTTCTAAATCTTTTATTTGACCTCTTTCTATTAAGTCTTTCATTTCTTGTTCTGTTAAGTTTGCTTTTAAATTATTTGTTTCAAGTCTAACTTGTGAACCGTTAGTTCTTACTATTGTAGTATTTGCAAGATCTGTAATTCCATCAAACTTATCTTTGTTTGCATTTACTGTAAGCCCAGATATTTCTGATGCTTTCTTTGTTTCTCCTTGTGATCCTGCTGAAATTTTCCATCCATATTGTTTATTTATTTTATGTTCTGGTAAGAATCCCATTCCTGATGGTAGATAATCATCTATTCTATCTACTATTCCATGTATTCCTGCTTCATTATATATTCTAAGCTTATATGTTACAACATCACCTTTTTGAACTAATAATTCATTTTTTGGATGTGTATATGTTGCTGTTGTTTTTCCTGTTTTTAAAGGTGTTACATCTACTAATGGTTCTCTTGATGGGTTTGGAGCTTGTCCTGATATATCTGTTATGAATTTTCTTAGCGCTAAGTCAAATTCTTTTTTAACTCTTACTCTTACTTTTTCAAAGTCATCATCATCTTCTTGCCCCTTATAGAAATAATTAGCATCATTTAATTCTGATTTATTTGATCCATTTCCCTTATATGAATCCATTACACCTGGAATATTTGTATTTCCTGGTACTGAATCTCTATCTGGTAAACCTGTTTGATTATTAATATATGCTATATTTGTTAATATTTCTCCATCTCTTGCTTCATTTGTTACTACAAGTTCTACTTGGAATGTAAACTTATCAAATTGTAGTCTAACTCCACTACCATCATTTGTAGCTTTAACTCCTTGAAGTACTCTATCTTTTGCTATTTCTGATTCTATAGCTCTTGGGTTTGTTGCTGATTTTTTCCATCCATATTGAGCATTTATACTACTATTTTCTTTTAATTCTAAATGTGGTGGTAATACGTCTATAACCTTATCAACTTTTGCATCATTTTCAAATTCATTATATACACTTATACCATATCTTACTGTACTTCCTATATTTACATCTAATGGATTTTTAGGATGTAAGTATGTTCTTGTTGTTTCTGTTCCTGTAGATGTGCTTGAATATTTAAAATCTGCAAGCTTATTATTATCTATCTTTGGTGTTCTATCTATTGCTGGAGCTTGTCCATCTATAGACATTATGAATTTTCTTAATGCTAGATCATATTTCTTTTCTTCTTGTGGTTTTTGTCCAACTGGAATTCTATTTTTTCTAACATAATTAATAACTTCTCTTTCAATTCCAACAACTGGTTGGTATGCTCCATCTTCTGGTACATATACAGTAAGTTTTGTATTTACCATTGTGTCTGCTACTTCAAACATTATTTCATTATAATCTGCTGGGAAGTCATTTAATATATGTAATTTAAATTCACCTTTCCCTATTAAATCATTTAATTTATCTATTCTTGTAGTTCTTTCTGAACCTTTTAAATATACATCAACATCATATAATGGTATTTCTACTTTATCTGCACCACCTGTTTTTGTTCTGTATAATTTTATTTCACCAATCTTGTTTTTTATTCCTTCTGGTATATCAAATCTTAAATATTCTATTGAATATCCACTACCTAATTTCTTTAAAGTTCCTTCCCCTGTTGCTTCTATAAATGTTTCTTTTATTTGTTCTCTTTGAGGTGCTACTGTTTTATTCTTTTCTATTTCTGAAACTAAATATTGATATACTTCTTTTCTTGCATCTTTTGTATCATGATTTAAAGGTTCTGTTGCATTTCCTGGTGATAATACATCATATGTATTTTCTCTTTCAAACTTATTGTTTCCAGTTATTATAGTCCATATAACCCATTGGTTTATTAAACTCATTTCATCATCTGTTATAGTTTTCATATATCTTCTTAGACCTGTTTCTAAATGTACAGGATCTACCTGATTTTCTGTAACTCTATTTAATTTAAGATATGCACCTTTAAATATTCTTTCTTTTAATTCTGCCTTATACTGTGCATTTTTATCATTTCTATCATATAACAAGTTTTCTGCAAACCAATATATCTTATTCTTTTGTTCTTGTGAAAGTTGAATATCACCACTCCTACTTGGTATTGATGATAAATTCTTTAATTCCCCTATATTTCTATAGTTTATTCCTGAATCATTTGGGAAATCTAATCTTTCATCTAAACAATATAATATATCTGATGCATTTCCACCTGCTTTAGCAATTCTTCTTGCTACTATAGCTGGATTATCACCTGTTCTGAATCCATATTTTTGTCTTTTATCATATCCATTGTATACTGATTGTCTATCGGCATTCTTAGTGAAAAATCCTGTTACTTCATCTCCACCTTGGTAATTTGTTCTTGATAATTGTACTCTTTCTCCATTTTGTCCTGTTACTGGATTTGTTGTTGCAATTACTAATTTTTGTGTAATAACTGTAACTAAAAGTACAAATAATATCATGCTTAATGTTTTAGCATATTTAATTATATTAGTTTTTCTATTCATAACCTTTTCCTTTACCCTTAATTTATATATAATTTACTATATTAGTATAGCACAATATCCCATTTTTTACAAATTTTAATCTATTTGTAAAACTTTTAAAGTATTAATGTTACACAATTTTAATATATCTTTTCTTTGTATTTTTTATGTAAAGTCAATAATATCAAGATTTTACATAACGTATTTAAATAATTGACATTAAAAAAGAAACTTAGATATATTTTTATCTAAGCCTCTCTCTTTTTTCAAGAAATAAGAAATCATTTATTATAAAATGTTACTAAACATGTTCTCTTTTTATTATCTTTTTTTCTTGTTTCTCTTTTTTTTCTTTTTCTTTTTTTTCAGGAATAATTGGAATCTTTTTTTCTAAACCATGTTTAGAAAACACAAATTTGTTTCGCTTATCAAATAAATGAATTTTATCTTCATCTATATCTAACTCTT
This sequence comes from uncultured Eubacteriales bacterium, assembly GCA_963546185.1. Lineage (GTDB taxonomy): Bacteria > Bacillota > Clostridia > TANB77 > CAG-508 > JABCPO02. The sequence goes on along the minus strand of CAUULU010000025.1, from coordinate 7,467 downwards.
CTTCAATTACTCTCTTAAATTTTTCTCTCACAATCTCTTCTCCGTGGTTTAAAAGAATTGATGAAACATTACTTTTCTTAAAATTTCTTAAAAGTTCTATCAGCTCCTCTTGTCTAGCATGTGTAGACAATGAAGTAACCCTCTGTACATCAGCATTTATCAATATTTCTTTTCCGAACAAGTTTATTACCTTATCAATTTCCTCTTCTTTTTTACCTGCTTTTCGAGCATTTTTTATATACTCAGCTTTTTCTAAGATTTTTCTTCCTACAGTCCCTTCTGAACAGTAGGAAACAATGATAAACTTTGCTTCTTTATCTGGTAATAATCTTTTTAAATACTCCGTAACTGGGCCATTGCTCATCATGCCAGCAGTGCTTAGAACTATCGAGTTCTTATTTTCCATTGCTTCTGATCTAGTACCTTCATCGTAGATTTCTATGAGACCTGAAGGTTTAAAGTTTCTTTTCAGAATACCAGCATACGTATACGTATGCTTTATCCCCAATTTACCATCAAGGTAAATTTGTGGAAATTCTTTCCCATGATTCTCAAAAAAATTATCTCCTATATTTTCTTTTATCTCCTTTATTACATAAAGCACTTCCTGTGCTTTATGCAAAGCGTTTATTGGAATTACAATTTTCTTGTTCTCATGAACTATTCCTTTTATTAATTCTGAATGTATATCCATAAAATTATTTTCAAGAGCTCTTTTGGTAGCTCCATAAGTACTCTCAATAACAACATTTATTTTTTTATCTTTAATAGCCTTTTTGGGAAGATTAACCTCTTTTTTAAGCAATTCATTTGACTTATTGTAGTCACCTGAAAAGAAAAAACTTATCTTCTCGAATTTTTTTCCTAATCTTAACCATATACTACTTGCTCCTAATATATGATTGTTTCTATAGTATTCAAACTCTATATTTATCCCATTGCAAGAAATCTTATATGATTTCTTATATTCTACAGTCTCAACTAAAGATATCACTTTTTCTATAATTTCCTCATCATAAAGAGGCTTTTTGTTCAGTTTCTTGGCCTCTTCCCGATGAATTTTTAAATTGTCAAGAAGTACATTCTCAAGAAACAGTGATGTTTCTTTTGACATATAAATCTTACCATTGTACCCTACCTTTATAAGTAAAGGCAGTTTACCCACATGATCATTATGAGCATGTGTTATCAACACTGCTCTAAGACCTTGCAGATCAAAATTAAAATCTACATTCTCTTTCGAAAATGTAGATATATTAGTTTCCTGCAACATACCGCAGTCAATTAATAATAAATTTTCTTGTTCATATTTATCTCTAAACCGTAACAGGTTTTCTGATCCTGTTACATTCGATTGTTTTGTAGATACTTCTACTAAAAAATTCTTTTTCATATTATTTCCTCCTATTTTACATAGCTAATTAATTACTCAGCTATGATTAAATTTAATTTTTTCTTTTTTCACTCTAATTATATCATTTTTAAGTTTAAAGTAAAGAAAAAACTATAGCTTTTATACTATAGTTTTTGTTTCTTGTTCATTTAATATTTTTTCTACAACATCTGCTATTACTTCTCTTTCGTTAAAGTAATATTTAACTCCTTTTATTTCTTGGTACATATCATGTCCGAAATCCAGGTATCAATATTGTATCTTCTTTTTTAGCCATTCTTATAGCTTTTTCAATTCCTTCTTTTCTATCTACTACTATTTCATAGTTTTTAGTTATATTTTTAAGTCCTGATTCAATCTCTCTTAATATTTTTTCTGGATCTTCTCCTCTTACTTGATCTGACATAAGTATTGTATAATCTGCAAATTTACCTGATATTTCTCCCATTATTGGTCTTTTTGCTGTATCTCTATCTCCACCTACTCCCCAAGCACATATAACTCTTCCTTTTGCATATGCTGTTACTGTTTCTAAAACATTTTTAAGTGATGATGGTGTGTGTGCATAATCTAATAATATATTTAAATCAAGCTTGTTTGGTACTGGTTCTAACCTTCCGAAGTACTTTTGTATCTGAAAGTCCTTGTACAATATATTCCTTATCTATTCCTAAGATATTTGCTACTGCTATTGCCATTAAAGAATTATATATATTGAACTTACCTGGAAGTTTTAAAGTTATTTCTTGTTTTTCTCCAGATATATTTGCCATATATCTTGTTTTCTTTTCTGTTAATATTATTTCTTCTTGTCTTACATAAACATATGGTAAATGTGTTTCATTTATATTTTCTGATTCTTTTATTATACCCGTATCATGTATCTCTTTATTAGTAAATAGGCTGTAACATTCTCTAACTTTTTCATCATCCCAGTTTATAACAACTTTTGGTACTTTTGTTAGTAATGATACTTTTGCATCAAAATATTCATCTAAGCTGTGATGCTCATATTTTGATATATGGTCTTCACTAAAGTTCGTAAACCCTGCTATATCAAACTTAACATCATCTACTCTGTTTGTAATCATTGCTTGTGATGATACTTCTAATACTGCATGTGTACAACCTTCTTCTACTAAATCTGCCATAAATTTTTGTATTTCATAACTTTCTGGTGTAGTTCTTGTATTATTTAGCTTTTTATTTTCACCTATATATCCACCAATACTTCCGAAGAAGTCCTACTTTTTTACCAGAAGCTTGTAAAATACTTTTTATCATAAATGTAGTTGTTGATTTACCTTTAGTACCTGTTATACCTATTACTGTTAGTTTTTCACTTGGATTATCATAAAAATTTCTAGAAATTCTACTAAGTTCTCTTCTAGAATTTTTAACTGTTATTATTGCTATATCTTCTTCAATAGTATCAATATCTTCATCATCATCTATTACTATTGCTACTGCTCCATTTTCTATAGCATTTTTAACATATTTTATTCCATTATCTTTATATCCTTTTATAGCTACAAATATCATATTTTCATATACATTTCTTGAATCTGATGTTATTCCTGTAACTTTTATATCTAAATTTCCTCTTATATTAGAGATTTCTACTTCTCTTAAGATATCTTTAAATATTCTTTCTTTTGCCATTTCCTCAATTTTTCCCTTAATTTTTTATATTTATCTATAAACATAGTTTTACTTATTTATTATATAATATATGCTTTCATTTTTCTACCATAATACAATATTATTTTATATTATTATAAGTTTTAAAGAAAATACACATTATGAACATTATATTTTTATTGAAATAAAAAAGTCTAAAGGCTTCTATTAATAACCTTTAGACTTTTTTTTAATATCTTAAACTAATATTCATCGCTTTAGTAAAGAATATTATTAAGAATACTCCCCATACTAAAGTCTTTACCCATTTGGAAGTTTTGTCTCTGTTGGACATCGTTAAAAAATCTGTTTCATATATGATTAAACTGATTACACATAACGCTCTTTGTTCCAATGTTATATTAGTTCTTGTGTATAACACTAGCCCTGTTAATCCTAAAATTAAGGATGTGACTCCAAACCAGAGATTCCACCAACTAGGTTTTTCTTTTTCTCCAAAATGCCCAATTATTTCACTTGGTACTTCTCCTGTAATTCTTAATATTAATACTACATGTAATCCTATATATATCATATGTAGAATTATTGTTATTAGCAAATAATAACTTATTGGTAATATACCCAAAAAGAATTCAACAACTTTGTTTACAAAACTAATTATATTGATAATTAAGTTATTCATAATAATATACCTCTCTTTTTATATTTTTCCTCTAAATACCCCTAAAAAGATTCTAAAATATTATTATTTCACCTCCTTAAAAAATAAAAATTTTTATTTTCTGTAAATTCATTATGTTTACATAATAACATATTTTTAAAAATAATGCAAATTATTCCCTTCTTGGTTCTATTATAATTCAATTATACTTAGATCATATCCTATGTTTCCAAAATATTTAAATAAGTCTTTTGTAGTTATAAACAATGTTTTTGTATTATCATTTGGATGAAATGTCATTATTTCTTCTGTTATTATTTCTTTATCCATATATATCTTAACATCTTTTTCATCATTATTTAAAAGTCCAAATGGTGATACCATTCCTGGCTTTATTCCCAGTTTTTCTTTTAATGATTCTTCTGATGCCATTTTCATTTGTTTTTCAGATACAATTTCTTTAAACTTATTCATATCAAGTCTTTTACTATCATCCATTATAATCATATAGTAATTTGTTTTTTTCTTATTGCATATAAACATTGTTTTTGTTCTAACACCATCATATCCTTCTATATATTTATCTGCTTCTTCTGTTGTATATGCAGGTTCATGTTCTACTATTTTAAATTGTATACCCATACTATTTAAATATTCTTTAACCCTATCATATCCCATAATATTCTCCTTTTATTCTATAATTCTTTAACTTATTATAATTATATCATAATACATATCAAAAAATACTAGCATATTATTTGCTAGTATTTTCTATCTATTTATCTACATTCCAAAAACTCTAATGTTTTTTTCATCTACTTTACCATATTTTACTGTTTGATTAGAAATAGCCTCAAATTCCCATACTCCATTAATATTTAAATTTCTACTTACTGAAAATAGGTCAATTATTGTTTTTCCTGTTTCTTTATCTACAACTGGAATTGAAACAACTACTAAATCTTTCTTTTCTCCTGAAAGATTTTTTATCTTTCCTGTAACTTTTGTAGATGTTTCATCAACTTTAAGTTCTACATTTGTTACTTCATATTTTTTTCTTTCTTTTGATTCTCTAGCAATTCTTTCTAATTCTCTTCCAGACCTTTCTGTCATTGTTATTGCAAATAATGTTATTGAAAATGCTATAACTATTGCAAATATTGATAAGATTATTCCTGATATTGCAAATGATTTTTTTACACTTCTTCTTATTAATGTTAATATCCCAAAAAGTATTGCAATTATTGCAAGTGGAAGTATTACAATGTTTATAAACGGTGCAAATGATATTACTATTGCAATTATACCAAGTACCATACTTGCAACACCAAGCGCACTTTGTCTTTTTTCCCCTTTTATAATTTCTTTTACTTTTTCTTCAACCTTTGCTTCAATATTGTCTTCTTGTTCTTTTTCTATTTCCTTATCTTCTTTCATTTTAGTTCTCCTTGTATAATACAGGTCTTACTCCCCATGTTTTATCTTTTGAAGATACTGTTTGTACTGTACTTTTTATTGGTGTATTTGGTACAGATGCACTACCACCTCTTAGTACTCTTTGATCTTCTTGAGATGTGTCTGTTTGTACATATTGTTCTGTTGTCCATTCACGAACATTTCCTGCTAAGTCCCATATATTATTTACTGAATCTGATTTGTATGTACCTGTTGGATATACTTGTCCTGAATAATTACCTCTATCTGTACTTGAAGAGAATAATGGCACTCTTTGATCTATCCATTTAAGTGTTGTATACCATGCAAATCCTGACATTAATGATGTTTTAACATCTTTGTATTTTAAATCTTTATACATTTCTGCAGCAACTTTTGATGCTGTTTCATAATCTATATTAGTCCATGGCACCATACCTTTTCTTGTAATTAGTACTGATTTGTTTGTTGGTTGTAATGTTGCTTGTGCTCCTTCATATCTTCCGATATAGAATCCTTTGTATTTTGCTACACTATTTTGCAGTTCATTTACAACTGTTGATCTATCATTATATTTTGTATTTTGTATATTATCAGATGATAATTGTCCACTTGGTACTGGTACCCATACAAATTCATTTTGATTTTGATCTACGATTACATATCCTTCTACAACTGTTCCTTCTAAATGTTTAAATCCTTCAGGTATATATGGTTCATCCGCTGTTCTTTCTTTAATATTATTTACTGTTATTTTCTTTTCTACAAATTTACCATTTTTTGCATATGTACTAAATGTATATTCTCCATTTTTAGTTACAGTATATTCTATCTTATTACCTGATTTTTCATTTCCTTCTGGATCTGTTATTGTATTTATTCCTTCAGAATCTTCAATTGTTGCTGTTGCTGTAATTTTTACACTTATTTGGTTTGGTTCTTCAGTATTTTTTTCAAGTGTTAATACTGGTTCTGGTTTTAAGTCTACTGTTGCTTGTTTCTCTTTTTCTTGTGCTATTCTACCAGAATTTATTAACACAACAACAAGTCCTATTATTGCTATTAAAATTATTGCCGCTATTCCCATAATAACATATTTGTTAAAAAAGTTTTTCTTTTTATAATACATTTTCCTTCTCTCCTATACTTAATCAAATATTATTCCATCATCTTCTTTATCATTTTCATCATTTATAACTATATTTTCTACTACTTCTTCTTTTGGTTTTATTTCAACCTTCTTATATTTCTTTACTCCATTTTGTTTTTCTTTTTTTTCTAACTTTTCTTCTATTTCATCTAGCTCATCTTTTATACTATCTATACTTACAACAGATTCTAATGCTATTTCTATCATATCATTTAAATCTTCTTCTCTTTCTTTTGAAGTTAAATTTTCCTTTGTATAGTTTGCATCAACTACTGTTAATAGACATGCTGCTTTCTTATTTAAAAATTCTGCTGTTTTGAAAAGTGCAAAACATTCCATTTCACATCCGTAGTATTTTCCATTCTTCTTTCATTCTATCATAATATAGTTTTGGATTTTTAGTATATTTGTCAAAACATTCACTTGTTGCAATATTCCCCATTTTAAATTTCTTTTCATTCATTGCAAGCCCTTGTTGTAATATTTCTCCTGTTACACTTTTACTTGGATATGCTACAAAGTTTTCTTCTCCTTTATCTTCTCCTGTAAGATTTAAAGCAAACATACTTTCTGTATATACTGTATCTACAAGTAATATATCTCTTAATCTTAAACTTTCATCATTTGAGCCCATTGAACCTATTCTTATTATTATATCTACATCATATTCTGTATATAATTCATAAGAATATATTCCCATACTAGGTATTCCCATTCCGAGAACCCATTACTGTTACTTCTACTCCATTATATATCCCTGTATATCCGAAGCATTCCTCTTACATCTGTAACTAATACCGGATCTTCTAAATATCTCATAGCTATTTTTTTAGCTCTATATGGATCTCCTGGCATTAATACTATTTTTGCTATTTCTACTTTTTTTGCATTTATATGTATCGACATTCTAATTACCTTTCACATAATATTTTTCTTCTATTCTTTTACCTATCTTAAATACTAAGTCTAATTCTATTTCACCACTTCTATTATTTTCAATCTTCATATAGTTTCCGTGTCATACTTATACTATTTGTTACATTTTTCATGATTATTTCTGCATCTTTTCCAAGTGGTACTTTTTTTGTTATTCCATATGGTGTTTGGTCTTTTCTTTTAATATACCATAACATATCATACTCATCTAATGATATATATTCAAGACTTCTTGATATATCATTTTCTGTT
>CAUULU010000024.1:0-14392 GCA_963546185.1 uncultured Eubacteriales bacterium | reverse complement strand
ACAGAAAATGCTTTAGAAAGTTTAAAAGAATGTGATATATTAATAGCAGATTTTCATGGAGAAGCAACTGCAGAAAAAATAGCATTTGCAAAATATTTTGATGGAAAAATAAATTGTATATTTGGAACACATACACATGTACAAACAGCAGATGAAACAATTTTAGAAAAAGGAACAGGATATATTACAGATTTAGGAATGACGGGAACACTGGATGGAGTTCTTGGAATGAAAAAAGAAATAGCATTTAAGAGATTTTTAACAACATTACCAGAAAGATATATTGAAGAAACAAAAGGAAAGAAATATATGCATGGAGTATTATATACACTTGAAAAAAATAATGACAAGAAATATAATGATAATAAATATACAGTTACAGAAATAGAAAGGTTAAAGGTGGAAGTATGAGATCAGAATTTACAGGTTCAACAGTAGAATATATTCTATTTATACTAATAGGATCAGTAATAACTGCAATAACATTAGGACTTCGGATTTACTATAGTGTTTTGCATGATAAAAAGATGGGAAACAGAACATACATATATAGAAGGAAAACAATTAGAATTTATAGGTGATCCATTTGAATTATTTTCAAAATATATAATTTGGTGGTTCCTTACTATAATAACTTTTGGAATATATTCATTAGTTATACCAGTAAGATTAAAACAATGGGAAGTAGAACATACTCAATTTGCATAGAAGATATAATATACATATAGGATAAGGAGAACATAAGATATGCTTTTTCTAAACTATATGTATTTTTCATATATTAAATGTTTTAAATAAGTATTAGTTTAATTTACCTTTAATTTTTAAACTTCTTTTGTTATACTAATATCAGAAAAAGGTTAAAAAGATATTAATAAGACTTAGGAGAATAAAAATGAAAAATACTATAGTATTATATAGTACTAAAAATGAAAAAGATGCATTATGTATAGAAAGTATGTTTAGAGGATATGATATGCAGGAAATCTATACATTAAAACCAAATATAACTTCAGAATATATGCATGTATATACATGGACAAAAAAAGAAGAATTAGAAGAATCATATATCTATGATTTAAATAGAAAGATTGTAGATGATAGACTAGAAAATAGTAATTATAATCAGATTATTATATATGGAACAGATATTGTAATGATAGAAACAATAGAATATATAATAAGTAAGAATAAGGAAAGAGAAGAAAAAGATAAGTTTAAAGTAAAAGTTATATCTGAAATATATGAAGGTACACTTTTTTATGATAGAGAACGTTTATCTTTCTTAAAATGTATAGAATTATTAAAAGAAAAAGAAATATATAAGATGTATTTCTTGAAAAAAGGTATATATGAAGCATATTTAAATATGGGATATAATGTACGGATATTTAATGCCTAATTTTATACTTGAAAAAGAACATAAAGATATTAAAGAAAGACTTATCAAAGAATATAGTAAAAAACAAAATAATAATAGACATGATGAAAAATATATTGGAATATATGTAGATAATGATGAATGGTATACAAATATATATAATACTATAAGCACACTTGTGTTTATAAAAAATTCAATACTAAACTATAATCTATTAAATGATAGATTCCTAGAGTTTATAAAAACATATGATATAAAATCAAATCCAAGTATTTTTAGTTATGCATCAATAGAAAGAACAATGAAAGAATTTTTGAAGAATGATATAATATTAGATTTTAAGTTCACTAATAACTTTAATTATAATTTCTTATTATCAGCAGAACTAGAAATACCTGTTGCAATAGGTAATACAACAGATTATTTTGAAGATTGTGATAATGAATATCTTAAGAAAACAATAGTAGTAAATGCAGAAGATAATCCAGATATTAATAAAGAAATTATAACAAATATATTAAAAAATAAAGAAAAGATAAAAGAAAATTTAAGGTTATGGAAAGAAGAATATAATAATATTGCAAAAGAAAACCTAGAAAATATGGTAAAGGAATAAAAAATGGGAATATTTAGAAATTTAAAGAAAACAGTTAAAAATTCTTTGGACAGTGAAAGCGGTACATATAAGGTTATAAGCGGAACATATAGATATTTAAGTTCAAAAAAATATCAATTATTAGTAGAAAAAAGAAATCCTTTTGTAAATAAAGAAAAGAAACAAGTAAAAAAAGCAGTAAAAGTAATAAAAGAGTTAAAAAAACAAGGAAAAGATTATATTGTATTATATAATCCAGAATGGCTTGGAGTTGCAAATTCAACAAAAGGACTTTTTGAATCAAATGTACCTTTAGAAGAAACAAAAAGACAAAGTAGTAGAAACAAAATAGTAAGAGCAATAATAGATTCAAAGATAAAACAAGTTGTATTTTCACAAATTGTTGACCGGATGGATAGAACTTATAAAAGACTTACATAAAAAAGATAATACAATAAAAATTAAAGTATTATGGCATGCAAATAATTTTGAAGCAATAAGTGATTATACATGGAAATTAAACAAAGAATTAATAAAATTGTATAAAGAGGGAAAAGTAGAAGCGCTTCGGATTTGTTAAAAAAACAATGACAGAATTTTACAAGAATTTAGGATATAATGCATACTATATAATGAATAATGTTAAAAGTGTGGAAGAAGATATAAATAATTTCAATAATAAGAAAGACAAGAAAGATGAAATAAGTATAGGTATATATAATGCACATAGTAGAGAACTTAAAAATATATATACACAAATTTTAGCAACAACTTTTTTTAAGGATTCAAAAATAGATATAGTACCAATATCAAAAGAAATAAAAGAATATCTTAAGGTATTAGATATTAATTATACTTGTATAGATAAGTTTATACCAACAGAAGAACTTATGAGAAGAATAAAAAGAAATGATATAAATATATATGTAACATTTACAGAATGTTCACCAATGTTTCCTATGGAAAGCTTTGAGCAAGGTGTACCATGTTTAATAGGAAATAATAATGATTATTTCTTGGGTTCTAAATTAAGAGATTATGTATGTGTAAACAGAGAAGATGATCCAAGAGAAATTAGAGATAAGATAACAAAGGTTATAGAAAATAAGGAAGAAGTATTAAAATTATATAGAGAATGGAAAAATAATTTTAATAATGAAGTAAAAAAACAAGTAAAAGAATTTTTGGAAGGATAGGTAATTAATATGGATAATGTAGTTGTATTTTCTTTAAATTCATCAAAAGAATTAACAGAAAAGATATGTAAAAAATTAAAAATACAAGAAGGAAAAATAGAAATAAAATATTTTGCAGATGGAGAAATCCTAGTAGAATTATTAGAAACAGTTAGAGATAAAAGGGTATATATAATACAATCAACAGATAACCCAGTATCACAAAACTTAATGGAATTATTAATTGCAATAGATTCAGTAAAAAGAGCATTTGCAAAAAGAATAGATGTAATAATACCATATTTTGGATATGCAAGACAAGATAGAAAAGCAAGACCACGTCAACCTATAACTGGAAGACTTGTAGCAAACCTATTAGAAGCTGCAGGGGCAACAAGTATTATGACAGTAGAAATTCATTCAACACAAACAATGGGATTTTTTGATATACCAGCAGAGGATTTAACAGTAATAGGGATTTTAGCAGGATATTTTAAAAAGAAAAAAATACTTAAAGATATAGTAATAGTATCACCAGATCATGGTGGAGTAAAAAGGGCAAGAGATATTGCAGAAATATTTGATGCACCAATAGCAATTATTGATAAAAGAAGAGTAAAACCAAATGAAGCAGAAGCTATGAACCTAATAGGAACAGTTGAAGGTAAAACAGCAATAATTGTAGATGATATGATAGATACAGCAGGAACACTTGTATCAGGAATAAAAATGCTGAAAGAAAAAGGAGCAAAAGAAATATATGCAGCAATAGCACATCCAGTACTTTCAGGTCCTGCAATAGAAAGAATACAAAACAGTGATATTAAGAAATTAATATGTACAGATACAATTAAATTACCTAAAGAAAAACAAATAGATAAAATAGAGGTTGTAAGTATATCAGATATGCTTGCAGATATAATACATGCAAATAATGTAGGAGATAGTGTAACAGAAGTTATACGAAAATATAGATTTTTAGATTATACAGATAAATAAAAGTAGATTTTAGAGGAAAAAATGAATATAGAAGAACTAAAGAGACAATTACTAGAACAAGGAATAACAGAAGAAGACTTAAAAAAAGATAAAGAAAAGAATAATAAAAAGCAAGAAAAAGAGAAAAAAGAAATAATAGAAGTAGAAGAAACAGAAACAACAAAAACAAAATTAGAAGAACAAGAAGAAAACCAAAAGAAATATATTGAAGAAGTATTAGATGAAAAAATAGCTAAGACTTTAAATCAAAATATAAGATATGTAAGAAATGTACTTAAAATGATAGAAGAAGGCAATACAATACCATTTATAGCAAGATATAGAAAAGAAGAAACAGGTGGTATGAGTGATGAAGTTTTAAGAGAATTTGAACAAATATTAAAACAATATACAAACCTTCTACAAAGAAAAGAAGAAGTAGCAAGACTTATAGATGAACAAGGAAAACTTACAGAAGAATTATTAAATGATATAAGATTAGCAGAAACATTATCAAAAGTAGAAGATATATATAGACCATATAAGGGTAAGAAAAAAACAAGAGGATCTGAAGCTAGAAGAAAAGGGTTAAAAGATTTAAGTAAATATATTTTAGCAGGAAATAGTTTAGAAAATATCTTAAAAAAAGCAGAAGAGTTTTTAACAGAAGAAGTTGAAAAAATAGAAGATGCTATAACAGGAGCAAAAGATATAATAGCAGAAGATATATCAGATAGTGCAGATATAAGAGAAATAGTAAAAAATGTATATAATAAGGAAGCAGAGATTATAAGTACAAAGGGAAAAGAAGAAGATGAAAGACAAATATATAAGATGTACTATGATTTTAAAGATACTATTTCAAAAATACCAAGCCATAGATATCTTGCTATAACAAGAGGAGAAACAGAAAAAAAACTAGATGTAAAACTTGTACTTGATGAAGAAAAATTAGTTCAAGATATAATAAAAGAGGTTATAACAGAAAATAATAATATATCATTTGAATATATAGAAGAAATAGTAAAAGATTCTTTTAAGCGTTTAATTAAACCATCTGTAGAAAGAGAAATAAGACAAGAAGTAAAAGAAAGATCTGATGAATATGCAATAAATGTATTTGGAGATAATTTAAAAGAATTATTATTACAATCACCAATGAAAAATATAAGGATTCTTGGATTTGACCCAGGATTCAGAAATGGAAGTAAACTTGCATGTATAGATGAAAATCGGAAAATACTTAGAAGGAAAAATTGTAAGTGTAACAATGCCAAATGATGATATTGAAAAAGGTAAAAAAGAAATAGAAGAACTAATAAACAAAAATAATATTAATATTGTTGCGATAGGTAATGGAACAGCATCAAGAGAAAGTGAAAAAGTAGTAAGCGAGATTATAAAAGGAAAAGATGTAAAATATATTATAGTAAATGAAGCAGGAGCATCTGTATATTCAGCATCAAAATTAGGAGCAGAAGAATTTCCGGATGTAAATGTAAGTATAAGAGGTGCAATCTCAATAGCAAGAAGATTGCAAGATCCATTATCAGAACTTGTAAAAATAGAACCAAAAGCAATAGGGGTAGGACAATATCAACATGATGTAAATCAAACTAAATTAGAAGAAAGACTATATAATGTTGTAGAAGACTCAGTTAATAAGGTTGGGGTAGACTTAAATACAGCAACATTTTCATTAATCTCATACGTAGCAGGGATATCTAAAAAACAAGCAAAAGCAATAGTTAAACATAGAGAAGATAACCGGAAAATATTTAGAAAGAAAAGAACTTTTAAAAGTATCTGGAGTAGGAGAAAAAGCATTTACACAAGCAGCAGGATTTTTAAGAATATATGATGGTAAAAATAGTATAGAAATGACAGGGATTCACCCAGAAAGTTATGAACTAGCTAGAAAAATACTTGCATATGTTGGAGAAAATGAAGAAAGCCTAAAAGATAAGAAGAAAAAAGAAGAAACAATAGAAAAAGTATTAAAATTAGACAAAGATAAACTTTTAAAAGAAGAAAAATTTAAAGAATATGGAAAATATGAAATAGAAGATACAATAAAAGAACTTGTAAAACCAGGTATAGATATAAGAGAGGAATTACAAAAGCCAATACTTAGAAATGATATTTTAGAATTTGAAGATATACAAGTAGGAATGGAGCTAGAAGGAACAGTAAGAAATGTAGCGGCATTTGGTGCTTTTGTAGATATAGGAATACATGATGATGGCTTAGTACATATATCTGAAATGAGTGAAAAATTTGTAAAAGATCCTAAAGATATAGTTAAAGTAGGAGATATAGTAAAAGTTAAGGTTATAGAAAAAGATTTAGATAGACAAAAAGTAAAATTAAGTATGAAAATTTAAGAAAAGAAAGGTAGATATAATGAGAATTCCTAGAATTAAATTTAGAGATAGTATTCCAATATTAGTTATACTAACAACAATTATTATATCAATAATATACATGATAAGTTATTTTCAAATACTTGAAAAGAAATATAATGAAGGAAAGAAAAAACAGGAAAATGTTGCAGAAATTTCTAAAGTTATAGAAAAAGTATTAGTAGCAAATATGGTATTATCAGATAAAGAATATGAAGCAGAAGAAAAAATAGAACAAATAACTAAAGATACAAATAAAAGTAATGAAGAAAAAGAAAGTCTAAAAAAAGAAGTATTAGAAGGATTAAAAAATAATACAGCAAATGATAATAGGACTACAATATTAGAATACCAAGCAAAGCTAACAGATAAAGATATAGTAGAAGAAATAACATATTATGTTAGAAGTAAAAATGAAAATATAATAAAAAAAGAAAAAGAAAAACATAAAAATAGTACAACATACAAGCTTATAGAAGAAAAGAATAATAAAGAAGTAAAAGAACTAAAATATAAGGTTACAAGCAATATTGGAAAGACAACAGGAGAAATAATTACAATACTAAATGGACTTATGAGTAATAATAAGTTTAATTTTACAATGTCAGATAGTAATCAAACTAAAGAAACAAATACAGACAGCGATCTTAAAAAATTACAATAATGATTTTACAAAAATGAAAAAGTGTTATATACTAGTTATGTACAAAAAAGAGTGATACTTAAAATTTAACTAAAATTTAAGGAGGAATATAGATATGGAATTAGAACATTATGAAAAATTGACACCAAAACAGATCAGAGAAAAATACGGTCTTGAAATAGATGAAGATTTGGAAAAATATGTAAAAAACATAAATCTTCAATCTAAGGGAAGAAAAATTGAAATTATCTATAAAAAAGGTGGTGTGAAAAATGACTGAGGAGTATATGAACTTAAATGAAATTCGGCAATTATTAGGAATGCCGAAATATCAGTACAGTGTTAAGCAAGTAATAGAAGCTTTAAAGGAATACAACAAGAAAAATGAGATAAAAATTATCTTGATAGAGGAGTAGTGATTTTGCATGGAAAAAACATATTCTAAAATTCCAATAGAAAAAGCGGTTCAATTAACTGGTAAGTGTTTATGTTGTAATAGCATTCTAGAAATAGAAAATGCATTAAATTGTTATAACAAAAAAAATGGTACTCAGTATTCAGTTGAAACTGAGTACAAGCTATATACAACTAAAAATTGTACAAATTGTATGTTTTTAAAATCCTTGATAAATTCGCAAAGATTGCGAATAGAGATTGTTGAAGCACAAGAAAAACATATATCATATTTACAAAAAAATAATATATCTTCTTTTCCTGTATTAGAACTTAAAGCAGGAGAAAAAGTGGAGTTTGTTTTTGGGAAGGATGCAGGGGAATATCTTGCATCTAACTTGGAATACTTTAAATAAGATATAAAAGAAAAAGCTTTAAGAACCAATGGGTTTTAGAGCTTTTTTTGTATTAGTAATAAAATGTGTTTACAAATATCTTGAATTATGTTAACATATATATGAGATTAAAAATAATTAATTTTTAAATTTAGAAATTAAGGAGGTGATTTTTATGGCTAAATATATAACTTTAGAAGAGGCAAGAGATCTTCTAGAACTAAATTCAGAGGCAAAAGAGGAAGAAATAAGAAGAAAAATTGAAAAATATAATTTTCAAAACAATACGCAGTATATTATTTACAAATAAAAAAATAATATATTATATAAAGGAGAAAAATATGAAAGTGGATTTAATAGAATTTAAAGTTATAAAAGACACTAAAAAAGCCAAAGAAATAGAAGAATTACGGGATAAAATAGATCCGGAATTGGCAAAGGTAGATATAGAGTATCTACCAGATACCGTGAATAATAAAGAGCTATTCCCCGTTATGAAGTTAACAAAGAGAGGATATGATCCTAAATGGTACAAACAAGAAGAAGTATTTGATGTTGTACTACTGAATTATGTAAAAATAAATTATGGGATAAAGAAATAAAGTGGTAAAAAAAGATCTTAAAGACAAGTTTTGTTTTTAAGGTCTTTTTTTGTGTTTTAAATGGTATTTTATGGTATAATATATTTGTATATTTATGTATGAGATTATTGTTTTTTTCATGTTTACAAAAAAAGTAATTAATGATAAAATATATAATGTTATGCTATAGGTATAATAGTTTATGAAGAAGGAGGAAAAAGAATGCCAACTATTAATCAATTAGTAAGAAAAGGTAGAAAAACTTCTAAAGCAAAGTCTAAGACACCAGCATTAGCAAAGGGTTATGACTCAAAGATAAAGAGACACACAAATAATCGTTCTCCATTCAAAAGAGGAGTTTGTACAGTAGTTAAGACTGTAACACCTAAAAAACCTAACTCAGCTTTAAGAAAAGTTGCAAGGGTAAGATTATCTAATGGTTATGAAGTAACAGCATATATTCCAGGTGAAGGACACAACTTACAAGAACACAGCGTTGTTATGATAAGAGGTGGAAGAGTAAAAGACTTACCAGGGGTTAGATATCATATTGTTCGTGGTACTCTAGATACAGCAGGAGTAAACAACAGACAACAAGGTAGATCAAAATATGGTGCGAAAAAACCAAAGAAATAATATAATCAGTTGGTGCCAATAATTTTATAAATTATATGCACATACTGGAAAAAGAATAATTTTTTTAGAGTACCTTTTTAAGAAATTCTTAAAAATGCTTATTAAAAATTAAAATAAAATAAGGAGGGAAGAAAAGTGCCAAGAAAAGGACATATAGCAAAAAGAGAAGTATTAGCAGATCCTAAATTTGATAGTAAATTAGTTACTAAATTAGTAAATACTGTAATGCTAGATGGAAAGAAAACAGTTGCACAAAAAATAGTATATACTGCATTTTCTATAATCGAAGAGAAATTAGAAAGACCAGCATTAGAACTATTTGAAGAAGCATTAGAAAACATCAAACCTGTTCTAGAAGTTAAAGCAAGAAGAATAGGTGGGGCAACATACCAAGTTCCATTAGAAATAAGAGCAGACAGAAGACAAACACTAGGATTAAGATGGCTAGTAGGATATGCAAGAAAAAGACATGAAAAAACTATGGCTGACAAACTTGCAGGAGAAATAATGGATGCATTAAACCAAAATGGTGGAGCACACAAGAAAAAAGAAGAAGTACACAAAATGGCAGAAGCTAACAAAGCATTCGCGCATTACAGATATTAATATAGACTTTAAAAAAGTTTAGAAGGGGAAAATTTATGGCAAAAAGAGAAGTTCCATTAAATAAGTTAAGAAACATAGGAATAATGGCTCACATTGACGCAGGAAAAACAACTGTAACAGAAAGAATACTTTTCTATTCAGGAAAAATCCATAAAATAGGTGAAACACATGATGGTGCATCACAAATGGACTGGATGAAAGATGAACAAGAAAGAGGGATTACAATAACATCTGCTGCAACAACATGTACATGGAAAAATCATAAGATAAACATTATAGATACACCAGGACACGTTGACTTTACAGTAGAAGTTGAAAGATCTTTAAGAGTATTAGATGGAGCAGTATGTATATTATCTTCAAAAGATGCAGTACAACCACAATCAGAAACTGTTTGGAGACAAGCAGACAAATACAAAGTACCAAGAATGGTATTTGTAAACAAAATGGATATGATGGGAGCAGACTTCTATAATTGTTTAGCACAATTAGATAGAAGATTACACTGTAATCCAGTAGCAATACAAATTCCAATAGGAGCATCAGAAACATTTGAAGGTGTGGTAGATTTAATAACAATGAAAGCATTATACTACAAAGATGAAGAAGGTAAAGTAATAGAAGAAAAAGAAATACCAGCAGATTTAGTAGAAAAAGCTAATGAATACAGAGCTAAAATGGTTGAAACAGCAGCAGAACAAGATGATGAATTAATGATGAAATACTTAGATGGAGAAGAATTAACTGAAACTGAAATAAGAAAAGGATTAAGAACAGCTACATTAAGTAATAATGCAACACTTGTATGTTGTGGATCAGCATATAAGAATAAAGGGCTACAATTATTATTAGATAATATAGTAGAATATTTACCATCACCACTTGATATTGACCATGTAAAAGGTACAGATGAAGATGGAAATGAAATGGAAAGAGAAACATCAGATGATGCACCATTCTCAGCACTTGCATTTAAGATTGCAACAGATCCATATGTAGGAAGATTATGCTTCTTTAGAGTATATTCAGGTACATTAGAATCAGGTTCATATGTATTAAATGCAACAAAAAACAAAAAAGAAAGAGTTGGAAGAATACTTCAAATGCATGCTAATAAGAGAACTGAATTAAAAGAAGTATTAGCAGGAGATATAGCAGCAGCAATAGGATTCAAAGATGTAACAACAGGGGATACATTATCAGATATTGAAAATCCAATAATATTAGAAAACATGGAATTCCCAGAACCGGTTATTGATGTTGCGATAGAACCAAAAGATAAAGATGCACAAGAAAAAATGGGTATAGCATTAGCTAAACTATCAGAAGAAGATCCAACATTCAAAATCTATACAAACGCAGAAACAGGACAAGTTGTTATTGCAGGTATGGGTGAATTACACTTAGAAATAATTGTAAGTAGATTAAAAGATGAATTTAACGTAGACTGTACAGTAGGTAAACCACAAGTTGCATACAAAGAAACAATAAGAAAAGAAGTTGAAATTGAAGGTAAATTTGTAAGACAATCAGGTGGTAGAGGACAATATGGTCACGTATGGTTAAAATTACAACCATTAGAACCAGGTGAAGGATTCAAGTTTGAAAACAAAATCGTTGGTGGTGTAATACCAAAAGAATACATCAAACCAGTAGAAGAAGGTATAAAAGAAGCATCATTATCAGGTGTACTTGCTGGATATCCAGTAATAGACTTTAAAGCAACACTATTTGATGGATCATTCCATGATGTTGACTCATCAGAAATGGCTTTCAAAATAGCAGGATCAATGGCATTTAAAGATGGAGCTAAAAAAGCAAATCCAGTAATATTAGAACCTATAATGAGAGTTGAAATAACAGTACCAGAAGAATATGTTGGAGATGTTATAGGTGATATGAACTCAAGACGTGGTAGAATGGAAGGAGTAGAAGCACAAACAGGAATACAAATAATAAAAGGATTTATTCCACTATCAGAAATGTTTGGATATGCAACAACACTTCGTTCTAAGACACAAGGTAGAGGAACATATGCAATGGAACCATCACATTATGAAGAAGTTCCAAGAAATATATTAGATACAATTGTAGCATCAAAGCAAAAATAGTATTTAGATAAATAAAAAAGAATATATATGTAATGTGCCTTATGCTAACTTTTATAAAAGGTAAAAAGGCACTTGCAAATATATGCAAAATAATATAAAATAAGTTTATAAAATATAATTAGGAGGGAAAAATAACATGGCAAAAGAAAAATTTGAAAGAACAAAACCACATGTTAATATAGGAACAATCGGGCACGTTGACCACGGTAAAACTACTACAACTGCAGCGATAACAAAATACTTAAGTTTATTAGGACAAGCTAAATTTGAAGCTTATGACCAAATAGACGGAGCACCAGAAGAAAGAGAAAGAGGTATTACAATTAATACTGCTCACGTTGAATATGAATCAGAAACTAGACACTACGCACACGTTGACTGTCCAGGACACGCTGACTACGTTAAAAACATGATAACTGGTGCAGCACAAATGGATGGGGCAATATTAGTTGTTTCAGCAGCTGATGGACCAATGCCTCAAACAAGAGAACACATACTACTTGCAAGACAAGTTGGGGTTAAATTCATAGTTGTTTACTTAAACAAAACAGATATGGTTGATGATCCAGAATTATTAGAATTAGTAGAAATGGAAGTTAGAGACTTATTAAGCGAATACGATTTCCCAGGAAATGATATTCCAATCGTTAAAGGTTCTTCATTAAAAGTATTAGAATCTACATCAACAGATCCAAATGATCCAGTATATGCACCAATGAAAGAATTAGTTGCAGCTATAGATTCATACATACCAACTCCAGAAAGAACTACTGATAAACCATTCTTAATGCCTATAGAAGATATATTCTCAATCACAGGTAGAGGAACAGTTGCTACAGGTAAAGTAGAAAGAGGAGAAATCAAACTAAATGAAGAAGTAGAAATCGTTGGATTAACTACAGAAAGAAAGAAAACTGTTGTTACAGGTATAGAAATGTTTAGAAAATTATTAGATTCAGCAGAAGCTGGAGATAATGCAGGATTATTATTAAGAGGTATAAACAAGACTGATATCGAAAGAGGACAAGTTATTGCTAAACCAGGAACAATTAATCCACACACTAAATTTACAGCAGAAGTTTACGTTCTAACAAAAGACGAAGGTGGAAGACATACTCCATTCTTTAAAGGATATAGACCACAATTCTTCTTTAGAACAACTGATGTTACAGGTATAATTGAATTACCAGAAGGAACAGAAATGGTTATGCCAGGGGATAATGTTAAGATGACAATCGAACTTATAACTCCAATAGCTGTTGAAGAAGGATCAAGATTCGCTATCCGTGAAGGTGGTAGAACAGTTGGTTCAGGTATAGTTTCTTCAATAATAAAATAATTGAAAAAATATAATGAATAAAAATATTTAAAAGTAAAAAGTGTATAATCAATTTTATTGACATATACACTTTTTTGCTATATAATGTCATATGTAAACTGCTTAATCAAGGTTAGAAATCTTTTTAAATAAAGTACCTTAAATTAACGGTTAGCGAGTATTACGAAATGGAGGAATTTGCGATGTACGCAATTATAGAAGCATGTGGAAAACAATATAAAGTAGAAAAAGGTAGTATAGTATACTTTGAAAAGTTAGACGCAGAAAAAGGAAAAAAAGTTACATTTGACAAAGTGTTACTTGTATCTGATAAAGAAACAAAAATAGGAACACCATATGTAGATGGTATAAAGGTTGAAGGAAAAATAGTTGACCATGTAAAAGGTGAAAAAATAAAAGTATTTAAATACAAACCTAAAAAAGATTACAGAAAAACTATAGGACATAGACAAAATTATACTAAAGTTGAAATAACAAACATTTCAGCAGGAAAATAATACATAAAAAAATCATAAAGAAAGAGGTGAACTAAGTGGCACATAAGAAAGGTCAAGGTAGCGTTAAAAACGGACGCGATAGCATATCAAAAAGATTAGGTCTTAAGAAAAATGACAAACAATATGTTAAAGCAGGAAATATAATAATAAGACAAAGAGGAACTAAATACCATCCAGGAAATAATGTTGGAATTGGAAAAGATGACACTTTATTTGCATTAATAGATGGACAAGTTAAGTTCGAACGTTATGGAAGAACAAGAAAAAAAGTAAGTGTATATGAAACACTAGAAGAAAAATAATAATTAATATAGTAAAAAAATAATAAAAAATAATGAGAGGAATACTAAATTCCTCTCAAATTTATACTTGAAATATATGTTGATTAAAAAGATAAAAAAACTTTAAAAAGTTTCAAAAAAGTGTTGACATATAACTGAAAGTAATATATTATATATATACAGTCGAGAGCGACTGTATTTTAATGAAAACAGTACATTGAAAAATAAACAATATCCTTTAGAGAAAATAAACCAAGCGGACAGAGAACTGTCCAAAATAAATAGGAAAAGCAAAGACAAGCCGGAAGGTTTGAATGAGAAAAGAAGATTAAACAAAAATTGAGAGTTTGATCCTGGCTCAGGATAAACGCTGGCGGTG
>CAUULU010000023.1:0-14914 GCA_963546185.1 uncultured Eubacteriales bacterium | reverse complement strand
CAACATGTTAAACCAGGAAAAGGGCCAGCATTTTTTAGAACAAAATTAAGAAATGTAATGACAAAAGCTCTTATAGAAAAAACATTTAATCCAGCAGAAAAAGTAGAAACAGTAGAAATAGAACAAAAAGAAATGCAATATTTATACACAGATGGTGACTTATACTACATAATGGATAATGAAACATATGAACAAATGGGACTTACAAAGGAACAAATGGGAGATGCTTTAGATTTTATACAAGAAAATATGAATGTAACAATTGTATTATACAAAGGTAAAGTTATAGAAGTAATGCCACCAACATTTGTTGAATTAGTTGTTGAATATACAGAACCAGGATTTAGTGGTAATACTGCAACAACATCAGGAAAACCAGCAAGAATGGAAAATGGTCTTGAAATATCTGTACCATTATTTATTGAAATAGGGGAAAAATTAAAGATAGATACAAGAACAAAGAAATATGTTGAAAGAGTTAAAAACTAAATAGATAACAGAAAAGGAAGCAGAAATTAATCTGCTTCTTTTTTTTATTTAAAGTTTGGTTTTTTTGTTTGTTTTTTCTATATATAGGATGTTTCCAGGATATATTCCTTGAAATCCACCTATATTGATAACCTTATTAGACACTGAAGGTTTATCTACGATAAACTCTACAATACAGTATCTATTTTGGCTTATTTTATGTCCTGGTACAGGATTTTTCCGAATTTCTTCCTGTTTCTTGTAATCTCCTATTATTACTTCTAGGAGTATTCCATTGGTAAATCGGATATTTATAATATCTCCAATTACACCAAATTGCTTAGAAACTGCAACCAAGTAGTGAGACTTTTTTTCTTGATCCTCATGGTTTCTAATTCCATAATTTCCTGTTATAGTTCTTTTGTGATTAACAATCTTGTGTTGAATAGTTTCTTTGTTCGTTATTAATGTATAATCCATGTAACAAAGAAAATCACTCCTAACACTTTGATTTATGTAGGTTCTATTATTAGAGTATAAGCTACCTACAGTTATTGGAAATAGTAAAATTTTTTTTAGTAGATTCAAATCGAATCCCTCCTTATCTTTTGAATATTATATTAATGATATTCATTAATAATTAGTTGTAATAATATTATAGCACAAAGCTTTACATAATACAAGACATACTATTTTATGAATTAGTATCATCCTTCTTATTCTTAAGTATAAGAGTAGAGGCACGCCTTAGGGTATTGTTTCCGAAGAATTTTGTTAATACTGTCTATTGCATTATCAATATTTTCTTTTTTAGTATTTCTTTTTATTATATTTTTGTTTTTTTGATTTTCTTCAGCAATATCAAAAAGATTAAGTTGTTCTGTATTTTCTGCTTTATCTAAGCTATTAAATTTAACCATTAAATATCTAATAGGAAGATTGCTTTTCTTTCTAAGTATAGAATATAGTTCTTTTACTATATTATATATATCTATAGTAGAATCTGTATATGAAATAGCTTTTTGTTTTGAAAGGTCTGTAAAATTATTAAGTCTAATTGTTATTCCTATAGAATTTGTTTTAAGTTTTTCTTTTCTAAGTCTTTTAGCAAGATTTTCTGTAATTATTAGTAAATGAGTAAGAATTTCATCTTGTTTTACTAAATCCTTTTCAAATGTATGTCCGGTGAGAGATTGATTTAAGCTCCTCTTCTTTATCTGTAACAGGAGATGTATCATTCCCGAAGAGCATATTGTTTTAATTTTGGACCGTAGTATTCCGAAGAAATTTGTCTAAAAATTTGTCATCAGTTTCAGTAAGTTTACCTATTGTTGTTATATTATGTTTTTTTAATTTTTCTTCAGTTTTCTTACCAACAAGAAATAGTTTTGATATATCTAGAGGATATAGCTTTTCTTTTAATTCATCATGGAAGATGGGGATAATTTTATTTGGCTTTACAAGGTCTGATGCAGTTTTAGCTATTATTTTAGAATTGCTTATACCTATGTTTATAGTAAAACCTAAGGTGTTTTTTACATCATTTTGTAAAGTCTTAGCATAGATAATACTATTTTTCTTTAATTCTTCTATAGTATTACCTTTAATAATCCCTGTAACTTCGATATATCCCTCATCAATACTAGCTTTTTGAACACAATATGAATATTTAGAAAGAAGTTTAAAAAATGCATCTGATTTTGTTTTATACATATCATAATCTGGATTATATATTTTAATTAGTGGACATTTTTTTATAGCACTATATGTAGTTTCACCGAGATTTAACATCAAACTTTTTAGTTTTAGTGCTTTTAGCAAGAACAACACCGGTGACGCTTATTATCTGTTCTAGAGATAATACTATATTCATTTCTAATATCTACATTATGTCCTTTTTCTAAGAGATTAACAGCAGTCCAAGATAGGAATGCATTATTTACATCTATATGAAATATTATCCTTCCGAGAATTATTCATTTTAAAATTAAAATCCTTTCTAAATTACTATGATTATACTAATAAATATTATATAATATTTTAGGGTAGAATAACATATATGAGAATTGTTTGTATATTTTAAATATATGTTATTTATTATTGAATTAATATATTTAATTTAAAGAGGAAGGAAATATATGATTAATTATTTAAATATTCAAAATATTGGTATAATTGAAGATATAACAGTGGAGTTTTTTGAAGGTTTTAATGTACTTACAGGTGAAACAGGTGCAGGTAAAACCCTTATAATAGACTCTCTAATATTTATAGGTGGTCGGTAAGTTTGAAAAAGATAAGATATCAAATGGTAAAGAGTTTGCAAAAGTAAATATTTCTTTAGATATTGATGGTGAAGAATATGTAGTATCAAGAAAAGTTACAAAACAAGGTAAAAACTTATGTACTATAAACGGGGAGATGATATCAAAAAAAGAATTACAAGAATTTATGTTAGATAAAATCGATGTACACCGGACAAAAGGAAAACCAAAATATATTAGATGCTGGAAAACAAAGAAATATGCTAGATAGATATATACATAAATATATAGAAGGTATTCACCGGAGAATATTATGATATATACAAAAAATATGTAAATATTTATGAGAAATATGAAAGTTTAAAACTAGAAGGTGGAAGTGACTTAAGAGAAATATCTCTTTTAAAATTTCAAGTAAAAGAAATAGAAGAAGCAGGAATATCTGAAGAAGAAGAAAAAAACATAGAAGAAGAATATACAAAGATTTCTAATTATGAAAAGATTGCAGAAAATATAGCAAAAGCTAAGATAAACATTTCAGATACAATGGAAAGTTTAGCACTTGCTATGCAAAATGTTGAAGAACTTAATAATTATAGTGATGATTTAAAAGAAGAATATGAGGTGATTAAAAATTCATATTATGAGCTTGAAGAAGTTGATATAGTAATATCTAAAATGAGTGATGGTGAATATGATGAAAAGAGGCTAAGAAAATTAGAAAGTAGGATAGATGAATATGTTATATTAAAAAGAAAATATGGTAAGACAGTTGGTGACATATTTAAATTCTTAGAAGAAACTAAAGAAAGACTTGATGAAATAGAACATAAGGATGAAAGACTTGAAGAACTTTCAAAAGAAAAACAGAAATTAGAACAAGAATTAAATATTTTGGCAGAAAGAATGTTTGAACTTAGAAAAAAAGCAGGTAAAGATATTTCAGATAAGATAAATGAAGGACTAAAAGACTTAGAAATGAAAAATGCAGAATTTAGTATTTTAGTTGAAAAAAGAGACAAGTTTACAAAAGAAGGTAAAGACTATATTGAGTTTATGATAAGAACAAACAAAGGAGAAGAACAAAAAGAACTTAAAAAAATCGCATCTGGTGGTGAGATGAGTAGAATTATGCTGAGTATAAAAAATATACTTCGGAGAAGCAGATAATACAAATATATTAGTATTTGATGAAATAGATACAGGTATAAGTCGGAATAGTAGGAAAAAAAGTAGGAAGAAAAATGTTAGAAATTGCTAAAAAACACCAAGTATTATGTGTAACGCATTTGCCTACAATAGCAGCACTTCGGAGATCATAATTACTATATATCAAAAAAAGAAGAAGAAGGAAGAACAAAAACAAGTTTAACAAAACTAAATGAAGAAGAAATAATAACAGAAATTGCAAGAATAATAGGAGGAGATATAACAGAATATTCTATAATGAATGCAAAAGAATTAAGAAATGAAAGGAAGGCTTTTTAAATATTATAAATATGTAAAAATAATTGACTTTGAATATAAAAGTATAGTATATATTATAATATAATGTGGTAATTGTTTATGAGGGGGAAGAAAATGGAACAAGCTAAATCGAAGACATTAAAAATTATAACAACAAATACAAATTTCATAGGCCGTGTTGCAACAACAATAAGAAATATATTAGTTCCAACTAAAATAGGAATGAACTCTTTCCTTATATCCATGAAAAGAAGAGCATATATAAAAGCAGATAAGATATTAGAAAAAGTAAAAGAAGTGCCTTCAAAATCTCAAAGAGAGGAAGCAGAAAGAAAATATAATATAGCATATGAAGAATATTTAGAAGCTATAGATAAATACATTATGGATTCTATATATGCAAAAGTAAGAACAGATAGAGCTACAAAGGTAGAAAAGAAAGCTTTAGCAGATTATTATAAGATTAATACAAATAAATCAGAACAATATGAAGAATATAAGAATAAAAAACAATTGTTTTTATTATCACTAGACTATAAGGTACTTAAAGCATCTGGTAAAAAGATTGATGAAAAATATGAAGAATTATATGCAATAAAAGAAACTAAAATATATAGAAATCTATTAAAAAACTATTCAGTAAGACTTGCAGATAATAGACTTATAAGCAATGAAAAGAAAAATGGAATCTATATGGAAATATTTAGAAGTTTAGCAGAATATGTAAAAGAAATATTACCACTAGAAATGAAACATTCAAAAGTAAATAAATATGGTAAGATACAAGGTGAAATAGATAAATATAACTCATATTTAGGAAAATTAGATGAAAAAGATAATTTAGAAAGAACAATAATACTTTTAAACTTAAGCAGAACATTATTTACACATAGTCTTCCAATGCCTGTAATAGAAGAATGTTTTCGGAAAATTATTAAGAGATACAAGAACACTTTTAATGAATACTACAAATGGAAAAAAAGAAAAGGTATTCTCAATGATAAAAACAATAATAGTAGAATTACACCAAAATGTTTTAGGAACTAAAATATATTGGGAAAATAAGGAAGAAAAGAAAGCACAAACAGAGTTTTGGAAAAAATATCAAGAAGCCACAACTGAAGAAGAAAGAGATATCCAAATAGCTATAAAAGAAATAAAAGACTTAATGAAAGATAAAAAAATAAAAGAAAGAAAGTTAAGAAAATTCTACTACAATAAGTTAAAAGAACTAGGATTAAATCCAATATTTGGATATACAAAAACAAAAACAGCAGAATGTATGCGTTATACAAGATATGTAGAAGCAGTATAATAATTTAGAAATTAAGTGATTATAATAAGATATAATGAGATATTATAATGAGAAAAGAAAGTACAATTAGAATTTGTACTTTCTTTTTTCTTTCTTAATAATTTATAATTTTAATATTATTATCTATCAAAGAAATCATCATCAAGTCTAGATTTTTCAATGTTTTCTTCAAGTTCATCTTTAGTATCTAGAGATTTAACTTCTTCTCTTTTCTTAGCTTTGAATTTAGCATCTTTAGAGTTTTCTAAAGATTGATTCATTCTATTTGAGAAATTGTTTATTAATTCTTGCTTTTGTTTAGCATCTTGGTTTCTATAGTCAATAGTCTTTTCTTTATAATGTTTAGATTGTATTTTATTATCTTTTACTTCTAAAGAAGATTCTTCTAAATACTTATTCATCATCATAAGTTCATATAAGTCTTGTGCTTTTTGTTCATCAGTATATGATTTTGGATCATGTTTAAGATTTTGTTCTTTAACTAAAATATCTCCTCTAAGTTCTGCTATTTTTTTAATAGGATATGAATCATTAGAACCTAAGATAGCATCAAACTCTTCTTTATTACGATTTGATTTTCTATTTACAATTATTCTATCATCTTTAGTACCATCACTAGAACTTATAAGTGTGTTATATTTAAATGTTACATCATTTAAATCATTAATATCTTTAAGTCCTAATTTATCTTTATTATCTTTTGTTATAGCCATTTGAAGCTTATCATTTAAATCACTATCAATAATATTGAAGATTAGTTTTTGATTTTTAAGAATTGTTTCAATACTCTTATTATATCTTGCAATATTTCTATTACCAGGAGAAGCATTAAAACCTTCTTGGAATTCTGGTAGGGCAACTATTAATTGACGGTAAGCATCAATATCTTCAGGAGTTGCATTTTCAAGCATCTTATATATCATATAATTTGATGATTTAACTCTAGAATAATTGCTTATAAGGAAAACGGGATCTTCTTTTACAGAATGTTCCATATATTTGTTGAATTCTGCCATGTCACTTCTATTTTTATCAATCATATGATTTGCACCAAAAGCTAAAGCTATAAGTCCGAGAAGTAATAGCTATTCTTCTTATAAGTTTTGAAGTGCCTGAATTTGATTTGAATTTTTTACCATTATTTTTAGGGCTTTTAGACATTTTCCTCTTATTATTAGATATATTTTTTTTATGATTATCATTAACAAAATTAGGTAAATCAAGACTTTGTCTACTAATATTTTCCTTATATCCACCAATTCCTTTTTTCTTAATATTATATTCTTTTTCATTTTGATGGAAAGATATAATTCTTGAAGAGTGATCATGTATATCTTTTATAGCATCAGAAATATCAGTATAAAAAATGCTAGTATCTGAAGATGAAATATTATCTATTAGATTATTAGCATAATTGTTTATTGATAAATCATCAAAATTTGATAATATAATTTTCTTTTCATAAGAATTATATCCCATTGTATCAAAAATATTATTGAAAAGAATATTATTGTTATTATTATTCATTATTTTCTCCTACATAAAATATTTGCAAATATTTCATCTAACCTATATTATTTGCATTAATAACTAAATTTAAATATATATGTATAGAATAATCAATAAATGATACAAAAAATGAATAAAATGTAAAAAAAGTCGTGTATTAGTCGTATATTAATAGTTATAGGATAGATGGAAGGGAAAGTATAATAAAACATATAATGTATAAGATAATATATAAGTTATTTTTAAGTTATTTTTAACCTATTTTTATGTGTTTTTTGTTGTAGTTTACTAGAAAAATGTGGTAAAATAAGTACAAGTGTATAATTGCATATTATGCATTTTTAGGAAAGGATTAATAGATAATATGGGAATTTTTGGAAGTAGAGATAAAAGACGACAAAATGATGAAGATGATGAAAGTCTATTAAGAAGAAAAGAAAAAAGAAGACAAAGAATAGAAAAAAGAATAGAAGAAAAGAAACTAAGGGAAGAATTAGTACAAAATACAATGTATCCAGAAACAAAGGTTACAAAAAAAAGCTTTTCTGGAAATAAGAAAGATCCTTTTGAGGAGGAAAAAATCATAGATAGAAATAATGAAAGAAAGAAAAAAAGAGGAGAAAAGGTAAAATTTAAAGATTTATCAACTGGTAAGAAAATATTAAGAATATTTAAGTGGATATTAATTACAATGATAACACTTCGGAATATTAGCACTTGCAGCAGGAACAGTTGTAGTATATTACTTCTTAAATGAAAAGAGTGATATAGATGAAAAAGATCTTTTAGTTACAAAACAAAACTCAGAAGTATATGATAGGGATGGAAATCATTTAGCAACACTTTCAGTTGATGAAAAAAGAAAGATTATAACACTTTCAGATATGTCTAAATATATACCAGAGGCATATATATCAATGGAAGATGAAAGATTTTATAATCATATGGGAGTTGATATACAAAGAACTGCAACAGCGATGTTTACATATATAACACGTAAAGGTAAATCATCATATGGTGCAAGTACAATAACACAACAGCTTATAAAAAATATAACTAAAGATGATGAAAGAGATTGGAAGAGAAAGGTTCGTGAAATAACTAGAGCTATAAATGTTGAAAAGAAATTAAGCAAATCTCAAATATTAGAACTATATTTAAACCTAATATATATGGGAGGACAAAACATACATGGTATAGCACTTCGGAAGTGATTATTATTTCTCAAAAGAACCTAAAGATATAACATTAGAAGAAGCAGCATTTATGGCAGGGATTAATAATCAGCCAGGTACATATGATCCATTCTTAGATAAAAAAGAAGGGGAAACAGATGAGGCATTTGCAAAGAGAAAAGAAGATAGAATGCAAAGAATCAAAAACAGAACAATTGTTGCACTTCAAAAAATGAAACAATTAGGTAAGATTACAGATGAAGAACTAAATAAAGCTAAAGAAAAAGTAAATAGCGGATTAGATTTCAAAAAAGGTGAAACTGGTAATAGTACACAAAGATATTCACATATTGTAGATGGAGCTATAAACGAGGTTATAGATAGAATAGCAGCAGAAAAAGATATTAAAAGAGAAGCGGCAGAAATTATACTATATAATGGTGGGTATAAGATATATACAACACAAAATACTTCATACCAAGGTAAACTAGAAGAAGAAATGAAAAAAGATAAATATGTTTTAAAATCTAGAAAAAATGAAGGAAAAAATGCACAAGCAGCAGCAGTTGTTACAGACCATAAAACAGGTGAAATAGTAGCAGCAGTTGGTGGACTACGGAGACCAAACAACAATGACTAAAGGTGATTGGAATAGGGTAACAAGAACTAAGAGACAAAATGGTTCATCAATGAAACCACTTACAGTAGTATCTGCAGGATTAGAAGCTGGTAAATTAACAGCAGGTTCAGTATATAATGATGCACCAATTCAAAATATGGGATATAAGAATTATACAGGATCATATAAAGGGTATATGACAGTAAGAGAAGCTATAAGAGTTTCACAAAACTTACCAATGTTAAGAGCTTTAAGAGAAGTAGGAGTAGATACAGCATATGAATTTGGTAAAAAATTAGGACTTCCACTTGTTGAAGGAGATAAGAATGAAGCAGCTTTAGCACTTCGGAGGACTTACAGAAGGTATAACTGTTAAAGATGCAGCAGGAGCATATGGTACAATAGCAAATGATGGTGAATATATACAACCAACATTTATTCTAAAAATTCTTTCAGCAGATGGTGAAGAAGTATTAAAGAAAGAAAAAACAAAAACAAGAGTAATGAGTGAACAAAATGCATATATTATGAAAAATATCTTACAAGAACCTATTAAATCAGGTACAGCGGCATATGCAAATGTTCCAGGATGGGATTTAGCAGCTAAAACTGGTACAACAAATGATGATTATGACAGATGGCTATGTGGATTTACAAATAAATATACAATGGCAGTATGGTATGGTTATGACCAAGTAGAAGAAGTTAAATTTAGAGGAGCAAACCCTTCAGGACAAATATTCTCAGCAGTTATGAAAGAAATTCATAAAGATTTAGCTAAAGAAAAATTCAAAGAACCAGAAGGAATAGTAAGAGCAAATGTATGTAAAGATTCAGGAAAACTTCCAACAGATCTTTGTTCAAGAGACCAAAGAGGAAGTAGAGTATATTCAGAAATATTTGTTAAAGGAACAGTTCCAAAAGATAAATGTGAAATACATATAAGTGCTGAAGTATGTAAAGTAAGTGGGCTTTTAGCTTCAGAACATTGTGCACCTGAAGATAAAGAAAGACGTGTATTTATAAAACAAGATGCGTCTGGAACAGAAGATGGCAAATATAGAGCACCAACAGCAGTATGTACTCAGTGTAAAGATAAAAACAATGAAAAGAAGAAGAAAATACAAGAAACAGCAGCACAAATGACAAGCAGTATAAACTCTGCTAATGTTTCAACAACAAGTACAGCAGATATATCTAAATTAGAACAAATAGTTTCTAAATATAATGCACTTACACAAGAAGAAAAAGATGCAGTAGATGGAGGAGCAAAATCTAAGATAGATACAATTAAAGCTAAAATAACAGAGCTTAAGAAGAAAAAAGAAGATGATGATAAAGCAAAAGCAAAAATAGTTTCAGATCTTCTAGCAACCCTTCCAGCAGCAAGTACAATGACAGCATCAAATGCTGATACAATTAAAACTTCTAAGATAACACCTGCAAGAACAAAATATAATGAGCTAACAAGGGAACAAAAAGATAAAGTTACAAATTATAATAAGCTTACAGAATTAGAAGAAAAATATAAGCAGGTAAAAGGTTCAACACCTCCATCGCCTTAGAATGAATTAACAATATAAATATAAATTTTAAAATAAAATAATAGATGATAGAAAGGAAATAATAAAATGGATATTCAAATATATAATACATTAACTAAGAAAAAAGAAATTTTAGAAACTTTAAAAAAAGGTGAATGTAGTATATATAGTTGTGGGCCTACTGTATACAGCTATGCACATATTGGAAATTTTAGATATTTCCTTTTTGTTGATTTATTACGAAGAGTTTTAAAAAATATATTAGGTCTTAAACTTAAACATGTTATGAATATAACAGATGTAGGACATTTAGTTTCAGATGAAGACTATGGTGAAGATAAGATGATGAAGGCAGCTAAAAAAGAGAATAAGTCACCATGGGAAATAGCAAAGTTTTATGAAAATGCATTTTTAGAAGATGCTAAAAAGTTAAATATAGATATGCCTGAAATGATAGTAAGAGCAACAGATAATATCAAAGAAATGGAAGAATATGTAAAGAAAATAATAGAAAATGGATTTGCATATAAAACAGAAGATACAATATATTTTGATACTTCAAAATTAGATAAATATGGAGTATTATCAAATATAGATATTAATCAGCAAAAAGAAGGTGCAAGAGTAGAACAGGATATAAACAAGAAGAATAAGACAGATTTTGCTATATGGATAAAAGCACCAAAAGAACATATTATGAAATG
Source organism: uncultured Eubacteriales bacterium (assembly GCA_963546185.1). GTDB lineage: Bacteria > Bacillota > Clostridia > TANB77 > CAG-508 > JABCPO02. The sequence continues at coordinate 3,849 of CAUULU010000023.1, read as the reverse complement.
GGATAGCTTTTTTCGGACCATCATATCCAGGTTGGCATTTAGAATGTAGTGCAATGAGTAAAAAATACTTAGGAGAAGAATTTGATATACATACAGGTGGAACAGATCATATATCAATACATCATGAAAATGAAATTGCACAAAGTAAAGGACAATGTGGTAAAATTCCAGCAAGATATTGGGTTCATTCAGAATTCTTACAAGTAGATGGTGGGAAAATGAGCAAAAGCCTTCGGAAATACATATACTATAACAAATCTAGAAGAAAAAGGATTTAATGCATTTGATTTTAAATTTTTAACATTTTCAATGAATTACAATACTAAAATGAATTTTACTTTTGAAAGTTTAAAAACAAGTAGAAAATCTGTTATAAACCTTAGAAAACTATATTTAGAACATTTAAATATTAAAAATCATAAAGATTCTGAAAATATTAAAAAAGATGATATAGATATTATTATAGAAGAATGTATAAAAGAATTTGAAAAATCACTTTTAGATAATTTAAATATGGCAAAAGCAATTTCATATGTATGGAAACTTGCAAAATATTATGTAAAAGATGAAAGAATTGCTAAAGCTATGTTAAAATTAGATGAAATAATGGGGATAGATTTATTAAATAGTGAAAAATATTTAAATGAAATTAAAGAAAAAGAAGAAATTACTAATAAGAGTGATGAAAAATATATAGAAGCAGAAAAGCTTTTAGAAGAAAGAAAGCTTGCAAAAGCAAATAAGGAATATGATAAAGCAGATATACTAAGAGATAAAATAGCAGAATTAGGATTTATTGTTATTGATGAAAAACAAGGAAGCAGAATTGAAAGGAAAGAAAATTGATTACAGAAGAATTAAAAAAAGAATATAAGGAGTTTTTAGAAAAATCTAAAAAATGTAATTTTCAACAGTCTATAGAATGGGGAGATGTTAAACAAGAATGGAAAAAGGATTTAGCAATTGTTAGAAATGAAAATGGAAAAATAATAATGGCAATATTATTATTAATCAGAAAGATTAAGTTTTTCCGGATCGTTTATATATGTCTCAAGAGGACCAATATATAATAATCTTAATAATGAAGATTTTAAAAAGTTAAATGATGAGATAAAAAAAATTGCAAAAGAGAATAATGCAATTGCAGTATTATTAGAACCAGATGTTTTAGTAGATGATGAAGAATTTAGAAAAATTGCTAAAGATAATGGGTATATTATAAATGATCATATTAAAGGGTTTTCAGAACAAATAAATCCTAGATTTGTATTTAGATTAGATTTGAAAGATAAAACAGAAGAAACAATAATGAAAGAATTTCATTCTAAAACAAGATATAATATACGCTATGCAGAAAAAAAAGGAGTTGAAATTTTTGAAGGAACAAGAGAAGATTTAAGAATATTCCAAAATATAATGGTTGAAACAGGAGAAAGAGACAATTTTGGAATACGTCCACTTGAATATTTTGAAAGAATGCATGATTGTTTAGGAAAAGAACATTTTAAACTTTTAATGGCAAGACATGAAGGAATTATAATTGCAGGTATAATACTAGTAATGTATGGGAATAAGGTATGGTATGCATATGGAGCAAGTTCTAATACAAAGAGAAATCTTATGCCAAATTATAAGCTTCAATGGGAAGGAATAAAATATGCTAAAAGTATAGGAGCAGAAATTTATGACTTTAGAGGAGTTCCTGGAGTGTTAGAAGATGAAAAAGATCATCCAGAATATGGATTATACAGGTTTAAAAAAGGATTTAATGCAACATTTACAGAATTTATAGGACAAGTATTATTAGAAGTAAGACCATTTAAGTATAAGGTGTTTAAAATAGCACAAAAGATTAGAAGAAGACTTGGATATATATATATAAAAATGGGATATTTATTTAAGAAAAATAAATAATAAATATAATATAATATAATATAATATTAATTAACTATTTATTGTTATTAATAATGATAAAAGAAAAGAGAAGTATATGAAAGAATATTTTAAGAAAATTTTAAATATAGTATTTGTAAAAGATGAAGCTATAGAATATATAGAAAAAGATAGTAAAAAGATTGCTAAAAAGACATATAAGATATTAAAAAATATATGTATATTAATAACAGCACTAATATTTGCATATATGCTTATATATGTTAGATTAGAAGGTATTGTTAATGCTTTTGAAAACAATCATGATTTGGAATTTAGTATATCAAAAGATGGTATTGAGTTTGATTCAGGTGAAAAGAAAGAACAGAATATTGGAGTTATAAAACAATATGCTATAAGTAATGATTTAGATATAATTACAATAAATGATAGAGAGCTTAATAAAGATAATGAGGAACAATATAAGAAAATATATGATACAGATAAGAATAAGCTTATTATAACAAAGGAAAAAGTATATACATATGAAAATAAAATTTTAAGTAAAAGTTTAGATATAAAGGAAGAATTAAATGGAGAGAACTTTTTAGATGTAGTTATATATAAAAATGATATAATAAATTTTTATAAGTCATATAATTTAAAAGCATATATTTTTGTTTTAGTATTTATAGTAGCATTTTTAACACTATTGTTTATAGTACTTATTTTATCATTATTTGCAAAAGCAATAGGATTTACAGTAATTGCAGTATTAAATACATTTAATGTTTTAAATATTGATGGAAAAGTATCATATAATATATATATCTATTCATTAATTCCTGCATATATAATATGGAATATATTTATGGTATATAGTATAAATTTAGGAATAAAGAAAAATATTGAAGATTTAAATCGGAAATATCTATTATAATCTTCGGAAGAATATTACCAATTATAGTTTATGGTATATATTTAATAACATTTAGTTTGAAATATAAGTATAGAAAAATTGAAGAGGGAAATAAAGATGAGTCAAAATAGACAAAATAATAAAAAGAATAATGAATCAAAAGAAAAGAAGAAAAAGAATATTTTTAAAGATATATTAATTTCAGTAATAGTATTTATAATATCAGGACTTCTTATAACATATATTTATCTTATAATAACAGGACAAACAGCTATTATAGATAAAATGTTTGCTAAAGTGTTTAAAGAAGAAAAAAGTTATAGTTATACAGATTATATAACAGATTTAAATAATGATAATGTTTCAATTGTTGATATAACATCAGGTTCAGACAAGGCAACAGTAGTTTTAAAATCTGATGAACAAAAAAAGATTGAAAAAGAAATAAAAGAAAAGATTGAAAAAAATCCAGAATTTAAAGATTTAAGTAAAGAAGAAAAATTAAGCAAGATAAGAGAAGAAATACTTAAAAATAGGGAAGAAAGAAAAGAAGAATTAAAGAAATTAAAAGAAAGTAATATTTCAGAATATGATAAAAAACTTAAAGATGTAAAGGAAAGAACAAGAAAACTTAATATACCAACATTAAATTCATTTTCAGAATTTATGCAAAGTAAGATTGCAGAAGGTAAAAATGTAGAATTTGTTATAAAAGAAATACCAGCATTTACGGTAGTAATGTCAAGAATAGTAGCACTTCTTCCAACAATAATGTTTATGATATTAATATATCTGACACTTAAAATGTATGGTACAGGTAAAAGCCGGACAAGTATATGATGATGAAGTAAAACCTATAAATGTTAAATTTGATGATATTGCAGGACTTGATGAAGAAAGAGAACAATTAATGGAAATAGTTGATTTCTTAAAAAATCCAAATAAATATGAATCAATGGGAGCAAAAATACCTAAAGGAATCTTACTATATGGGAATCCAGGGACTGGTAAAACACTTATTGCAAAAGCAATTGCAGGAGAAGCAAATGTACCATTTA
>CAUULU010000022.1:0-15003 GCA_963546185.1 uncultured Eubacteriales bacterium | reverse complement strand
ACAACACTTTCAAATATAATTGCAAATGAAATGAATGGAAGTATAAAAATAACATCAGGACCTGCTATAGAAAAGGCGGGGGATTTAGCAGCAATACTTACAAACCTTTCTGAAGGTGATGTCCTGTTTATAGACGAAATACATAGAATGAATAAGTCTGTTGAAGAAATATTATATCCAGCTTTAGAAGATTACAGTTTAGATATAATTATAGGGAAGGGGCCAAGTGCAAGATCAATACGTTTAGATTTGCCAAAGTTTACTTTAGTAGGAGCTACAACAAGAGCAGGAATGTTATCAAGTCCACTTAGAGATAGATTCCGGAATAATTGAAAAATTAGAATTATATACTAAAGATGAACTTGATATGATAATTAGAAGAAGTGCAGATATACTTCGGAGTTACAATAGATAAAGAGGCATCGATTGAAATAGCAGGAAGATCTAGAGGGACACCTAGAATAGCAAACAGACTTCTTAAAAGAGTGGCAGATTATGCAACAGTTTTAAATAATTCTAATATATCAGAAGAAATAGCAAACTTAGCATTAGGTAAGCTTGAAATAGATAAAATAGGGCTTGATAATATAGACAGAAAAATATTAAATACAATAATTGATATATATAAGGGGCGGGCCTGTTGGAATTGAAGCTTTAGCAACAACACTTCGGAGAAGAAAGAGATACAATAGAAGATGTATATGAGCCATACCTATTACAGCTAGGGTTTATAGGTAGAACATTAAGAGGAAGAATAATAACAGATAAGGCTTATGAATATTTAGGAATAGAAAGGAAATAATTATGATAGATAAAATACAAATATTGGATAATAATATAATAGAACTTGCAAAAACATTTCATACAGAACAAAATACTAAAATAGTTAAATTTTTAACAGAACTTGGAGGAAAAAAAGGGGTAATAGCTTTTACTATTATAACAATGATTATAATTATGATATATTACATGAAGAAAAGTAAAAAGAAAAAATTACATAAAGAAGAAGATGTATCAATGTTTAAAGCTAGAATTACAGGATATGCTGTAGTACTTTCAGTACCAATAACATTGGGAATAGCAGTTGTGACTAAGAGTGTTATAAAATTTTTGGTTAATAGACCAAGGCCAAATGCTTTTCCAGAAATAATGGTAGAAACAGGAAAAAGCTTTCCAAGTGGCCATTCAACAGGAGTTGCAGCAATGATGACAATACTTATATATTTTGTAATTATAAGTGAGATGAATAGAGTACTTAAATATATTTTAGTAACATTATTAGTATTATTTTCAATAGTTATTGCAAGTACAAGAATATATATGGGAGTACATTATTTAAGTGATATTATAGCTGGTTTAACTTTTGGATATATAATAGGAACATTGTGTATGTTTGGAGTTGAAAAAGCTAAAAAAATTATTGATGAAAAATATTAAAAAACAAAATTAAATAAAAATTAAATAAAATTTGAAATTTAAAAATGTATTAAATTAAAGGAAGAAATATAATAAAGGAAGAGTTAATGAGAAAAATAATAGTATTTGATTTAGAAACAAATGGTATAAAAGACTGTTCTGTACTTTCAATATCTGCTATAAAATTGGAAGTTGATATAGAAAACTTAAATGTACGTGAAATAGAAAGATTTGATAGATATTATTACAGGAATCCAGGTGAAAAAATTAATTTTGGAGCTATAAGAGTTAATGGATTAACAGATGAAAATATATCAATATTAAGAAAAGATAGAAATTATTCAAAATACTTTGAAGAAGATTATGATTTTGAAGATTTTTGTAATGGTGTAAAACATTTTGTGGCACATAATATATCTTTTGATAGTCAGTTTTTAAATATACCATATATGAGAAAATTTTGTACAATGAATGAAAATGTAGAAAACTTAAAGATTGAAGGTAAATATGGAAATTATAAGTGGCCTAAATTAAATGAAACAGCAAAATATTATGGTATAGAAGTAGATGAACTTTCTACACATAGAAGTGATTATGATACATATTTGTGTAAGGAAATTTTTGTGAAAATGTTAAAAGATAATAACTATAATAGTAAAATTTTAGAGTTTTTAAGTGTAGAATAATTAGAAATAAGATAATATAAGGTTAGGATAATAGGGGATAAGAAAATGAGTAAGAAAATATTATTAATAGATGGAAATAGTATGGCAAATAGGGCATTTTATGCAACTATGGGAAGAATGATGAAAACACCTGCAGGTATAAGCACAAATGCAGTATATGGTTTTTTTCAAATAATGTTTAAAACTATTGAAGAAGAAAATCCAGATAAGATAATTGTAGCATTTGATATTTCTAGTTCTGAAAAACGAACAAAAATATTTAGTGAATACAAAGCAGGAAGACATAAGACTCCAGAAGATTTAACAATGCAGTTCCCTATAATAAAAGAATTATTAAGAATGATGAATATTCCTATAGTTCAAAAAGATGGAATAGAGGCAGATGATATTTTAGGAGCAATAGCTAAAAAAGAAGGAAAAAAAGGAAATAAGATTATTATATTAACAGGAGATAGAGACTATTTTCAGTTAGTAGATATGAATGTAAACATACGTTATCCTAAGACTATAATGGGGAAAACAGAATATATAATATATGATAATTATAAGGTGAATGAAGAATATGGATTAACACCAGAAAAACTTATAGAAGTAAAAGCACTTATGGGTGATGCATCTGATAATATTCCAGGAGTAAAAGGAATTGGAGAAAAGACTGCATTAAAACTAATAATACAATTTGAAAGCCTAGAAAAAATATATGAATATATAGAAAATAGTGATGGAAAAGAAATTGCAAAAGCAACTTTAAATAAGCTTATACAAGACAAAGAAATGGCATATATTTCTAGAGATTTAGGTAGAATAGATATTGAATATGATTATGAGAAAGATTTAGGAATAAATATAGATAGTATTAAATATACTGATTGGAGAACAGAAGAAGCATACTCATATTTTAAAAAGATAAGTTTTAATAAGTTTTTAGATAAATTTAAAGATATTGAAATAAAAAAAGCAGAAGATACAAATAAGATTGAAGAAAATGAAAACTATTCTATAGAAGATATATTAAAGACAGATATAAAGAGTAAGAAAAAAGAGAATGCCATTTTAAGTAGTAGAAATGAAAATAAAAAAGAAAAAGAAATATTAGAAGATAAGATTAAAAAGATAAAAGAAGATATAATACTTGATTTAGAAATATATTCATATAATGAGACAAAAAAAGAAGAAATATTAGAAAAATTAAAACAAAGTATAAAAAATATAGATAAATATGAAAATAAAATCTATGTATATAATAATTCTAGAGAAAAACTAGGAATTAAAGATTATGATGAAAAAGAAAATAGTAATGAAGATATAGTTGATAAATATATAAAAAAATATATATTAAAAGAAAACTTTTTAGAAAATATTATACAAGAAGAGTATAAAAATAGAGTAACAAAAGAAATATCAGAAAATATAACTATAATGTTTGTAGATAAAAATAATAGTAAGGGATATATATATACATTAGGCATTGATAATAGGATAATAAAAGATATATTTGAAAATGAAGAAATAGAAAAAGTTTCACATGGTATAAAAGAAGGTATTGTAGAAAGTTTAGAAAAAGGAAATGATTTTAAAAACCTAATATTTGATACTAAAATAGCAAGTTATATTTTAAATAGTGAGATACGGACAATATGGATTAAAACAAACATATTTAAGAGAAATAGAAGAAGACTATAGTAAGGAAATAGAAGATACTTTTGATTATATAGATAATATTAAAAAAAGAGTATATGAAAATTTAAAACTACAAAGAAAAGATATTCAAACATTAAGAAATATAATAACAAAGAATGTGGATATATTAGAAAACTTAGAAGATATACATTCAGAAGAGGAATTATTAAAACTAATAATATCTAATAATATTTCTAAAAATATAAAAGGGAAGAATGATGAAGAAATAGAAGATATTATAATAAGAGCTACTCAATATATTTTAAATAATACATATATATTAAGTAATGGAGAAAGTGATGAAAACTTTAATGAATCTAAAGTAGAAGAAGAAATAAGAGAAGTTTTTACTAAAAAAGATTTTACTATTATTGAAAACTTAAAGAAAATATATACAAATATATATATGATAGAAAAACAAAAACAAGATATTGATAACTTTAAAAATATGTCACCATATATAGTATATATAATATATAATATCTTAAAAGAAAAAATAGATTTTGAAGATATGCAAAAACTATATTATGATATTGAACTTCCATGTGTTACATTATTTGCTAAGATGCAATATTATGGAATATATTTAGACAAAGAAGAACTTTTTAAAGCAGGACAAGTATTTGAAGAAAGAAAACAAGAATTACAAAAGAATATAGAAAAATATTCAGAAGAAGAGATAAATATAAATTCAGTACAACAGATAGGAGTATTACTTTTTGAAAAACTAGGATTACCAATTATTAGAAAAACAAAAACAGGATATTCTACAGATGTAGATACATTAAAAAAACTTGAAGATAAACATGAAATAATATCATATATTTTAGAATATAGAGAAATCAGTAAACTTATAAGCACATATGTAGACGGACTTATATATGAAATAAATGAAAAAACAAATAGAATACATTCAAATTTTAATCAAACAGTTACAGCAACAGGTAGAATAAGTTCTACAGAACCTAATATGCAAAATATTCCTGCAAGAAAAGAAGAAGGTAAAATAATAAGAAAATGTTTTAAAGCAGAAAAGGGAAATGTTTTTGTGAGTGCAGATTATTCGCAAATAGAACTTAGAGTTTTAGCAGATATGTCTCGGTGATGAAAAAATGATACAAGCATTTAGAGAAAATAAGGATATACATAGAACAACAGCAAGTACAATATTTAATATTCCACTAGAAGAAGTTACAGATATATATAGAAGATATGCAAAAGCAGTAAATTTTGGAATAATATATGGAATAAGTGATTTTGGACTTTCAGAAAATGTTGGAATAACAGTAAAAGAAGCTAAAAAATATATAGAAGATTATTTAGAAAAATATCCAAAGATAAAAGAATATATGGATAATACTAAAAATATAGCAGTAGAAAAAGGATATGTAGAAACAAAATTTGGAAGAAGAAGATATGTACCAAATATTAAATCACAAAACTATATAATAAGAGAACAAGCTAAAAGAATAGCAATGAACGCACCAATACAAGGAACAGCGGCAGATATAACTAAGATTGCTATGGTAAAAATAGAAGAAAGAATAAAAAAAGAAAAACTAGATGCTAAAATATTATTACAAGTACATGATGAAATAATTGTAGAATGTAATAATAATATACAAGATAAGGTAGCGAGTATATTAAAAGAAGAGATGGAGCAAGCGGCAACACTTCAAGTTCCAATCATTGCAGATATACGAATATCTGAGGTTATGGATAAATAATAAAAAATATCATATAAAGATATGGTATTTTTAAATAATAGAAAGTTGACATAAATTTGGAAAAATGTTATTATAAGTATGTACAATAATATGAATAATGCTAAAGAAATTAATTAATTATTTTAGGAGGAAAAATATATGGAAACATTAAGAAGACCAAAAGTCATGAAATTAGTAGGAAAGAATGAAAAAAAAGGAAAGGAACTTGTTCAATCAGGAAAATTAGGTATAGTATTATTATCTGGGGGACAAGGATCTAGATTAGAACATGAAGGTCCCAAAGGTACATATTTTGTTGAAGAATTAAGAGAGAGTATTTTTGGAATACAATTAAAAAAAATTCAGGATACTAAAAAAATTCATTTATTCGTTATGTGTTCAACAGATAATGTTGAACAAACGAAGAGTTTTTTTGAAAAAAATGATTATTTTGGAATGAAAGGAAGAATACACTTCTTCGTGCAAAATAATTTTAATTTATTGGATCTTGACGGAACAGAACTTAAAATAGGAGGAAAGAATGTACCCGCTTCTGCAGGACATGGAGATGTAATTCGATCTTTGAATAAAGTGATGAAATTAATAAATGACTTAAAGATAAGTCATTTGTTAATAAGTAATATTGACAATATAAATGCAAAGTTAGTGGATTATGACTTTATAGGAGAAAGTTGTGATACTGATTTAACTTTGAAAGTGGTTGAAAAAGTAGAACCCAATGAAAAGGTGGGAGTTTTTTGTAAAGATGAGGCAGGTAGATTAGGAGTACTTGAGTATAGTGAAATCCCAGATAATTTAAGAAATCTACGGGATAATGAAGGACTATATTTTAGACTTTCAAATATCATGGTGCAAATATTAACGGTGTCTATGATAAAAAAATTAATGGATAAGGATATACCTATACATTATGCCTATAAAAAGAAAAAGATAAAGGGAAAACTGTATGAGTTTTTAAAGAAAGAAATATTTATATTCGATTTCTTTAAATACATAGAAGATTATAAAATCTTTATGGTAGATAAAAACTCAAACTTTGCTCCTATTAAAGATAAGGAATCAGTTGCTGCAGCAGTTGAAAAATACAAAAAATATCATAATATCTAATTATAAGATAGTCTTAAACATAATTGTTTAAGGCTATTTTTTGTTGTATTTGACTATAGGTTTTGTATTAAATATAATTTGAGTATGATATAAAAGAAGAGAAGGAGAAAAATATATGGAAGATATTGATATAAATGAATTAAAGAATTTGAATAAGTATTGGATAGAAAATGTTAGTGATAGTGAAAAGATTGAACTTGAAGGATTATCTGAAAAAGAAATAATAGATAGATATTATACAGAATTAGAATTTGGTACAGCAGGACTTCGTGGAGTTATGGAACTTGGACAAAATAGAATGAATGTATATACAGTATCAAGAGCAACACAAGCTATTTCAGAGTATATATTAAAAAGAGGAATGGAAAAAAGAGGAGTTGCAATACTTTATGATACAAGAAATAATTCAAGAAAGTTTGCAGAAGTAACAGCAAGAGTCCTACTTGCAAATGGTATAAAAGTATATCTTTTTGATAGATATAGACCGGTACCTGTATTATCTTTTTCAACAAGAGATTTAAATGCCTTTATGGGAATAATGATAACAGCAAGTCATAATCCTAAAGAATATAATGGGTATAAGGTGTTTGATGAAACAGGACTTCAAATAGGAAAAAAAGTTGCAGATGAAGTTATGGAAAATATTAATAATATTAATATTTTTAATGGAGTAAAGAAGATTTCAGAAGAAGAATTTAATAATATGATTAAAAATAATGATTCATTACTTGAAATCGTAGGAGAAAAACAAGAAAGAAAATATTTAGATATATTAAAAACAAGAATACTTAATGATAAGGAAATAGAAGAAGCAAAGAAAAATATTAAAGTAGTATATACACCACTTCATGGAACAGGAGATTTAGTAGTAAATAGGCTTCTTAAAGAACTTGGATATGAAAATATAATATGTGTTAAAGAACAACAAGTAGTAGATGGAGTATTTGGAACAGTAAAATCACCAAATCCAGAAAATGTTGAAGCATTTGAGATGGCACTAAAGCTTGCAGATGAAAAAGGAGCAGATGTATGTATAGGTACAGACCCAGACTGTGATAGATTGGGAGTATTGGTAAGAAAAAAGGGAAAGTTTAAACCACTTACAGGAAATCAAATTGGTATATTAATGCTTGAATATATATTAAGCCAAATGAAAAAAAAGAATATATTAAAAAATAATTATTATGTATCTACAAGTATAGTATCAACAAATCTTACTAAAAGAATAGCTAAAGAATATGGAATTAATTATTATGAAACATTAACAGGATTTAAAAATATATGTAGTGCAAGTAATAATGTTGAAGAAGAATTCTTATTTGGTTTTGAAGAAAGTTTCCGGATATCTATATGGAAATCATGCAAGAGATAAAGATGGAGTTGTAGCATCAATGTTAATGCTTGAAATAATTGCATATTATAGTATGAAGAATAAGGACCTTTTTGATGTGTTAGAAGATATATATGAAAAATATGGATATTATTTAGAAATAGGTGAAAGTATAGTACTTAAAGGTATTGAAGGTAAAGAAAAGATTATGACTAAGATGGATACTTTAAGAAATGATAAATTAGAAATAATTGAAGATGAAAAAGTATTAACAATTAGAGATTATGAAAAAGATGAAAAACAAAAATCAAATGTACTATATTATGAACTTGAAAATGATGGATGGATTGCAGTAAGACCTTCTGGAACAGAACCAAAGATTAAATTCTATATTGGGGTTTGTTCTGAAAATATGGAAGAGGGACTTGCAAGATTAGAAAAATTAAAAAGATTTATAAAAATATAGAATAATAAAAAAAGATATAATGTAAACTAATAAAATATGCAAATAATTTTAAAAATATATTGTATGTATTAGAAATAAAGGAAAAAGATATAAAAATAAGAAAAGAAAAGTTATCCACATAGTTATCCACATTTTCCACCTAAAAGTAAACTAAAAATAGATAAAAAAATATAATAAATAGATTTAAAATGCTTAAAACATTAAAAGTATGGAATAAAAAATAAAAAAAGATAATAAAAAGTATACATAAAAATATGAAAAATATATTTCGAGAATATTAAAATAAAAATATAAAAAAAGGAAATGCTAAAAAAATATTTTTTGTAAAAGTAATAAAAAATATAAAAAAGTTAAAGAGAAAAGAAATGTAATAATTCTGATAATTATATTTCTTTTTTTTCTATGGTGTGATATATATATGGTATATTGTATCTTTAAGGAGGAATTAATTTATGGAAGCAAAAAAATGTTTAAGATGTGGGATATTCCACTTAGGAACTGAAGATGTTTGCAAAACTTGTAAAGAAAGTGATATGAAAGATATAGCAAAATTAAATTCATTTATGGACTATAATGGATTAGAATTTAGTGAATTAAAAGAAAAGGAAGCTTTTGATAAAGTTGTTTTTGAACTTGGAATGAGCTCAGAAAAGATAACACGTTATATGAATACATATATAAAAGATGAAGTATATGGTGAAAATATAAAGAAAAATGAGGAAAGTGAGATTATATAATGACAGTTATTGAAGAGTTAAGGAAAAGAGGATTAATTGAACAAATTATTTTTGAAGAAGATTTAATAGAAAGACTGGAAAAAGAAAAAATAACATTCTATTTAGGAATAGATCCAACTGCAGATAGTTTACATGTTGGACATTTAGTTTCTATAAATGTGGCAAGAATACTTCAAAAATATGGACATAAACCACTTATACTAGTAGGTGGAGCAACAGGTGGGATAGGAGATCCATCACGGTAGAACAGAACTTAGAAAAATGCTTACTAAAGAAGATTTAGATAAAAATGTTGCAGCACTTACTTTGCAGCTTAAAAAACTTCTTGATTTTGAAGGAGAAAATGGTGCAGAAGTAGTAAATAATGCAGACTGGACAAATAATAGAACATATATTGATTTTTTAAGAGAAGTTGGTGTTCATTATAATGTAAATATGATGACAAAAGCAGAATGTTATGCGTCAAGATTAAAAGATGGACTTACATTCTTAGAACTTCGGATATATGCTTGTACAAGGAAATGACTTTAAACACCTATATGAAACAAGAAATTGCGTATTAGAAATAGGTGGAAATGATCAATGGTCAAATATAATATCTGGAGTTGACCTTGTTAGAAAAACATCACAAGAAAAAGTATTTGCAATTGCAGTAAAATTAATTACAAATAAAGATGGTAAGAAAATGGGAAAAACAGAAAAAGGTGCATTATGGCTAAGTGCTGAAAAATTAACACCATTTGAATTTTTCCAATATTTAAGAAATATTGATGATGAAGATATTGAAAAAGTATATAAGATGGTATCTGTGACAGATATTAAGGAAATAGAAAAAACAATCCAAGAGGAAACAAATCCAAATATTCTTAAAGAAAAATTAGCATATGATATAACAAAAAGAGTACATGGAAAAGAAGAAGCAGATAAGGCTTTAAATACAGCGAAAGAAATTTTCTCAGGGAAAATAAATACAGAAGCATTACCAATTGTAAAAGTGAGCTTAGGAGAAAATATACTTGATGTATGTATTAAAGCAGGATTTGGAAAATCAAGAGGAGAAATTAAGAAATTAATAGCTACAAATAGTATAACTCTAGGAGAAAAAACTATAGAAGTTGGTAGATTAGTAGAAGAAAAAGATCTTGATGAAGGAAATAATATACTAAAGAAAGGTAAAAAAGTAGTAGTAAAGCTTGAAAAAGAATAAAGACATGAAAGCAATAATATTAAAAATGATTACAATTATAACATTAATTATAATGTTATTTACAATAGGAGCTAATATATATATTGTTAAGGCAGCAGAAAGATTAAGTCCTAGAGAGTCTACAAGAGACTTAGAAAGAGTGAGGGCATTTTATCCAAGTATAGCAAGAAAGGTTGATGAACTTAAAAGAAAACATCCTAATTGGAAGTTTGAGTTTATAAACACAGGATATACTTTTGAACAAATGACAAGAACACAGTTTGGAGAAGGAAGAGGACTTAATAATAGTTATGCACCTATAAATTTAATAGAAAGTTATGGTGGAAAATATTTTTCAGATGCATGGATTGACCAGGCAAGAGCACATTTAGGATTTGATGCAAATACTGCAGCAAAAAGATGGCAAGCACCATCATTAAATGCTATTAAATATATGATGGACCCTAGAACATATTTAAATGAAAATAATATATTTACATTTATGTCATTACAAGGAAGTAATAAGTTTAGTGAATCAAGAAGTAAAGAGATAGTTGCATCAGTTCTTGCAGGAACTAAAAATGCAGGAAGAGAAGGAGCAGTGTATAATGTCTCAAGAGAAGTTGATATTGACCTTTTAGAGCTTGCAACTAAACTAAAACAAGAAGGTGGATTAGAACCACAACTTCGGAATACATGCATATAATCCTTTAAATATAGGAGCAACAGGACACCGGAACTAATGATGTTATTAAAAATGGTCTTAATTATGCAAGAAATAGAGGATGGGACACTTTTGAAAAAGGTTTAAAAGGTGGAGCTGAAGTAATTAAAAAATATTATATTGGTAATAGACAAGATACTAAATATTTTATGAAGTTTAATGTTTTAAATAATTCAATATATCATCAATATATGCAAAATATTACAGCACCAATAGCAGAAGGAAAATCTTTGAAAAATGGATATATGAAATATGATCCTAACTTAAATGGGGAATACCTATTTAAAATACCACTTTTCTATGATATGCCAGGAAATGATACGCCAAGTCCTGATAATGATGATAAATATAATGCGACAGTAATTATAAGTGAAGGGGTAAGAGTAAGAGCAGATTCTACAAGAAATAGTGATAAGGTAAAAGTTCTTAGCTTTGGACAAATGTTTGAAGCATTTGAAAAAGTAGAAAATAGTAAAGATCCAGAATTTGTATGGTATAGAGCAAGAGTTGGTAACCAATATGGATATATACCATATTATAGGGCAAGTAATCCAGGTAATAAATTCTTTGAAATGAAAAATAGGACTAATAATGGTATAGAAGGTGAAAAAGAAAAAACAGAAAATACAAATAAGCCTTCTTCACAAGAAGAAAGTAAGTACCAATATGTAGAAGATAAAGATGTAACATACCCTATATATGGAGTTGTAAATGTACAATCTGTCTTAAGATTTAGAGATAATTCAGGAGTAAGTGGAACAAATGTTATAGGTACAATAGAAAATGATAAGATTATAAAAGTGGTTGAAAAATCAGGAGAAAAAGATCGGATATGTATGGTATAAGATTGAATATGATGGAAAAACTGGATATATATCTAGAAATGCAGTAGGAAACTTATCAGATATTAACTTTAAATTCATAGTAAAAGATGGACTTCCAAAAAAACTTTTTGATGAAAACATATCTAATGATGATGAATATAAGGTTTTAGAAAGTGAAACTAAAGGAGTAAATGTTTCTGGAAAATTAAAGAATAAAGTTAGAATAAAAGATGGAGATATGAATCTTGCATGGAATATTGATATTGAAGAAATGAAAAAACAAAATCCAGAAATAGTTGAATATGGTGAGGGACTTGAAAAAGCAAAACAAGGACTTCGGAAAAGTTAATACAAGCTATAGTACAGGAAATATTGCTAAATTAAAAAATGGAGAATTTGTAAAAATTATAAGAAAGGGTGATATATCAAAAGACCGGAAAAATAGGTATAGGAGATATAATACTTTCAATACAAAAAATGAATAAAGATATAGATATTGATGAAGATCAAAAAACAGCATCATTTGTACAATTAAAAAATGACAGAAATACTTTGAAAAATAAGGATTTTGACTTAACATGTGTTTCAAATATTGTATATGCTGTAGGAAAACAAATAGAACAAAAATACCAATAATTAGTAATATGTAATGTATAAAAAAGGTATAAAGAGGATGTTAAATAATATTTTAACATTCTTTTTCTATTTTAAAGATTTTTCAAGTATTATAATTCAAGTATAAATGTATTGTAAATTCATTAGAAAGTTATTCATGTATCATTAATATTAAATTTTGTTACAAATAGTTACAAATACTTAAAAAAACAAAAATGATATATTAATATATTAATTAGAGATATTATATTTAAATTATATTGTAAGAATATAACTAATAATATGATTTAAATATAATAAAAATATTTAATGGTAATGGGTGTATATGAAAATATTAATGTTATCATGGGAATATCCACCAAGAATAGTTGGTGGTATTGCTCGTGTAGTAGGAGAGCTATCAAAAAGATTAGCAATGGAAGGGCATGATGTTACAGTTGTAACATATAGGGAAGAAAACATGCCATATTATATGAAAGAAGAAAGTGGTGTAAAGGTATATTGTGTAGATAATTATATGATAAGACCTAATAATTTCATTGAATGGATAATGCAACTTAATTTTAATATGGCAGCAAAAGTTAATGAACTTGTATTAAAAGGTGAAAAATTTGATGTAATACATGCACATGATTGGCTTGTTGCATATGCTGCAAAAAGTATAAAAGAAAGTACAAAAATACCAATGATTGCAACAATACATGCTACAGAAAGTGGAAGAAATTCTGGTATTAATACAGAAACACAAAGATATATAAACGATACTGAATGGATGCTTACATATGAAGCAAGTAAAGTAATTGTAAATAGTAATTTTATGAAAGGTGAAGTTCAAAGACTTTTTGGACTAGACTATAATAAGATAGATGTTATACCAAATGGAATAGATATTGATAAATTTGATGGAATTGTTAGAAACTATAATTTTAGAAGAAATTATGCTAAAGATAATGAAAAAATCATATTTACTATTGGAAGATTGGTATATGAAAAAGGAATTCAACACCTATTATATGCAATGCCTAAGATTATCCAGAACTATAATGATGTAAAACTTGTAATTGCAGGAAAACGGCCGGAATGATGGATAATTTAAAAGAAATAGCAAGAAATTTAAATATAGAAGAAAAAGTATATTTTGTAGGATATTTAGCAGGAAAAGAAGTACAAAAAATGTATAAGGCAGCAGATGTTGCAGTTTTCCCAAGTACATATGAACCTTTTCGGAATAGTTGCATTAGAAGGAATGCTTCGGAGAAATACCAGTTGTTGTATCAGATGTTGGTGGACTTGATGAAATAGTACAACATCGGAAAAACAGGATTAAAATCATATGCAGGTAATGCAAATTCAATAGCAGATTCAGTACTTAAGATACTTTATGATTATAATTTAGCAGATACTTTGCTAGAAAATGCTAGAAAAGAAGTTGTACAAAAATATAATTGGAAAGTAATTGCTATGAGTACATTAAATTCATATAAGGCAATACAAAAACTAGAAGTTAAAGAAAAATCAAATATTGTAAGTATAAAAGAACTTGAAGAAAAAAGAAAAGAAACAAATGATGTTAAAGATGAAAATGATATCACTTCAAGCTTATTAAATGATGTTACAAGATTACTTAAATTTAATGATAGAAACAAACTTTTCAATATGTAAAATATGTAAAGTAATATGTATAATTAAAAGGTTTAAATTAAAGCCTTTAAAGAATCAAAAATAGTAGTAAAAAGGAAAATAAAAAATAAGAAATAAGAGTAAAAAAGAAAGAGATAGAAAATGATAAATATTTATGATGATGTTAATAACTTAGTTTCAAACTTAAAAAAACATGAACTAACAGTTAATTTTAAAGAAATAAGAAAAAAATTAAAAGAAGAAAATGAAGAATTATTTAAAAAAATAGAAGAGTTTCAAAAATTAAACATTGAAATTAATACAAAAATGTTAATGGAAGGAAATGTAGAAGAAGAAAAACAAAATAAGTCTAAAGAAATGTATGATGAACTTGTTAAAGAACCATTAGTATTAGAATATTTTGAAAAAGAACTTGCACTTAACAAAATGCTTGAAGATGTTAATTCAATATTTATGAATGGTGTAAGAGATATATATTCAGAAGAAATATAATAAAAAAAGTAAAAATAGTGAATAAAAAATTAAAAGATAAGATAAATATTATTAAAAGTATATTTATATTAAAAATATATATTTTAATTAATAAATATCTTATCTTTTTATTAAAATGTATTAATTACAGTTATTTAGGTATATTAAAAGTAATTGTGTTAAATTTTTAGTTATATTAGATATATTAGAATGTGTTAATATTAATTTTGTATTACTAGAAGATTCTTTAATATCTTGTTTTCTATATATATTAGAAAAAATATGATTACATTTAAATTTTTCTAAAAAATTTGATATATATTCTTTATCTAAATTTGATATTATTTCAAAAGATATATTATTATTTTTTAAATTTTTAATTTTATTTAATAA
>CAUULU010000021.1:0-15278 GCA_963546185.1 uncultured Eubacteriales bacterium | reverse complement strand
GAAGACCATGGAGTGGATGGTCAAGAATGGTAGTACAACAATTACCACAAATGCCACCACCAAGTATTAACTATATTGATTCATCACATTATTGGGTATCAGGAAGAGGAGAACCAGGAGCAACAGTAAAACTACATGTTCATGGTGTTGTTATAAGAGATATAGGAGTAGATGGAGCAGGAAACTGGTCATCACATATTGGAAGACAATCAGGTGGAAGAAGAATAGAGGTGCAACAATACAAACTTCGGAAGACCATGGTCTGGTTGGGCTGGAACAAATGTTGTAGAAAGATTTGTAGGACTTAGATTCCAGTTTACATCTAATAGGTATCATTGGATGAGAGTAAATTCAGGAGGACATCACCAAATATCATGGCATTGGGGATATGCAGCATTTAATGATAGAGATATATGGAAAAACTGGTGTGGTCCACAACATGGAGTATGGCATGAAATAAGAGTTATGGGGGATATAACAGAAGTACTTATTGAACCAGGAGTAAGTGTTCAATTATTAGATTTCTATCATCCAGGAAGAGGAAATCCAGTATATGTTAAATCAAATAATAATGTTTTACATGTATGGAATCCAGCACAATAATTAAATTAGAATATATGAAGAAATTTACAATAGTAAGTTTCTTCTTTTTATATTATTTTCTAATTTAGTAATTTTAATTGATAAAATGAATTGAATGAAGTATTATATTTGTATATATTGTATACAAAAGATGGAGGAAAAATGAATATAGTATTTTGTGGAGCAGCAAAGGAAGTAACAGGTTCAAACCACTTAGTAGAAGCAGCTGGTAAAAAGTTTTTAATAGATTGTGGATTAATACAAGGAAGAATAATAGATGCAGAAAGAAACTATGCACCGTTTATATATAATCCTGCAGAAATAGATTTTATGATATTAACACATGCACATATTGATCATGCAGGAAGAATCCCAAAACTTATAAGAGAGGGGTTTAATCGGAAAAGTATATTGTACAAAAGCAACAAAAGAACTTTCAGAAGTAATGCTAGCAGATAGTCGGACATATTCAAGAAACAGAGGCTGAATGGAAAAATAGGAAAAGAATGAGACAAGGTAAAAAACTATTAGAACCATTATATACAGCTAAAGAAGGAAGAGAATCAACAGAAAAATTTGAAACAGTTGAATATATGGAAATATTTGAAGTAGATGAAAATATAAGATTTAGATTAAGTGATGCAGGACATATGCTTCGGATCTGCAATAGTAGAACTTTGGATAACAGAAGATCGGAAAAACAACAAAAATTGTATTTTCAGGAGATATAGGTAATAATGATACACCACTTCTTCAACCACCAACACCAATAAGTAAGGCAGATTATTTGGTTATGGAATCAACATATGGAAATAGATTACATTTATCAAATACAGGAGAAGAAAAAGCAAGATTATTCTTAGAAACAGTTATAAAAACATTAAGAAGAGGTGGAAATGTAATAATACCATCATTTGCTGTTGGTAGAACACAAGAAGTATTATATGATTTAGATAGTATAAAAGATAAGACTGTTGCACAAGAAATAAAAGATGAGTATAAGGAACTTATGAATGCAACAGTATATATAGATAGTCCACTTGCAACATCAGCAACAGATATATTTAAAGCAAACATGGAACTTTTTGATGAAGATGCACAAAAAAGAATATTAAATGGTGATAATCCAATAGATTTTGATGGACTTGTATTTACTAAAACTCCAGAAGAATCAAAGGCACTAAATGATTTAAAAGAACCACATATAATAATTTCAGCATCTCGGAATGTGTGATGCAGGAAGAATAAAACATCACTTAAAACATAATTTATGGAATCCACTAAATACAATATTATTTGTTGGATATCAAGCAGCAAATACACTTCGGAAGAAGAATTGTAGAAGGTGAAAAAAAGGTAAAAATATTTGGAGAAGAAATTGCAGTAAATGCTGAAGTCGTATATATAGATGGATATTCAGGACATGCAGATCAAAAACTTCTTATGAATTTTGTTGGTGAGTTTAAAGAAAAACCTAAAAAAATATTTTTAGTACATGGAGAAGAAGAAGCACAAAATGTATTAAAAGGTAAAATTGAAGAAGAATATGGAATAGATACAGAGATACCTAGTTTTGGTGATTCATTCAGAGTTGATGAAATCGTAGAAAAAGAAGAAAACTTACTTGAAAAAGAAAAAATTGTTGCAACAAGAGAAGAAAAAATTGAATTTGCAAACAAGGTTGCAGATCTTAACGAAGAAATTTCAATGCTTTCAGATACTATAGCAGATAGAATGACACATGTACATGTAAAATCTGAAGAGCTTACAACAAATACAGATAAGACAATATTAGAACAAGTATTATCTAAATTAAATAAGTTAGAACTTGCAATACAATTAATGCTTAATCAAGCAGAAAAAAATTGTAATGATAAAGAAGAAACAGAGCAAAAAGAAAAAGAAGAAAAACAAGAAAAGAAATCTTCAAAGTCTAAGAATAAGAAAAAAGATGAAGAAATAGATGATATTGATGATATAATTTAGGAGAGGTATATGACAAAAAATGTATATTTTAATGATGCTATAATTGGAAATGGAAAAGTAACAGTAGGACTTGATAGAAAAGGAAGGATACTTCGCGCATATTTTCCGACACCAGATTTTAAAAGTCAAATAAGTGATATGTATATAGCATTTAAAATATATGATGAAATGGAAGAAGAAGAGTATATACATGTTTGTGGAGAAGAATATGGAACA
Source organism: uncultured Eubacteriales bacterium (assembly GCA_963546185.1). Classification (GTDB taxonomy): domain Bacteria; phylum Bacillota; class Clostridia; order TANB77; family CAG-508; genus JABCPO02. Next base: position 12,494 of record CAUULU010000021.1, on the reverse strand, counting down.
GAATATGAACAAAAATATGTACAAGATACTAATATATTAAAAACAAATATGTATATATTAGAAAAAGATATAAGTATTGTACAAACAGATTTTGTTCCTTTAAATGAAAATATGTATATAAGAAATTATGAGATTAAAAATGAATCAAATAAAAGAATTGTTATATATCCAATGTTACATAGTGGAATAACTAGTAGTATATATGAAAATTCATCAAGTATGTTTATACAAGATGCTATTATTCACTATAATCATGGATATAGTGTTGCAATATTTTCAAAGACAGAAATAATAGAAAAAAGAGTTAATTCAGATATTCAATTAGAATATCCTATAGACTATTTTAAAAATTTTGAAAATATAGAAGAATATGTAGGATTATCATCAAAATCTACAATTAAATTTGAAAAAATAGTAATAGAGCCAAATGAAATAAAAGAGTTTCCATTATATATATATTTCAATGAAAATGATAAAAAAGAAATGTCAGGACTTGAAATGGAAATAATTCGTGCTAAAAAAATAAATGTTAAAGATAGAGAAGCAGAATCAGAAAGATATTGGAAAAGACTTATAGAAAAACATATAAAACATGATTTATCAAAGGTAGATTTAAAGACTGCAGAAATATATAAGCAAAGTATAATACTTTTAAATATACTTAAAAATAATGAAACAGGTGCAGTAATTGCAGCATTAGAATCAGATGAAAAAAGAGAATATTCTCGGAGGATACCGGATATGTATGGCCAAGAGACCTATATTATGTTATGAAAGCGTATAATATATTAGGAATGTCTGAAAATGTTAAAAAATATTTAGAGATATTTGCAAAAAATACACAAAGTAAAAATGGAAGATGGGAACAACGTTTCTATAGTGATACAAGACTTGCACCAAGCTGGCGGATATCAAATAGATGAAACCGCTATAAATATTCTTATAGCATATGATTATTATAAGTATACAAAAGATATAGTATTTTTAAAAAGAATATTTCAAATGTTACAAAATGCATATAAGTATATTGTGAGATATATAGAAAATGTAATAACATTTAAGAAAACAAAAACATTTGATCTTTGGGAAAATTATGTAGGAGAAAGTGTATTTGGTATATCTGCAGTGTTTGCAAGTTTAAAAACAATGGGAATGATATATGAGGCTGTAAAAGAAACATATAAGGAAAACAGGCTTAAAGTAGAACAGATAAATAAAGAGATACAAAAGATAAATCCAATGTTATTAGATGTAAAAGAATGGATACATATGAATATGTATTCAAATGAAAAACAAACATATGTAAATGATATTGAAAATCCTAAAATAGATATTTCAACATTATCTTTAGTAACACCATTTAATATATTTACTGTAAATGAAAAGAAAATGATAAATACATATATGGGGATAGAAATGAATTTAAGAACATATACAGGTGGATATTTAAGATATGAAAATGATAATTATCTAGGACGGAAAAAATCCATGGACATTATCAAATCTTTGGATGGCTAAATATAATTTGGAAAGAAATAAGGAAAAAGAAGCATTAGAAAATCTAAAATTTGTTACAAATACAGCAAATATTCATGGATTTATACCAGAACAAATAGATAATGAACTATTAGAAACAAAATGGATAATAGGACTTACATGGGCACACCGGAATGTATATTGATGTTTTAGATAGAATGTTTAAAGATAATATATTATAATTAAGAAATAATAATTAAAATAATTTAATACCATAGAAAGAGGTAAAATGGCAAAATTAAAAACTATATGGGTATGTTCAGAATGTGGAAATGAAACACCAAAATGGGTAGGAAAATGTCCTTCATGTGGTTCATGGGATACATATTATGAAGAAAAAGCACAGAATATAAAAGCGAGAGATGATAAAAGTGTATATACAGATATGGATGGTAAAAAAATAGAAGTAGTAAAACTTATAGACACACCAAAAAATGTATATACAAGAATGTCTACAGGATATAATGAAGCAGATAGAGTTCTTCGGTGGAGGATTTGTAAAAGGCTCACTTACATTAATAGGTGGAGAGCCAGGAATTCGGGAAATCAACAATAATACTTCAAATCTGTAATAATATTGGGAAAGATAAAAAAGTATTATATATTTCAGGAGAAGAATCTGCACAACAAGTATCTATAAGGGCAGAAAGACTTGGAATAAAATGTGATAACCTATATTTTTATGGACAAACTGATATGGTAGAAATTGAAGAAAAAATATACCAAGAAAAGCCAGAATTTTGTATAATAGATTCTATACAAACAATGAATTCACCAGAAATAACATCTGCAGCAGGAAGTGTTAGCCAGGTAAGAGAAGTAACATCAAAAGTTATGAATATTTGTAAAAAAAATGGAATAACAACAGTAATTGTAGGACATGTTACAAAAGACCGGAAATATAGCAGGACCAAGAGTTTTAGAACATATGGTAGATACAGTACTATATTTAGAAGGTGAAAGACATTTTGCATATAGGGTATTAAGAACTGTAAAAAATAGGTTTGGTTCAACAGATGAAATTGGAATTTTTGAAATGAGAGAAGAAGGATTAAAAGAAGTAAAAAATCCATCATCTGTTTTAATAGAAGATAGAGAATCAGATACTATAGGGACAGTTGTAGTATCATCATTAGAAGGAACAAGGCCAATACTTTTAGAACTTCAAGCACTTACAACAAGAACAGTTTTTGGAATGCCAAGAAGAAGTAGTTCAGGTATAGATATGAATAAGCTTAACCTACTTTTAGCTGTTATAGAAAAATATGCAGGAATACCACTAAGTAGCCAAGATGTATATATGAATATAGCAGGGGGGATAAAAGTAACAGAGCCTGCAATAGATCTTCGGAATAATTTTAGCAATAATATCAAGTTATAAGAAGATACATATAGATAATGATATGGCAATAATAGGAGAAGTAGGGCTTACAGGTGAAGTAAGAAATGTTGCTATGGCTGAGAAAAGAATTATAGAAGCAGAAAAAATGGGATTTAAAAAGGTTATATTACCACTTGTTACATATAATAAGCTTGAAAAAAAAGAAAAATATAAGATTAAAATTATACCAGTAAAAAATGTTATACAGGCTATATCTGTTATAACCAAATAATATAAAATAGAAAAATGAAATAGGGGATAGTATGGAAATAATAAAAGGACTATACCTAAATACTGATAAGATAATAATAGGGAAAGAATATAAGATTATATATAAATATAATGAAGAAAAAAGACAAGATGGAATTAATTTAAATGATAATAGATATAAGAAATATATATTAGAAATTAATAAAGAAAAATATGAATTACAAAAATCAGAAATAGGCTATATTGTAAATGCAGTATTTAGGAAAGAAAATAATCAAATAGAAATATATTCAGTTTCAGAAGATGCTGAAGGAAAAGAAAAAAATATACGAGAAATATGTATTAAAGAAAAAATTACTGCAATAGTAGAGCCAGAAAATCTTAAAAAGATATATTCTTACCAAAAACAAAATGACTTATTAGTAACCAAAAAATCAAAAAATATATTTGCTTTTTCAGAACAAGTATTTAATGCTATAAATAAGGCACTTCGGTGTTTTTCCAAAAGTTTTAGAAAATAGAATGAATATAAAGAAAAAAGACTATACAGATTATAATGATACAAGGAGATAAATTATAATAATGGCAGAAGATAAAGAAGAAAAGAAAAACGATAAAAAAAATGAGAATAAAATAAATAATAATGTAAATAAAAATGAAAAAAGTAATAAAAATAATACTTCAGCTAAAAAAAATAAATCTAAAAAACAAGGAAATAATAAAGGAAATATAGCTAAAGATATTAATGAAAATGAAGAAGAAATAAAAGAAAATAATGTTATTACAGATGGAAGTATAAATGTAAGTACAAATTTAAATAACAATAATAATAGTAGTAACAGTAGTAATAATACTAACAAAAAGAAGAATAAGAAGAATAGAAGAAATAATAATAAAAAAGATGAATATAATAATATAACTGAAATAGATGATTTAGATGATATTGATAAAATAAGTAATAAAGAAAATATTGTTATAAAAAGTAAAGAAGAAAAAAGAGTTGTTCTAGATGCAGTAGGAAAAGTAAAAGTTGATGATGTTGAAACAGAAGAACAATTAGAAGCATTACAACAAAAAACAAATCAAAAATTAAAAGAAATAGAAAATCTAGATAAAAAGACAGTAGAAAAAGATAAAGAAAAATTAGAAAAAGAAGAATTTGAAGATAATATACAAAAAAAGGTTATAGAAAAGTTAGGAAAAAATCATAAAAGAAAAATAGCCATTATAACAATATTATTATTAATAATTGCAATATGTATTGTATCAACAATATTTTCTGTAATATATATGGGAAAAGATGTAATAGCACCTAATATACAAATAGGAAATATTAATATAGGTGGACTAACAAAAGAAGAAGCTAAAGAAAAGATTGCTAAGAGATATGAAGAAAAAGCTAGTAAAGAAATAAGGGCAAGTTTAAAAGATTATGAACAAATAATAAAACCAGAGATGGTGGAATTTACTCCAGATATAAATAAAATAGTAGATTTAGCATATATGGAGGGAAGAAATGGAAATATTATAGAAAATAATTATACAATTATATCTAGATATTTTAGTAAAAAGAATTTAGATATTTCATATAGTATAAATGAAGAATTAATGAAAAAACTTCTTGAAGAAATATCTGGTAAGATTCCAGAAAAAGTAAAAGAACCTTCATACAATATTGATGGAACAAAATTATTTGTATATCCAGGAGCTTCAGGAAATGAAGTGAATAAGTTAGCTCTTAGAGAAAAAATAATATCAATAATGAGAGATGTTGATAAGATATCTGATGAAGATTTAAAAATAACTATACCTGTAGATACAAAACAACCAAATAATATAGATATAGAAAAAATACATAATGAAATATATGAAAAACCAGAAAATGCAGAATATAATGAACAAACTAAAGAACTTAAATTAGATAAAGATGGACTTGATTTTGCAATTACTATGGAAGAAGCTAAAAATATATTAAAAGAAAATAAGGATGAATATATAATCCCATTAAAGAAAATAAAAGCAGAAATAACATATGATAAGCTTGGAAAAGATATATTCCCAGACTTACTTCGGAACATATCAAACAAACTATAATACAGGAAATGCTGATAGAACAACAAATTTAAGACTTGCTACAAATAAGATTAATGGATATATATTAAGACCAGGACAAGAATTTTCATATAACAGAGTTGTAGGAAAAAGAACAATAGATGCAGGATATAGAGCGGCACCTATATATAGTGGTGGTAAGGTTGTAGATGATATAGGAGGAGGAATATGCCAAGTTTCTTCAACACTATATAATGCAGCATTATTATCAGACTTACAAATCACAAGTAGATCAAATCACTCTTTTATAACATCATATGCAGATCCTGGTAGAGATGCAACAGTATTTTATGGAGCGATAGATTTTAAATTCAAAAATACAACAAAATACCCTATAAAAATAGTGGCATCAACACAAAATGGAATTGAAAAAATCTCAATATATGGTATAAATGTGGATAAAGTAACAACAAAAGTATATACACAAAGAACATCTTCAAAAGAACCAGAAACTAAGTATGAAGATAATCCGGAATTAAAAGTTGGAAAAACAAAAGTAGTACAAGGTGGTTCTAGAGGATATACTGTAAATACATATAAGGAAACATATGTAGATGGAGTATTAAAAGAAAAGAAAATTATAAGTGTAGATACATATAAGCCTCTTACAAGAATAATACAAAGAGGGACAAAGAAATAATAAGAAATTGAATTTAAAATAAAATGAAAAAGAAAAGAAAAATTAATCTAGGAAAATAGGAATATAATATCCTCTTAATCCTAGATTATTTTGTTATAAATAAAGGCTCTATACTTTTAATGGGGGTATAGAATGATAAAAAAGATTGAAAGACAAAGAAAATGAGTTGGTTACAATTTGTAACCAACTTAAGATGAAATCGAGGTTATTAAGGTATATGGATTTAAAGATAGAAAAATGTGAGAATCTGAATTAGTAGAAAAACTAATGGTATTATATAAGAAGATTATTAATAGAGAGCAATTGGAAAAATAATTCCAAAAGTATATTTTTAAAAATAGTATTGGAAAAATAATTCCAATACTATTGCTAAATATCCTCTTATTATATATAATATAATTGAAGGGGATAATATGAATATAGTAGAAAGAACAGAATATATAGATGAGCTTAAGAAGTGGAAAGATAAAAATTTAATCAAGGTAGTTACAGGTATAAGAAGATGTGGTAAATCAACACTATTTGGATTATATATAGAATATTTAAAAGAATTAAAAATAGATGATGGACATATAATATCAATAAATTTGGAATCGCTAGATTATGATTTTAAGGATTATAGGGAATTATATGATTATGTTATGAGTAAAATTAATGATGATAAAAAATATTATGTATTTTTAGATGAAATACAAAATATAGAAGAATTCCAAAAAGTAGTAGATGGATTGTATATAAAAGAAAATATAGATATATATATAACAGGTTCAAATGCATTCCTATTATCAGGAGAGCTTGCTACATTATTAACAGGAAGATATGTTGAAATAAGAATGTTACCATTATCTTTTAAGGAATATGTATCAGGATTTGAAAACAATATTAATTATCAATCATTATTTTTAGATTATATGAAAAATGGAGGCATGCCAGGGGTGTTAAGTATATTGGATTTAGACACTGAGGGTATAAATAGATATTTAGATAGCATATTTTCAACAGTTATTGTTAAAGATATAATGGCAAGAAATAAGATAGTAAATAAGACATTTTTAGAGAATATTATAAAATTTATATTTGACAGTATAGGTAGTGTAATCTCTACAAAAAAAATAAGTGATACATTAACAAGTAAAGGTATTTCTATTAGTAATCATACAGTAGAAAACTATATTAGATCATTTGTAGAAAGTTATTTGATATACAAAGCGGAAAGATTTGATGTTAAAGGGAAAAAACTGTTATCAAGAGATTACAAGTATTATGCGGTAGATACAGGGATTAGAAGTTATTTACTTGGTAAAAAAGCAGATAGTGATATGGGGCATATACTTGAAAATATAGTATATCTTGAATTACTAAGAAGAGGATATAGGGTATATGTAGGAAAAGTAAATAATACTGAAATTGATTTTGTGGCAGAAAATAGGGATGGAATAAAATATTTTCAAGTAGCTCTTACAGTAAGAGATGAAAAAGTCTTAGAAAGAGAATTAAGATCATTAAAAAATACAGAAGATCATTACCCTAAGTATCTAATAACAATGGACATGGACTTAACAGCTGATTATGAAGGAATAACAAAGATAAATATAATAGATTGGCTACTACAATAATTAAAATTTAAAGGGAAAATATTAGGAAAGTTATTATTTTAATATATGATAATGTTGCAATTTAAATTCAAATTAACCCCAATATGCTTTGGTTGACAATTCTAGCTATAAATAATATAATATACATGTTTATATCAAACACATATATATAGAAAGAGGAATGTGGCACAAAAACCTGTGAAGTCCTACTTTCAAAGTATATATGGAAGAAAAAACAATTAAAAAGAAATTTTTAAAATATAGGAGGTAAAAATGTCAGTAGTGGCAATGAAAGAATTATTAGAAGCAGGAGTTCATTTTGGACACCAAACAAGAAGATGGAACCCTAAAATGGGAGAATATATATTCCAAGCTAGAAATGGAATACATATAATAGACTTACAAAAAACATCAAAATTATTAGATTCAGCATATGAATTTTTAAGAAAGATAGCTGAAGATGGTGGAGAAGTATTATTTGTAGGAACAAAAAAACAATCAGAAGAACCAATAAAAGAAGCAGCAGAAATGACTAACTCATACTATGTAAATCACAGATGGTTAGGTGGAATGCTAACAAACTTTAAAACAATAAGAAAAAGTGTATACAAATTAAAAAGATACGAACAAATGAAAGAAGAAGGAATGTTCGATCTATTAACTAAAAAAGAAGTAATAGCAATAGAAAAAGAAATGGAAAAATTAGAATATAACTTAGGTGGAGTTAAAGAAATGGAAAGATTACCACAAGTTATAGTTGTAGTAGATCCAGGTAAAGAACATATAGCAGTAAAAGAAGCAAAAACATTAGGAATACCAGTAATATCATTAATAGATACAAACTGTGACCCAGATGGAATTGACTATGTAATACCAGGAAATGATGACGCTATAAGAGCTGTATCATTAATATTAAAAACTTTAGCAAGAGCTATAATAGAAGGAAGACAAGGTGAAGAATTAGCACCAGTTCAAGAAGAAGTTGTAGTATTAGAAGAAACAGTTAATGAAGACGCAGAATAATAAAAAATAGGAGAAAAATTATGATAGATGCAAAATTAGTAAAAGAATTAAGAGAAATGACAGGTGCAGGGATGATGGACTGCAAAAAAGCTTTATCAGAAGTTGAAGGAGACTTACAAAAAGCTATAGAATATTTAAAAGAAAAAGGAATAACAAAAGCAGCTAAAAAATCTTCAAGAATAGCAGCAGAAGGTTTAGTAGATGTATATGTAACAGAAGATAATAAGATAGCATCAGTTATAGAAGTTAATGCAGAAACAGACTTTGTTGCAAAAAATGAAGAATTCAAAAACTTTGTTAAAGAGCTTGCAAAAATAGTTGCATTAAAAAATCCTAAAGATATAGAAGAATTAAATAATCTAGAATATGAAAATGGAAAAACAGTTAAAGAAACATTAACAGAAAAAATAGCAACAATTGGTGAAAACATGAATATAAGAAGATTTGAAAGAATCGAAACACCATCAGTTGTAGCTGGATATTTACATGGAGAAGGTAAAATAGCTGTTTTAGTACAATTAGATGGTGGAACTAAAGAAGTTGCAGAAGATGTAGCAATGCAAGTTGCAGCATTAAATCCAGAATATCTAGATGAAACACAAATAGAAGAAGAAAGATTAAATAGTGAAAAACATATAATAATGGAACATACTTTAGCAGAAGGAAAACCAGCAGAAATAGCAGAAAAAATAGCTGCAGGTAGATTACAAAAAGTATTTGAAGAAATATGTTTAATACACCAACCATTTGTTAAAGATGGAAGTTTAAAAGTAAAAGAATATGTTGCAAAAGACGGAGGAAAAGTTGTTAAATTTATTCGTTTTGAAAAAGGTGAAGGACTAGAAAAAAGAGTAGAAAACTTTGCAGAAGAAGTTATGCAACAATTAAAATAATTGAAATAAAAAGGGCAAGCTTTTTAAATAAAGTTTGCTCATTTTATATTTTAGAGGTAGATTATGATAGAAATAAGATGGCATGGAAGAGGGGGACAAGGTACAAAATCTGCTGTACTTTGGTTTGCAGATATTGTATTTAAAAAAGGGAAATATGTACAAGGATTTCCAGAATATGGCCCAGAAAGAACAGGAGCTCCTCTTACAGCATATAATAGGTTAAGTGATAGAAAGATAAAAATACATAGTAATATATATAATCCAGACTATATAGTAATTGTTGATGAAACACAAATAGATAATTCGGTTATAACAGGGATAAAAGAAAATACTATAATAATTGCAAATAGTGAAAAAGTATTAGATGAAATATATTCAAAAATGGATAAATTAACAGAAAAACAAAAAAATAATATTATATGTATACCAGCAATAAGAATATCTAGAAAGAACTTAGGAAATGTTTTCCCTAATATACCAATGCTTACAGGATTAATATATATACTAAAATTATATGAAAAAAATGAATTTTTAAAAGAAATAGAAGAAAAACTTAAAGAAAGATTTATAGACAGAGAAGAACTAATAATTGGAAATTTAAATGCAGTAAAAGAAACATGGGAATATTTAGAACAAAATTATAATTAAAAGAGGTATAAAGTGTTTAAGATAAAAATGGGAGAAAATTGGAAAAATGAAAAAGATGGTGGAACAATAACAGTTCCAGGAAATTCTAAAGAATTTAAAACATGGGATTGGAGAATAAACAAACCTGTATGGATAAAAGAAAAGTGTAAACAGTGTACATTATGCTGGCCTGTATGTCCAGAAGATTGTATATTAATAGATAAAGAGCAAAAGATAAGAGGAGAATTTGACTATGAATATTGCAAAGGATGCCGGAATATGTGCTAAAGTTTGTCCATATGATGCAATAATAATGGTAAATGAAGAGGAGGCAATAGATGAAGACAAAGCTTAGTCGGAAATAATGCAGCAGCAAATGCTTTAAGACAGATAGGAGTAGAAGTATTCCCATCATTTCCTATAACACCATCAACAGAAATACCAGAATATTTTTCAAAATATATAGCAGAAGGAAAAATATTATCAAACTTAATACTTGTAGAAAGTGAACATAGTGCAATGTCTGCTGCAATAGGTTCAGTATTATCAAATGCAAGAACAGCAACAGCAACATCATCAAATGGACTTGCATATATGTGGGAAATGTTACATATAGCATCAAGTATGAGAGCACCAATTATAATGGAACTTGTATGTAGAAGTATATCAGGACCACTAAATATTCATAATGATCATTCAGATGCAATGGGAATGAAAGATACAGGATGGATAATGCTATTTTCAAAAAATAATCAAGATGTATATGATAATACAATAATAGGGACAATGATAGCAGAAAATAGTAATGTATTATTACCAATAGCAATATGCCAAGACGGGTTTATAACATCACACTCAATAGAGAATATAGAAATATTAGAAGATGATGAAGTAATAAAACTTGTAGGAAAATATAATAATAATGTAAATCTTTTAGATAAAGAAAATCCAGTAACAGTTGGTCCATTAGATTTACCAACACATCTTTTTGAACATAAAAGACTACAAGTAGAAGCGTTAGCAAATGCAAAAAAAGTATTTAAAGAAATATCAGAAAAATATCAAAAAATATCTGGAAGAAAGATAAATATGATAGATACATATATGGTAGAAGATGCAGAAACAGTTATAATTGCTATAGGATCAACAGCAGAAACAATAGAAGAAGTTGTAGATAGAAGAAGAAAAAATGGAGAAAAAGTAGGAGTAATAGCAATAAGAATGTTTAGGCCATTTCCAGAAGAAGAGATTATATCTGTACTAAAAAATGTTAAAAATATTGCAGTAATGGATAAGGTAATGGATTATTCTTTAAATGGAGGACCATTATATAAAGAAATTATATCTGCAATATATGATATGAAAGAAAAGGATGCAAATAAAGATAAATTTGGAGATAAAAATATAATTGTTTCAAACTATATCTATGGAATAGGTGGAAGAGATATAGGAGTAGATGATATAGAAGGAATATTTGATGATATATTAGACAAGTCTAATAATGAAAAGATAAGATATGTAGGATTAAAATAGAAAGGAGAAGAAAATGCCAGTATTTAATTTAAAAAATGTAATGTCACAAACACCATCAAGATTTACAGCAGGTCATAGAATGTGTACAGGATGCCGGAGTACCACCAATAGTTAGAATGGTATTAAGAGCAGTAAAAAATGGAGACCATGTTGTAATATCAACAGCAACTGGATGTTTAGAAGTATCAAGTACAATATATCCATATACATCATGGACAGATTCATATATACATACAGCATTTGCATCTTCTGCAGCAACACTTTCAGGGGTAGAATCTGCATATAGTATTAAAAGAAAAAAAGGTGAAATTAAAGAAAATCAAACTACCAAGTTTATAACTTTTCGGAGGAGATGGTGGAACATATGATATAGGGCTTCAAAGTTTATCTTCTGCAATGGAAAGAGGACATGATATGACATATATTTGCTATGATAATGGTGGATATATGAATACAGGTATGCAAAGAAGTTCAGCAACACCAGCATTTGCAAATACAACAACAACACCAGTTGGAAAAGAAGAAAATGGTAAATTAGAAAAAAGAAAAGATTTAACAAAAATAATGGTTGCACATAATCTTCCATATGTAGCACAAACAGCTGCAGTTGGAGTCTTTAAAGATTTATATACAAAATCAGAAAAAGCGATATATACAGAAGGAGCAACATTTTTAAATATATTTGCACCATGTCCAAGAGGATGGGGCTATTCAGAAGAATTATTAATGGATATAAATAAGCTTGCGGTGGATACATGTTATTGGCCACTTTATGAGGTTATAGAAGGCAAGTATGTTATAAATTATAAGCCGGTAAAGAAAAAGCCTATAGAAGAATTTTTAAGACCACAAAAGAGATTCAAACATATGTTTAAAGAAGGAAATGAATGGATGATAGAAGAATTTCAAAAAGAAGTTGATAGAAGATGGGAAGAACTTTTAAG
>CAUULU010000020.1:0-15318 GCA_963546185.1 uncultured Eubacteriales bacterium | reverse complement strand
ACAAGTATAAGTGGAAAAAATAATGCCCAAAATACAACATATATATTTTTAAACCATAATTTTAATTCATAATAAAAGAAATTCATTATTCATCCCTCAACTTTCTACCAGTTAAAATTAAAAATAAGTCGTTAAGAGTTGGTGTTAATACTTGTTCCATATTATACTTAATGTTATTATCTTTTAAATATGATAATAGTTCATCTAATGAATAATCAAATGGTAATATATATTCATTTTCTTTGATATTTCTGATTTTTTCAGGAAGTTTAGAACTATCATTTGGATTTTCTAAACTTAAGTGAATTATAGATTTAATATTCATTTTTTCCATTATTTCAGATTTTGTACCAATCATTGAGAATTTAGCAATATCCATTATTGCGATTCTATCACATAAAATTTCTGCTTCTTCCATATAATGTGTAGTATATACAATAGTTGCACCATTTTTGTTTAAAGTTTTTAAACCTTCAAGTATAAAGTTTCTAGATTGTGGATCGATAGCAACTGTTGGTTCATCTAAGAATATAAGTGTTGGTTTATGTACAATACCACATGCTATATTAAGTCTCCTTTGAAGACCACCACTTAGTGATTTAGCTGTTTTCTTTTCATGTCCATTTAAAGAAACAAAGTCAATTGCTTCTTTAACATATTGTTTTCTAAGTTTACTATCTTTTATGTAAAGAGAACAAAAGAAATCAATATTTTCTTCAGTTGATAGTGTGTCAAAAAATGCAAGTTCTTGAGGAACGATACCTATTTTTGATTTAGTCTCATTATCTAAAGATTTACCAAATAATTTAATATCTCCTTTTTGGTATTTTATTAATCCTAAAATAGAATTTATTAATGTAGTTTTACCACTACCATTTGGCCCTAGTATACCTAATATTTCGCCTTCTTTTATGTCTAAAGATACATCATCAAGGGCTATTGATTTTTCATTATATTTTTTTGTTAAATTTTTTACTTCAACTACCATAAATATATTTCCTTTCTAAATAAATTATATATTATTATAGTATGATAGCTAATAACTTAAGGAATTACACTATAACTTCTATATAATTTAATTATACTGCAGAGATTATTATTATTAAAGTAAATAAAATGAAATTTTTAATATTTATGAGAAAAAAAGAGAAAATTTTATAAGAGATTAATTACTTTTTGAAAATATATTGAATTTATTTAAAAATAATTTAAAGATTTAAGAATAAGAAAGTATCAAGAAAAAGAATCCTATAAGTCTTGGAACTCAAGGATTCTTTATAAAATATTTATTTATATTAAAATTTTATTATCATTATTACTGTTATTTTATTGTTTTAGTTTAGAAATAAACATTATCTCCAATTATTTTACCAGATCTACCAGTATATGCTGCATTAAAGCTTAAATAATTATGGTTTCTTTTACCGTTTAAAGCATCAAGAACAGCTTGTTTTACAAATGACTTATACTTACCATGAAGTCTTCTTTTGTAAAAACCATCGATTGAATATGTAAATTGGTTTTTTCCCTTATATTGTGAAAGAGGATCTTTACCATATTGTCTCCATTTTGGAGATGCAGCTCTGTTCATAGCTGTTGTAATAACTGCTAGTGCACCTTCATAGCTTGTTGAACATTCTTGTGCAGTTATTGCACATAAAAGATCTATTTCTTCATCAGTATAATTCCATCTAGATACACCAGAACCACTTCTTGAAACAGATTTTTCAGATACTTGAATAATTTTATCAATAGGTTTTTCTAGTATTTTAGAACTTATTTCAACAGAATCAACAAGTTTATCATTTATATATGTATTTCTAGATGTAACTTCTTTCTTACCATTTTTACCTTCTTGTAATATTTTAGATGCTGTATCAGCAGCATTTTTAGATAAGTTTTTAGTTACTGTATTAAATGGTATTTCTACAATGTTTGTTTCTATCTTTTCTTGTTTATTATTCGATTTATAAGATTCTTCTAAATTATTAACATTTAATGTAGTGTTTTTAGCTTCATCTTTATTATTTTTTTCTTTTTTTGAAATAGTTATCTTTAGAGAATTATTTTCTTCTAAAGAATTTAACTCTTCATCTTCTAAAAGTGAGATATTGTTTTTTCTTAAGATATCTTCTGGTGAAGCATCTTTTGAACTCATAAATGAAACTGAGTGTTTATCTACGAATGTTATAGTAGTTTGTCTTAAAAACATATTATTAGCTATAGAAAAAGCTGATAATATAAAAATAAACATTATAACTAAAACAATACACTTTTTAATTAATTTTTTCAATTTAAGTTTAACCTCCAAACTTAACAATATTATACATGTGTTTTAGAAAAAAGTCAAAAAAGCAAGCGAAGTCTTCTTTTAGCAATGTATTTTTATTTAAACAAATGTTATAATATAGTCAATATTACAATAAATAAATATTTAAAATTAAATGTTTAGGAGGTAACAAAATGAAAAAAACTTTAGGAGGAATTGTAACCAGGGAAGTCCTTAATATTAAAGGACAATTTACAAATGAAGAGGTTATTAAGAGATTAAAAAAGAAAAAAATAAGAAAGGATATTAAGAACATGTATTTTATATATAATGATTTAGAAAGATATATTGAGAAAAAGATAGATGTTCTTTCTGAATATGGTTTAATAGGGAAAACATCCTTTTATTATTTTTCACTATAATAAAAGGGATTTCTAAATAAAATAAAGACTCAATGTAAAGAGTATGTGATATTGAATCACTTGTTCTTTATGTTGAGTCTTTTAAAATTAATTAGAATAGAATGTATTATCACCTATTGTAACTCCAGAAATACCATGTTTTCTAGCGTGTGAAGCAGATCTAAATGATAAATAATTGTGGTTTGTTTTACCATTTAAACCGTCAATAACAGCTTGTTTTACAGCAGAACTATATTTACCATTAAGTCTTTTTTTGTAAAGGCCATCAATTGAATATGTAAATTGTCCTGTTCCCTTATATTGTGAAAGAGGATCTTTACCATAACGCTTCCATTTAGATGAGTTTGCTCTATTAATAGCAGTCGAAATAACAGCTAGTGCACCTTCATAACTTGTAGAAGATTCTTGAGCAGTTATAGCACAAATTAAATCAAATTCTTCAGCGCTATAGCTCCATCTATTATTAGAATAACTTACTTTTGGTTGTTCTTGTGATTTTGTTTTAGTATTTTCTTCAGTATTCCTTGGAGTTTCAAGTTTTCTTGATACAACATTACTTGTAACTTCAACTATTTTATCAACTGGTTTTATTTTTATTTCTGATGATAATTCAACTTTGTTGATAAGTTCATCATTGTTAAATAATAATCTATATTTTATTATTTTAACTCCATTTTTACCTTCTTGTACTACTTGAGAATGAGAATCTTTAGAATTTGAAATCTGCCTTGTTATAGTATTAAAAGGTATTTCTAATTCAACAACTTCTATTTTCTCAGTAAGATTATTATACATTTTATTATTTATAATTTCTTTTATATTAGAATTTTCTGAAACTGTAAATGTTGTTACAACATTGTTTTTAGAATTATCTGATACGATTCGTATTATTCTTTTTGAATTCTGAAACTTTTCTTCGATTTTTTCATGTTCTAAAATTGAAATATTATTGTTTTTAAGTACATTTTCAGCACTTGTGTTCTTTGAAGTGGTTAAACCTATTTTAACACTATTTTCAAATGAAATTTCAGTATCAACTAAATTATATTTAGTTGCAAAAGAACTAATTCCAAATATTAATATAAACATTAATAATAATATGGATGTTTTTTTGAACGAAGTGTACATATAATTTCCTTTCTTTTGTATTTATAAACATCTAAAACTATACATTATAAGAGTAATAAGATATATTTTTAGCATAGATTGTTAATATATAATTTAATATATAGAAAATGGAATTTCAATCTATAATATTAAACAAAAATCATGAGAACTTTAAATAATATTTGTATATCAAGGATTTTGAGAAATATTAAATTATTATTATATTTTAAAAAGAAATAATAATTAAAGTTTAAGCTTAAGAGATTGCAAGGATATAAAAAAGAACATGTACAAAAATTAACGAAAATTTAAGTAAATGTTCTTTTTTTAATATTAAACTGCAATAATTATTTAAAATCTCTCTTGTTTATAGTAAGGGCAAAGGTTTTCAGATTTTTTATCTATATTAAATTCACCCTTACAAATCATGGAACTTGTGTACCTACAATCATTTTCACAATACCATCTTTCTGGTATTGTGTCTTTTGCCTGAAAACAAAATGCTAACATTGTATTAATAGCTATTAGAAACTCTTCGTAATCTATTGAAGAGTTAGATTCAATTTTTTCAATTTGTTTTATGAATTCTTTGACTTTAATAGCAGACTCTTTTGTTCCACCTTTTAAATAGCTATTGTGTTTTAAAATGAATTCAATTTCATCTTTGGTCATTATATCACCTCCTAATCTAGAAATGATTAAAAGTTTGTGTTTTTTAAGTATATCATAATTATAGATGAAATTCAAATTTATAAGTCTTAACTTTCTGAAGATAATTTAATTTTGTTATTGACTTTTATTTTTTTTATGCTAAAATGCTGTAAATTTAAAAAGGAGGTCAAAATAACGATACACATATTTTTTATAATTTTAATAATTCAAACTTTTTTATTAATCTATATTGTTTATTCATATATTGAATCAAAATTTTATCATAATACTCAAGGAAGTAAGTTAGAAATAAGTAACTGGAAGGAAAAAGGATAGTTATGAATTTTTTAAAAATATATTTGCAAAGTAGGAAAAAAATCAATCTATATATTTTCGGTGTTATATTAACATATTACATATTAAGTATAGTTATTTTAAAAGATGTATTATATGGGAAAAATATAATATTTCCATATGCTCTAAATAAATTCTATATAGATATTGAATATCCAGTAATATGGAGTAAAATCAAGGCTTATTTCTATATTATAAATATAGTAACACCATTAACGATAATACTAATATATAATCTCAAGAAATATTCTATATGGAAGAAATTATATATTAAGGAGTTAAAAGAAGAAGAGAATGAAAACTTCTTTAAAGTTGAAACTCGCAAAAAGGAATTAAAAGAAAATAATACAGTTTTGAAAAGAATATTTAAAGATAAAAATGATTATAAGGATAAAAAAGAAAACTCAAAAGAAGTTTTAGAAATATTAATAGGATTTGATGAAGAAAAACAACCAGTATATTTAGACGAAAAAGCATTGTTTCAAAATATACTAATAACAGGAAGTATAGGAACAGGTAAGACAAGTTCAGGAATGTATAATATAACAAAACAGTTAATATCATATAATTCCTATAATGATAAAAAGATGGGAATGCTTATTTTAGATGTAAAAGGAAATTATTATGATTTTGTAAGAAAAGAAGCTATAAAAAATGGAAGATTACAAGATTTAGTTTGTATAGATATAAGTGGAGGTACTTATTATAATCCTATAGATAAAACTGAACTTTCATCAGATATTATAGCAGGTAGATTAAAGGAAATACTATTATTATTTAGTAAAAATAATACGGAAAGTTTTTGGATAGATAAGGCAGGTATGTTACTTTCAGAAGTCATTAAATTTATAAGGTTATATAATGAAAACTATGTTACATTTTATGAGATTCATAAAATTATAAACGATATAGAATATTATCTTAAAATGAAGAAAAATATAAAAAGTAAACTTATAAAAAATAAATATTCGGAAGAAGATATTTTTAATATTAATTCTTCAGTTGATTATATAGAAAAAGAATTTTGGAAATTAGATGAAAGAACAAAAGGAATAATAATAGCAGAAATATCAAGAATAACTGGGATTTTTGTTTTAAATTATGATATTAATAGAACTTTTTGTCCTGAAAAAAGTAAAATTAACTTTAATGGTTTTAGAGATGTTGTAGATAATGGGAAGATAGTTGTTTTAAAAATGAATATAAGTAAATATGGAGATATATCAAGGATAATAGCAAGTTACTTGAAGATGGATTTTCAAAGAGAAGTTTTAATGCAAGTTACTAGAAAGAATAAGGAAAATATTAGGAAGACAGCATTTATAAGTGATGAATATCAGGAATATATAACAAAAAATGATGTAGAGTTTTATGCACAATCAAGGGAAACAATGTGTATAAGTGTTGTTGCTACACAAAGCTATTCCTCATTGTACAATACTATAAAAGATGAATTTGCTACAGATGTTATAATTCAATCTTTAGTAAATAAGATATGGTATAGACAGGATGACATAAGAACAATAGAAAAAGCACAAAAAGTTATAGGAAAAGAAGAAAAAGAAAAAGTATCACAAACTATGTCTGAAAGCTCAAAAGAGGCAAATTATAATTATATTTTAAAGAAATTTGTTACACAAAATTCTAATTTATCAGAAAGTATAAATAAGTATAAAGTTTTAGAGGAAAAATTTGATGTGAAGGAATTTTCATATAATTTAAAAGTATTTGAAGCAATAGCGTTAATATCATATAAAAATAAAAATTCGGTATTAAAAATAAAAATGTTACCATATTTTTTAGAAGAAAATTTTAATATTTAAAATTGGAGAGGAGTTAATAATGAAGGAAAAAGAAGAAAAAACATTTGTAATAAGAATAAGTAGGAAAGAATTTTTGATAAAATTTTTAATTGTATTTTTTATAATATTTTTTAGTTTTATATATTTTGTGAATATATATGCAACAACAGATAAGAGTCCAATATTGGTTAATAAATTTAAAAGAGCATTTGAAAAAATTCAAGAATATTTAATATTAATAGCAACACCAGCTGCAGGAGTAGCAATTTGTACAGGGCTTCTTATGAGAAAATTTAGTTTTGGAGATGAGGAGAGAGTAAGAACAGCTAAAAAACTTATAAGAGGAACAATAATTGCATATGCACTTATAATATCAACAAAATTAATACTTAATTTTATATTAGTGATATTAAAATAATAAAAAAATAGAGGAAGCAAATATGACAAATATTGTAAATCAGCAGATTCAAGGTAATCAGCTGATAAATAATTTAAATGAAATGTGTAGAGCATTATTTAATTCAGTAGATAAAAATGCTTTTAAATATTTGGATGAACTAGCCTTTTTAGATGAGAATAAGTTTAAAACAAGTACAGAATTAGATTTAATAGGGAATAATGTTTATGAAGGTATAATTGGAATAGCTATAAGTATATTAATAGGAATAGCGCTATATTATATTATTAATTATTTTATTAAAAAAATTATTAATGAGGAGATAGAAAATCCATATACATTTATAATAAAAGCTATAATTGCAGGTTTTTTTATAATATACATAAAAGATATAATACTTTTTGCTATAAGTGCTAATAATATGATAAGTAAGGAAATATTAAATCTGACTAAGACATTCTTTAATGAAAAAGTTACATTTGAAAATATATTAATAAAGATAAATGAGGCATTGTATACTCAAGGACAAGAATTCAATGTTATGAGTTTTGATGGAATAATAAAGATATATCTAATATTTGGGATTATAAATCTAATTTTTGAATATTCATTAAGATATGTAATGATAAAGATTATGTTTATCTTATCACCTGTATTTATAGCATTTAAAGCAAATAGGAAGACAGAATACTTGTATAATAATTGGACAAAAGGTATATTTAGCCTATTATTTATGCAAAACATAATTGCAATTATCCTTGTTCTGTCAACAAGATTTATGGTAAGTTCTATAATACCAATAAATAAGATTATATATATAGGTATGATATATGCACTTATAAAAGTAAATGTATTTGTAAAAGAAATGTTTGGAGGTGTTTCTATAGAAGTTCAAACACCAATTAAAAATATAGTAAGATAATTAAATAATTATACCATATTTATATTATATGAATTTATATTAATTACAAGGAATTAAATTATGAATGATAAAAATAAAGTAAAACAAGATGATATTGAATATATAATACCGAAAAATTATGATATAAAGCCTAAAATTGCAGGAGTTATAGAACAAGATGCTATGATAGTATTTTTGATTGTCAACTTATTACTTTTTATAATTTTAAATAATATTATAGGAAATATATTTATATTATTAGAACTGATGATAATAATAGCATTACCACAGGCAATTATACTTATAAATGGAATCAATGGAGAAAGTATTGTTTATGTTCTTAAATATATGACAATATATATATTTAAGAAAAAAGTCTATTTATATCAAAAGTAAATTTGTAATAGGCTATAGTTTTTGATATAATCATTATACATTAAATGAGGTATTAGGGTTATGAAGATTATTAAAAATAAAAGGAAAAATATATTTGCAAATATAAATCTTTCAGAAGTTTTTATACTTAAATATATGAAAGATATGCCAGCAGAAGCACTTAAATTATATATTTATCTAGTATATTTAGAAACAAACCAAATAAACATAGAATTAGAAACTATTGCTAAAGAAATAAATATTAGTTTGAAAGAAATAAAAGCATCTTTTGATTATTTACAAGAAAAAGGGATTATAATAATGATGGAAGAAGGCTATTATTTGGTGGACCTTCAGGAAAAAGAGGTTATGGAACTATATACTCCTAAAGTTACAGCAAATAAGGATATGCTAGAATCAAACCAAAAGAAAAATAATAAGAGAGAGAAGACTATAAATGATATAGAATCTATGTATTTTGCTGGAAATATGAAAGCAGAATGGTATAAAAAGATTATATTTTGGTTTGAGAAGTATAATTTTTCTAATGAAGCAATGCTAGGAATATTTTCACATTGTTTTTCTGAAGAAGTAAAACCTATAGCATATGTTGAAACAGTTGTAAAATCAATGGCAGACAAGGGAGTTATAACAATAGGAGATTTATCAAAACAAATAGTTAATTATGATAAAAAATTGAAAATAATAAAATTTGTTAAAACTGAGCTGAATTTGCACAAAGCACTTACAAAACCACAAGAAAGAATTGTTGAAAAATGGATTTTTGATTATGAGTATGATAAGGAACAAATAAAACTTGTTATTGATAAAACTATAAATGCCCAAAATGCAGGATTTAATTATTTAGATAAAATAATAACAGAATGGTATCAACAAGGTTTAAAAACTGTAGAAGAAATCTTGCAATATGAAAAAGAAAACAAAGAAAAGCTAGAAGAAAAGAAAAAAGAAAAAAATAGTAAAAAAAGTACAAATAATACATCTTCAAACAATACAGAAAATAGAGAACAAAGAAAGTATGAAGACTTTCAAGTTTTTGATCTTTTTTAAAAAATATGAAAAATTATATAGACTATATGTTAAAAAATATATGTAAAAAGAACAATAAAATATATGAAAGGAAATAAAAAGATGAAAAAAACTCTTGATGAAATACTGGTTGTATATCAAAAGAAGAAAGAAAAAAAAGAAAAAGAAAATGAAATGGCAAAAAAAGAATTATACAATAAACATCCAGAATTTGATCAAATTGAAAAAAATATTGCTAAATTATATCTTCAGAAATCAATAAAAAAATTAACAATAAAGAATGAAATTACTTCGGAAAACAAAGAATCTAAAGAAGCAGAATTATATAGATTAGACAAGGAAATTAGAAGTTTAGAAGAAAAAAAAGAAAAATATATAAAAGAAAATAAGATAAAAATATCAGAATTAGAACCTAAATATGATTGTGAAAAATGTAAAGACACAGGGTATATAATAGAAAATGGATTAAGAAAAAAATGTGATTGCCTTATACAAGAAATAATAAATATCAATTATAATATTTCAAATTTAAAATCTAATGGTGATAATATGTTAGAAAAATTTTCTTTTGAATATTATAGTGATGAAAAAAATAAGGATGAAAAAAGTTCTCCAAGGGAACTTGCATATAATGCATATAATGGTGCAAAAGAGTTTATCGAAAACTTTGGTAAAAAAGAAAGCAAAATAAAAAATATGATATTTGTTGGTGAAACAGGCCTTCGGAAAAACATTTTTGTCTGAAGCTATAGGACAAGAAATATTAAAAAAAGGAAATACTGTACTATATCAAACAGCACCTAAGTTATTAAGTAAACTTATGGAATATAAAGTGCTTGATATAAAGAAGTATAATGAATTAAATGATTTTTTATCAACAGTAGATTTACTAATATTAGATGATTTTGGTTCTGAAAATATAACTGAAGCTAAAAAAGAAGAAGTACTAAACATAATAAATAGTAGAATATATAATGAAAAATCAATGATAATATCTACAAATCTAGGTTTGAAGGATATATATAAAGTATATACAGATAGAGTTTTTTCTAGAATTATAGGAGAATTTAAAGGATATAATTTTAAAGGTGCAGATATTAGAATATTAAAAGCAAAAGAGCAAAGAGAAGTGAGATAACAATTATGAAAGAAGAATTAAATAAACATAATAATGATGAATATAATAAAATGTTTATGAAAGAAGCTCTAAAAGAAGCAAAAAAAGCATATGCTAAAAATGAAGTACCTGTAGGGGTTGTTTTAGTTAAAGATGGAAAAATTGTTTCAAGGGGACATAATAATAAAGAAAATAAGAACAATCCAATGGGACATGCAGAAATAATAGCGATAAACAAATATTGTAAAAAATATAATACTTGGAGATTGAATGATGTTCAAATGTATGTGACATTAGAACCTTGTCTAATGTGTTCAGCTATATTACAACAAGTTAGGATTGGTAAGGTTATTATAGCAGCAAGTGACCCTAAAACAGGAGCTATGGGAAGTATAATTGATATAAATGAAATAAAATCAAATCATAAAATAGAGATTGAGAAAGGAGTTCTTTTAGAAGAAAGTGAACAATTGTTAAAAACTTTCTTTAAGAAACTTAGAGATGAAAAGAAAAGAAAAAAATAAGATAATTGATATAGATAGAAAAACCTTAAATATTATAGGAATTTCGTTAAGCTTAATTATAATATTAATTGTGACTATATATTATTCATTTCAAATGAATAGAGAATATACTAATGGTGATAAAAGGTTACCATTTACAATAGAAAAAAATACAATAATTACAGTATTAGATGGACAAAGAAAAACTATAGAAAATGATAATCAAAATGAAATGTTAGAAATAGGAATAATTGATGACATATATTTGGATTTAAAATTAAATGATGAAAAAAATAAAAAAATAAAAAGTATAACTTTGGATAAATTTGATATAACAAATGAATTTGAAGATACTAAAAAAATTAAAATTGTACCAATATCAGAAAATTTAACAGAAAAAAAAGAAGATAAAGCTTTAGAAAATGGTAAGATTGAATTTAAGATAGAACATAAAAATGATGAAGAAAACTCAAAGGTAAGAGTGGGTTTTAGATTATATCATGAAAAAATTTCAGAAAAAAAAGTGAAAAAAGATGAAATTATTACATATGGAAAAGGTCTTGTAGATAACAATAATGATATAGAAAAATATAATTTATCTAAAATAAAATTCAAAGTAAATATAACTATGGATAACAATGAAGAATATGAAACAAGTATAAATATTGATAAAGTAGGAATGGAAAGAAAAGATTTTGGTCTTTTTAAAGAAGAAAATGGAAAAAAGGTAAAAATAATCAAAAAATATTTGCAAAATTAGTTAAAATATTATATAAATATAAGTAATATAACCTTCTTTTTCATTGAGGGCATTTCAATAAAGAACTGCGAATCTCGTCAGGTTCGAAAGAAAGCAGCGATAAGTAGTTGCCTTTATGTGAATAAGTGCCTTCAATGAAGAAGAAGGTATTTTGTTAGGAGAAAAATTTTATGTATCAATCATTATATAGAAGATATAGACCGCAAAATTTTGATGAAATTGTAGGACAAGAAAAGGTTGTAGAGATTATAAAAAATCAGATAAGATTAAATAAAATTGGTCATGCATATTTGTTTACAGGTGTTAGAGGAACAGGTAAAACAAGTATTGCAAAGATATTTGCAAAAGCTATAAATTGTAGCAATAATAAAGATGGAAATCCATGCTTGAATTGTAAAGAATGTTTAAGTATTTCAGATGGAGCAAATGTAGATATTATAGAAATGGATGCAGCATCAAACAATGGTGTTGATGATATTAGATTAATCAAAGAACAAACAGATTTTTTACCCACAAATTTAAAGTATAAAGTATACATAATAGATGAAGTACATATGTTAAGTGGAGGAGCTTTTAATGCGCTTTTAAAGACTTTAGAAGAACCACCAGAACATGTAAAGTTTATACTTGCTACAACTGAGCCACAAAAGCTACCAGCAACAATTATATCTAGATGTCAGAGATTTGAATTTATGAGAATTTCAGAAGATAAAATAAAAGGAAGATTACATAAAATTTCAGTTGAAAATAATATAAATATAGAGGAAGATGCATTATCATTAGTAGTAAATCTTGCAAATGGTTCAATGAGAGACCGGAATATCAATACTAGAAAGTGTAAGCAATTTAGAAGGAAGTATTAATAAAGAAGCGGTAAGAGAAACAGTAGGATTACCTAGTATGGAAAAAATGATTGATATATTAGGAGCTATAATACAGGGAGACATAAATAAGACACTTAAAATTTCTAATGAATTAATGGATGAAGGTAAAGAGCCACAAAGCTATATAGCAGAATTATTAAAATTGCTAGAAAGTATATATTTAAAAGATTCAGAACTTATAGAACTATATTCAGAACAAGAAAAAGAATTGTTAGAAAAATACATGAATATAGATAAATTTAAAATATATAAAATTATAAAAGAAGTTTTAAATATAATTACATTAATGAAAAATATGGAAAATAAAAGAGTTATGCTTATTGCAGCTTTAATGAATTTAGCAGGAAATAATAATATAGATATACATAAAGCAGAAACTTCTAATGTAGTATTAGGAAGTGAAAAAGCAGTTAAACATAATATAACTCAAACAAATACTTCTAATACTAATATAATAAACAATGTTAACAAAGTTAATAATGTTAAAATTAATGAAAATGTTAATAACAATAAAGATTATATTCAAAAAGATGAATTAAAAGAAAAAGCTGAAGAAGAAAAAAATGATATTAAAAAAGAAATGATTGAAAAAGAGGTGAATTTATCATCAATAAAGGAAAAAGTAGATATGTTAGCAATAAGAAAATATATGCTTACAAATAAAGAAATGAAGCTTTTTGTTGTTTTAAATAATGCAGAAATATATGTGGAAAATAATAATGCATATTTAGTATCAAAGGTAAAACTAAGTAATGATATAATTTGTGATGAGAATTTAGAAATTATAAAAAATGCAATAAAAAATATTACAGGTAAAGAATATATAGTTGAATATGTAGAAAAAAAA
Organism: uncultured Eubacteriales bacterium; assembly: GCA_963546185.1. Lineage (GTDB taxonomy): Bacteria > Bacillota > Clostridia > TANB77 > CAG-508 > JABCPO02. The sequence continues at coordinate 1,879 of CAUULU010000020.1, read as the reverse complement.
TAGTAATATATAGAAAGAGAATAGAAAGGAAGAAATTATGGGAAGAAAAGGATTTCCAGGAATGGGGTTTCCAGGAGGAATGAATATAAATAAATTATTAAAAGAAGCACAAAAAATGCAATCAGATATGCAAAAATCACAAAAAGAGATTCAAGAAAAAACATTTGAATCTGTTGCAGGTGGAGGAGCAGTATCTGCTAAGATGAGTGGTAAAAGAGAATTATTAGAAATAAATGTAGCAGAAGAATTATTAGATAAAGATGAAAAAGAAATGTTACAAGATGTTTTAATGGTTTGCATTAATGACTTATTAAGAAAAATAGATGAAGAAGAACAAGAAATGACTAAAGGGATGAGCATACAAGGAATGGGATTATAATGGAATTTTCACCATCAATAGAAAAAGTAATAGAAGGGTTTGCTAAATTACCAGGAATAGGTAAAAAAACAGCTGAAAGACTAGCATTTCACATTATACAAGAGAATAATAAAGAAGTTCAAACTTTTTTAAATGCAATAGTTGAAGCAAAAAAGAGTTTAAAGGTATGCTCAAAATGTTTCAATATTTCAGATACAGATCCTTGCTATATTTGTGAAGATGAAAAGAGAAATAAAGAACTTTTATGTGTTGTAGAAGATGTACGAAATATAATAGCAATGGAGAGAACAGGTGAATATAAGGGACTATATCATGTATTAGGGGGAAGTTTATCTCCTATGAATGGAGTAAGACCAGAAGATTTACACATAAAAGAATTAATTATACGAATTACAGAAGATAATATAAAAGAGGTTATACTTGCTACAAATCCAAGGATAGAAGGAGAAACAACAGCAGTATATATAGCTAAACTTTTAAAAACATACAATGTTAAAGTTACAAGAATAGCACATGGAATTCCAGTAGGTGGAGATTTAGAATATGTAGATGAAGTAACTTTAAGCAGAGCTCTAGAAGGAAGAAGAGAAATATAGTAAAAATTAAAGTTGGTAAATATGGAAAATGATAATATTATTTTAAATGTAGATTCAGATAATAGGAAGATAAAACTTAATATATTTAAAGAAAGCATGATAATAGATATAATTAGTGAATTATTAGATAAAAAAGATGTAATAAAAGAAAATATATTACAAATTTTTAATAGTGAAAATAATAATTATGAAGTGAATTTAGTATATATAGAAATTAGTGGAAGAGATTTTAATGAATCTGAAAAAGAATTATTTCAAAAAACATTAAAAGTAGGATTAGAGAACCTATTAAGTAATATAATTATAGAATTTGAAGATGCTTCTAAAGAATTAGGCTTGTTTTCAATTGATGAATTGTTTGAGAAAGATGAAGAAATTTCAAATACTAAATATATAAAACATTCTATAAGATCAGGAATAAGAGAAGAATATTTAGGGAGTGTTGTATTATTAGGTGATTTAAATAATGGAGGACAATTAATAGCAAGTGGTAATATAATAATACTAGGAGCATTAAGAGGACTTGCACATGCTGGAGCAACTGGAAATAAGAAGGCTTTTGTGGGAGCAAAAGAAATAGAGAATGCTCAAGTAAGAATAGCAGATAAAATAATAGAATTAGGACTATATGAAGAAAATACATTATTAAGCATTAAAAATGATAAAATAGTAGTCGAATCTAAAGAAAAGAAAGATTATAAGAGAGTATAGAGGGGTTAACAAATAATAACTCCTCTATATTTTATAAATTGATTATAATATGATTGTAAGGAAAGAAAAGATGAAAGGGTAAAAATATAATACTAAAAAGAAAAAAGGCTTTAATAAGCCTTTTTCTCTTTAAATTAATGGCGGAGAGAGTGGGATTCGAACCCACGATAGGGAGTTACCCTATGCCAATTTT
>CAUULU010000019.1:0-16577 GCA_963546185.1 uncultured Eubacteriales bacterium | reverse complement strand
ATATGGAGGAGTTGTACCAGAAATAGCATCAAGAATGCATGTTGAAGCAATAAGTGTTGTTATAAAAAAGGCATTGGAAGAAGCTAATATAACAATGAATGAAGTATCAGCAATAGCTGTAACAGAAGGACCAGGACTTGTTGGAGCGCTTCTAGTACGGAGTATCATATGCAAAAGGACTTCGGTTATGCATATAATAAGAAAATTGTACCAGTAAACCATTTAGAAGGACATATATCTGCAAATTACATACAATTCCAAGAATTAAAACCACCATTTGTCTCACTTATAATCTCAGGAGGACATACACATTTAGTTGATGTAAAAGATTATACAGAATATGAGATAATAGGAAGAACAATGGATGATGCTGTAGGAGAGGCATTTGATAAGGTTGCAAGAGTAGTAGGACTTCGGTTATCCTGGAGGACCTAAAGTAGATAGACTTGCAAAACTTGGAGAAGAGACATATGTAGATAAAATACCATATCCTAAAGTAGAAGGCTTTAATTTTAGTTTTAGTGGAATAAAAACAGCTATAATAAACTTGGTACATAATTCAAAAGAAGAAATAAGAAAAGCAGACTTATGTATAAGTTTTGAAAAAGTAGTAGCAGATGTTCTAATAGATAAGATTAAAAAAGTTCTTAAAGAAAAGCAAAGAAATAAAATAGTAGTAGCAGGAGGTGTTTCTGCAAATACATATATAAGAAGTAGGATAGATGATTTAAAAAACGAAGGAATAGAAGTATATTATCCACCACTTAAATTATGTACAGATAATGCAGCAATGATAGCAGCTCAGCGGATATTATAACTATATAAACAATATTTTTGCAGATAATGATTTAGATGCAATACCTAATTTACCTATAGGAAATAGAAAAACAAAATAGAAAAGAGAATGATATGATATATATTATAGGAGATCTTCATTTATCTTTTGGAGTAGACAAACCAATGAATATATTTGGTACTGTGTGGGAAAACCACACAGAAAAGTTAGAACAAAATTGGAAAAAGGTAGTTAAAGATGAAGATACTGTATTTTTAGCAGGTGATTTTTCATGGGCGATGAAGCTTGAAGAAACTTTAGAAGATTTTAAGTATATAGATAAACTACCAGGTAAAAAAATACTCTTAAAAGGTAATCATGATTATTGGTGGTCAAGTATAAAGAAGAATAAAGATTTTTTAGAAAAAAATGGTATAAAAAGTGTGGATTTCTTGTATAATAATTCATATATTATTGATAATATAGCTTTTTGTGGAACACGTGGTTGGGAAATAAAAAATATAGAGGAAATAAAACATATTAGAAAAGAAAATATAAGATTAAATAGTTCAATTCAAGATATGAATAAAAAAATAGAAGAAAATAATATAAATATAGAACAAAAGATAGCAATATTTCATTATCCTCCAATAACTAAAGAGTATATTGAAAAAGGATTATATAAAGAACTTGGAGAACATGATATAATCAAAACTCTTGAAAAAGAAGGAATAAAATGCTGCTATTATGGTCATTTACATGGTATATTAAATGATCAAAATTTAATAAAAGAATATAATGATATAAAATTTAATTTAATAGCAGCAGACTATGTTAATTTTAAATTAATAAGTATACAATAATGAGAGGAGGAATGTAATAACTATGGAAGAAGATATATATGCACACTTATATGCTAAAAGACAAAGACATAATAAAAGAAGAAGAGAATATAATGTATATAAGATTATAATAGCTGTAGCTATTATAATAATAGCAACTGCAGCTATAGTAATATATATGAGTAATAAAAATTTAGAAAATGAAAAACAAAATGCTGAAAGATTAAAAAAAGAAGCTACTAATGTAGAAAATAAGGAAAAAGAAGAACAAAATAAAGCAAATGAAAATAAGGATAACCAAACAACCAATACAGGTGAAAGTAATCAACAAACAGATCCAAATCAACAAGCAACTATAAATAAAGATATTAAAAAATATCCAGTTAAAAAAGCAGATGCAGAAAGTAAAATTGTAGATATATATTCAAAAAAAGAAAAAGTTGCATATTTAACATTTGATGATGGACCATCAAGTAATATAACACCTAAAGTATTAGATGTATTAAAAGAAGAAGGAGTAAAAGCAACATTTTTCGTATTAGGACAAAATGTAAAAACACATCCAGAACAATTAAAAAGAATATATGATGAAGGACATTATATTGCAAACCATAGTTATACACACAAATATTCTAAGATATATGCAAGTGTAGATGCACTATTAGAGGAATTTAATGATACAGAAACAGAAATTAAAAAAGTATTAGGAGAAGGATATAATACATTCCTATTTAGATTCCCAGGTGGTTCATATGGTGGAGTATATAATAAGATTAAGAAACAAATAAAAGGAATATTAAGAGATAAAGGAATTGTAAGTTTAGACTGGAATGCACTTTCTGGAGATGCAGAAGGAAAGAAGACAGTAGATGCACAACTTAAGAAATTTGAAGATTCAAGAAAAGGAGAAACAGGTTTAGTTGTATTAATGCATGATATAGGAGATAAACATGCAACACCAGAAACTGCAAGACAGATTATAAAAAGACTTAAAGCTGAAGGGTATGTATTTAAGAATTTTTATGAAATATTTCAATAATTAAAATAATAAGTAATGACAAGTATAAATTAATATGCTTGTCTTTTTTTAAAAATATGTTAAAATATATATGTAAAATTAAAAAAACAAATAATTATTAACCTAATTAGGTTAATATAAAGGAGATGAGTTTTTATGTTAAAATTAATAAACGATTTACAAAAAAAGTACCCTGCTATATATTTGAAAGGAAGGAAAACATCAAAAATAGCAGAGATATTTCTTGATTATTGTGGAATAAAGGAAGAATATAAAGAGAGAATTGTTCTCACGGGAATGTTACTAGAAATAAATAAAATTTTTATTCCCAAGTATATAGAAGAAAAAAAAGAAAAAGGAATTTTTCTTTCGAAGGATGAAGAAAAAATATATCAAGAAAGCATTGAAAAGGCTTTACAGTACTTAAATTATAATATAAAAGATTTAAAAAAAATTGAAATAGATTCGATTGAATTTATAAATGAAAGTTGGGATGGACAAGGCTTCAAAAAATTAAAAAGAGAACAAATTCCAGCTGGAGCATATATATTAAAATTATGTTCAAAAATAGAGAAACCCGTAGAGGAATCTATTAAAAGATTGGAAAATAAGGTAGACCCATATTGGTTTAATTTATTTAGAAAGTTTATAAAAAACAAAGAAAATAAAGAGAAAGTTGAAAAAATATTAATAGGATAATAAGTTTTTTACTTTACTACATTTAGATATATAATATCTAGATGTAGTTTTTTTATTTTCATTATATTATTTAAGTATTTGACAAATGTATAAATATATATTATTATGCTGGAATGAAAAAGGAGATATATGAAGTTTTTTAATAAGATTAATGGGGATTTTATTAAAAGGGGAATTATATTATTAGGTGTAATAATAGGGATAAATGTTGTGTATATTGGAGGAAAAATATATAAGAATGATGGTGGTGAAATAAAAGAGAATAAATATGTAAGTGATGAAAATTATATTGGAAATGTTAGGGATAGGGTATGGCCAGTTAAGAATAAGAAAACAAGGATAACTTCAAATTATGGACCAAGAATTAATCCTGTAACTAAAAGACAAAGTTTTCATTCAGGAATAGATATTGGAGTAAGGCAAGGTGATAACCTGTATGCAGTATCTTCTGGGATTATAATATTCTCAGGATTTAAAGGACCATATCGGATATACAATTATTTTAAAATCTGGAGAATATGAGTATATGTATACACATTTAGAACCTAAATTTATGCTTGAGAAAGGAAGTTTTTTAAAAGGAGGAGAAGTAATTGCAAAAGTAGGACCTAAATATGTAGAAAAAAGTCCATATATGGATTCTACAGGAAAATATACTAATGGACTTACAACAGGACCACACTTACATTTTGGAGTAAGATATCTTGGGAACTATATTAACCCACTTAATGTTTTACAAAAATAATGAAATGTAATAATAATGTTTTAAAATTAGTCATTTTATTGCAATTTAGATGTTAAAAATATATAGTATATTAAGATGATATAATAATATTTTTAGGAGAAAAGATGGCAAAATTAAGATTAAATTTTAAGAATAGAAAAGGTATTACAATGGTAGTACTTATAGTAACAATAATTATTATGACAATTATAATTGGAGGAGCAACAACTCTTGTAGGAAATCAAGTTGTAAGCAAGAAAATAGCAGATTTAGAATCTGCAATGAACTGGTATAGGAATGAGATAGATTCATATTATTTATTAAAATCTGATTTACCTGCAAAAGATTTAACAAATGACCAAAAAATATTTGTACAAGATTTTATAACAAATTATAATCAAGATATATTAAAATTAAGTTCAAAATATTTTATGGGAAGAGATGGTAGAAATGCAAGAATGCAAAGTATGAACTATTCTGCTATTGAAAATTTTAAACTTATAGATGAAAAAAAAATATCTAAAAGACCAGAATGGATAAGAGATTATACAAAAGACTCATATGTAATAGTAAACACTGTGACAAATATACCATATATTGCAAGTAAGAAGCCTGGAATGAATGGTAAAAGCCTTGTAAGTATAAACGGGGTAGGTGTATATACAGTTCAAAATGTTAATTTTGAGCCAATAGATAAGACAATGATTAAATACTAAAGATTAGAGGGGAATATGAAGAAAAAAGCAGGAGTTACAATGGTAACACTTATAATAACAATATCTATTCTAGCAATACTTGCAGGAATATCAGTATATACTGTTATATCAGAAAATAATAAGACTATAGCAAAGACAAAAGAACTAAAAAAAGAAATAGATGATAAGAATATAGATGAAAAGATAAATGGTATAGGTGTATATATATTAGAAAAAGAAAACAAGCTAACAATGGATGAATTTTGCACTAAACTTAGAAATGAAATAACAACAAGAAAGATTATTAAAACAACATTTAACATTCAAAATATATCTGGAGAATATAGGATGCAGATATATGATAAATCAGGAAATATAGTATATGATAAGAAAATAGTAGATATATTTGGAAAGGGAATTTTAAATGGAATTAACTAAAGATAAGAAAAAAAATGTATTAAAACAAAAGTCTGGTGTAACACTATTAGTGTTAGTAGTAATAATAATACTATTTTTGATAATATTATCAATAACATTACCACCAATAGTTACAAATAATGGAATAATATCAAATACAAAAACAGGTGTATCTGAATATGAGAAACAAGAAGTAGACGGAATTTTAAAAGTTTTAAGTTTTGAGATTTTGACAAATAATAATATATCAGAACTTACAAATAATACATTTAAAACAAAACTAGAACAAAAATTATTTAAATATAATGAGGATAAAGAAGAAAGAGGAAAAGTAAAAATAGTTATAACAGCAGTACAGTATGATATATCTAAATCTATTGTTATAACATATACAAAAGATGGAAAGAGTTATAGGACTATAATTGAAAGGTACTAAGTATGAGAAAAGATAAGAAATATTTAAAAAAGAAAGGTGTAACTTTAATTTCATTAGTAATAATAGTTGTAGTATTACTTGTACTTTCAAGTATTATTATATATGTAAATACAAGTGGAGGTACACTTGCAGCAAGAGTTGATAAACAATCAAAAATAGCAAATGAACAATATTTAGTAGAAGAATCAAAGGTTATAATATCAGAAACATATGGACAGAAAAAAGGAACTACTAAAGATGAAATACTAAATTTAGAAAGAGAAAAATTAGATAACTTAAAAAAACAATATGAAAAAAGAGGTGGAAAAGCACCAGAAACTCTTAAGGTAAATGAAGATGGAGATATAGAAATAAGAAAGGGAAATGTTGTAAGTTTTAAAGAAACAACAGGACTTACTATACTAGAAGTAGTTGAACTTACAAGAGACTAAAAAAGGGGTAATAATAATATGGAAGAATATATATTAGATAATAGTGATAAAAAGTTTCACTTAATTGGAATAGGTGGAATAAGTATGAGTGCAATAGCACAAATGTTAAAAGATGAAGGTAATATTGTAACAGGTTCTGATAAATCAGAATCAAAACAAGTTAAAATACTTAAAGAAAAAGGTATAGATGTTACAATAGGACATGATATATCAAAAGTTAAAGATGCAGATATAGTTATATATACAGCAGCAATACCAGAAGATGATGAAGAACTTGTAGAGGCAAGAAAACTTGAAAAAGATATATATGAAAGAGCAGAATATTTAGGAATACTTATAAGACAGTATAAAAATAGTATTGGAGTTGCAGGAACACATGGTAAAACAACAACAACATCTATGATTTCAAATATATTCTTAAAAGCAGGAGTAAATCCTACAATACAAGTTGGAGCATTATTAAAAGAATTAAATAGTAATTATAATATTGGAACAGATGATATGTTTATATTTGAATCATGTGAATATAAGGATAGTTTTTTAAATTTTTATCCAACAAGCACTGTTATAACAAATATAGATGAAGATCATATGGAATATTTTAAAACACTAGAAAATATATTAATATCATTTAAAAAATATATAATGAATATTCAAAGAAATGGTAAGATATATATAAACTTAGATGATGAAAATTCAAAAGAAGTTTTAGAATATGCAAGCTATAATAGAGAAGATTTAGAAAAGGTTACGTTTGGAATAGAAAATGATGATGCACAATATCAAGCAAGAGATATTGAATATGTAGAAAATTCTGAATATATATTGAAATTTACACCATATAAGAATGGCAATAAGATGGGGGATGAAATACATTTAAAGATTTCAGGAAAAGTAAATATAGCAAATGCAATAGCGGCAATAGCTGTTGCAGATAAGAATAATATAGAATATATGTATATTAAAAAAGGATTAGAAGAATTTACAGGAGCAAGTAGAAGATTTGAATATAAGGGAATGGTAAATGGAGCTAGAATATATGATGATTATGCACATCATCCAACAGAAATAAAAGCATTATCAGAAGGAATTAGTCACATACCAGCAAACAGAAAAATAGCAATATTTGAACCACATACATATTCAAGGGTTATAAACCACAAGGAAGATTTTGCAAAATCATTAAGTAATTTTGATATAATAATTGCAACTAAAATATATGCATCAAGAGAAGTAAATAAACATAATATAACTTCAGAAGAAATAACAAATATTTTAAAAGAAAATGGTAAAAATGCCATATATTTAGATACAAATGATGCTATTAAAGAATATATTAAAAAAGAAGCTAAACAAGGTGATATAATAGTAACAATAGGTGCAGGAGATGTAACTAAGATAGGTGATATAATAAAAGATTAGGAAGAGAAGATGCTTAAATAAAAGCATCTTTTTATTATATGGTATAATGTATAATATTAAATGATTTTTGATTTGAATATTACAAATAGGTAAATAAATAGTTAAAAGATAATTAAATGGGATAAAAAGATTTGAAAATATTCAATATATAGATATAATGTAATTAATTTAAATAACTATATTGTGAAAGGAATATTATGTTCAAAAAATTAAGTAAGAAAAAATGGATAGCAATAATTTCAATATGTTTTATATTGTTAATTTTTAAAGAAGTAATAGAAGATTATATTAATTTTGAAAGAGGTGCAGAGGATTTAGCACATTTAGGAATTGAAAAAATAAGAGAAATAAAGGATTCACTAATTAAAAATTCAATTAGTCCTGGCAGTATAAAGTTTGATTTCATGCAAATAATAGGAGTATATATACCAATTTTAATAGCAATTATTTCATTTGACTATAATAGTATAAAAAATAAGTTGTTAAAATTTAATATAGGTAAAAATAATGATTATGAAAAAAAATTAAGAAAGACTAAATTTAATTTAGCTCTAGTTGTGATGATAAATATATTAATTATATTTATTATACTTATGAGTGTTGGGTTAATTTTTGGACAGCTAAATTCAGAATTTAGGTTGTATGATCATAACACATTTATTCAAAATAGTATATTAAATACTATATTTGGAAGTGAATTGGGATTTCGGAATATATACAGGACTAACAACAGCTTTAGCAGGATTTGTTCGGAAGTATTTTGACATTTAATTTAATAGATAATTTTGGATATATTAAAGGAGTTTTACTATATATAGCATATATGTTGCCATTTTCTATATTTTTATATGGGATAAGTGGATTACCTAAATTTTTATCACCTATGGAATCAATTATGGTTGCAGCAAGACCATTAGTTAACCTACCATTTTTATTAGGTACATATCTACCAATTATTTTGCCAATAGTTTTAATGAAATTATTTTGCAAATATGAGGTGAAATAATGACTAGAAATATTAAGAAAAACATTATATTAATTTTAAATTTATTAATTATATGTTTATTTGCAAATATAGTTACAAGAATAATGGGATTAGAAGAAGGCAACAAAGTTTCATTATCATATTTTATAGATAATATATTAAAATCAATATATTTTATATCAGATGATGGAGAAAAAGCAATGAACTTTGTTAGAATTCTTACAATAATATCAATGTACTTGGTTGTAGAAATAAATATCATTAATTATTCTTGCTATTTATCAGAAGGAATGAAAGAAATTGTAAGATATCATTCTAAAAGCAAGTTTGATTATTTAGTAAAAGTATTAAAAATTTCACAAAAGTATGTATTAAAAAATATTATTTATTGGATGATTTTAATATCATTTATAGTATTTATTTTGAATAAAGTTCAGATAGCAAATTTTAATGATATATTTATATTTGTATGGTTTTTAGTAATTAATTATGTGTTTACATCATTTATAATACTTGTAAGTAATATACCACTAACTACAATAATATTATTTGTTTCTAAATTATTTATATATAATATATTTTTAGGGAAAGAATATTATTTGTTAATTATTATAGCATTAATTTTATTGGTGTATTTAAATATAACTAGAAAGATAGGAGAAAAACTATGGAAATTAGGATAGAGAATGGAAGAAAAGCATTTGGAGAAAATGAAATATTTAAAGATATAAATTTGAAATTATCAACTGGAAATTTCTATCTTATAAAAGGATATAATGGCTCACGGTAAGACAGTTTTATTAAAAACAATATGTGGATATATGTTTTTAAGCTCTGGTGATGTTTTTCAAGATGGAGTAAAGATAAGAAATAAGAATAATTATATACAAGATGCAGGAATTTTAATAGAAAATCCACAATTTCTATCACATTTAACATTGATAGAAAACTTAAAGTTATTAAAAGAAATGTCTAGTAAAATAACAGATGAAGAAATAGAAAAATGGATAGAATTCTATAATATAGAAGAATTTAGGAATACAAAATATAAGAATTTATCATTAGGAACAAAACAAAAGCTTGCATTAATTCAAGCGTTTATTCATAAACCTAAAATACTTATACTAGATGAACCATTTAATGCACTTGATAAAAGAAGTTTGGAAAAAACAGAAGAATACTTAGCAAGTATAAAGAAAGACATAATATTAATACTAAGTACACATATTAATGATAGTGTAAAATATATGTGTGACTATGAATATATTTTTGAAGATAAAAACTTGAAATTAAAGGAAAATTAAATAAAAGAATAATAATACAGTATATATTTTTAAAAGCTGTATTATTTTTTATATTAAACCAAAAAATGTTTAAAAAAATTCTATTTTAATAATATTAAAAAAATGAAATAAATATGTATATTTGTTGAAAAAAACTATAATTAAAAGTATAATAAAGCTATATAATAGAAAAGATAGAGGATTTGGGAGGATGTTGTATGAACAATATAAGTTCATCAGATAAAAGAGCATATGCTGAAATAGATTATATTTTACACAATATGAATCCAACATATCTTCATAAAGTTCCAACAAAATTAGTTGATTTTTTTGAAGAAGTGATGGACCAAGAACATGATGTGAAAATAGATAGTAATATACCTCTTTATGAAAATAATTTAGAAGAATATACGTTTGAAATATTAAATGTTTTGAATTTGAATTATTGGTGTGAAGATGAAATAAGAAAAGAAGAGCTTTTAAATATAATGAAAAAATCAAAAGCTGATGACAAGATATCTAATCACTTAGGTGAAGACATTATAAATATTAACAAGGAATATACTTTTAGAGAAATGGAAAAAAATAATCAAGAAGAAACAAAAGATAAAGAAGAACCTAAAAAAGAAAAAGTTGGTTTTTTCAAAAATATTCTTAAAATATTAAAAAGTAATAAAAAGTAGATAGGAATTTATAATGAAAAAGAAAATTAATATAATGACAAGAAAGAATATATTATTATTATTGTTTTTAATTATGATATTGTTAATAGTAAGTCAAAATTTAGTAAATGTTAAAACTATTAATATTTATGGAGATAAAAGAGAGTTTAATACAAATGTTGATATAGAAAAAATATGGGATTCATCAAAAGTTATTAAACAAAATATTAAAGAAATAAACAAAGATGATGATAGTAATAAGAAATCTAATGATAAAAAAAATACAATAGATTTAAATGATAAAAAAGAAAAAGAGAAAGATAAAGAAAAAGACAAACAAGGCGATAAAGATAAGGACAAAGATAAAAAAGAAAATAAAAGTACAGAAGAAAATAAGACAGAAACAAATAAGGTTGAAATAATGCCAGAAACAAGTAAGACTAGATTATTAGGTCTTAGAGATTCAAGTTTAAAAACGCTTGAAAAATACAGAAATGAATACAGAAATTCAATAATATATGGAACAATAGCATATATATTACATATGTTATCATTAATAAGTATACCAATAGTTGTAATATTATTAATAGTAAGTTATGTATATGATTCAGTAATAGGATTAAAAACAAGAAGCTTATATAATAAGGGAAGATTAATTAGATTTCATGTATTAACATTTTTTGTAGCATGTCAATTAATGCCATTAATATTTGCAACTGTCATAAAAGGTTGGGGGAATTAATAAATGAAAGTATTATTTGCAGTAAGTAATGAAAAAATAACAGAACAAGTTGTTGCTAAGTATCAAGTTATGTTTAATGAACTTCTTTCATACAAAGAAGTTTATTATTATAATGCAATAGTAAAGGAATTAGAAAAGAATAAGGATTATAATGCAATAGTAATAGATGAATCACTAGAAAGTGTATCTAATGATAAAGGAGACCAATACCTATTAAATAATTTAGATGCAATTACAGATATTGCAGTTAATAATGAAAATACACAAATACCTATAATTTTAATATGTAAGGCAGATAGACAACCAGCAGAAGAATTCTTAGAAAAGATATATAAGATTGGTATATTTAACGCCCTTATATTAAAAGATAGAAAAATAAGTAAGATTTGTGAATATATAAATAATCCAAGAAATAAGAAAGATGCTAAAAAATATTATCAAATAAATGTTGATGATACAGAAGTTGTTGCAGATACAGAACATGATTCAATAGCAAAAACAGAATTAAAAAATATATTGAACTATTATGCAAAACTTGGTAATGATACAAGTAAATATTCAGAAACATTTGAAAGAATAGCAGAACAATACACAGATGTAGAACTTGTATATATAATTGCAAGATTTCCAGAAAATGTAAAAAATATACTTATGAGTGAAAATCAAAGATTTAGAAATCTTATGAGTATAGATCCAAGTAAATTACAACAAATGGAACAAGCTAAAAAGCAACAAGAAATGGTTGAAAAGCCAAAACCATTAGTACATCAAGAAGAAAATGCTAATTCTTTTGTACAAGAAAAAGTAGAAGACATAAATGTTAGTATAGAACCTAAACAAGAAGAAAATATTCATATAGTATCAAATGAATATGATATAGAAGAAAAAGAAGAACAAGTACATGAAAATAAAAATGTAGCTATAACACCAAATATAGAACCACAAAAAGTAGAAGTAAATAATAGTGATGATTTTAATAATACTAATAATACTAATGTTAATTATAATCAAAATCAAAATACAAATAATATGAATTATAATTATGCTGAACAAACACCTACTATGAATAGAAATATGGATGTTCAAGTTCAAAATGTGGCTAATCAAGTAAATAGTAAAAATGTATTTTCATTTGTAGGAACAAGTAAAAATGGAACATCATTTTTAGTAAATTCATTAGCGATATTATTTTCTTCAATAGGTATAAATACAGCAATAGTAGATTTAACTAAAAATAAGAATGACTACTATATGTGTACAAATAATGAAGATAGATTAAGAGAAATAGCAACACTTTCTATAATTAAATTGGAAAAAGGTATTGCAGAAGGAGTACAAATAAATAAAAATCTTTCAGTATATACAGGACTTCCTACAAATGATACAAATAAGCTAAACTCAAGAGCAGTTATAGATACATTAAAGAAAAATCATACATTAATATTATTGGATTGTGATTTTGAAACAAATTTAGAATATTATACATATTCAAACCAAATATTTACAGTACAATCATTAGATGTACTAACAATGCAACCACTAACAATACATTTAAAGAAATTAAAAGAATTAGGGATTATATCAGATTCTAAAATAAGTATTATACTAAATAAAGAAGTTCCAGTAAAAGGACTTACAAAAAAACTTATGATAGGAGGACTATCAATGTATAATAGTCCAAATATGGAAGAAAGAGTACAATTATTTAATAAGGATAATGTAAAAGTATATTCTGTACCATTTGATATACAAGCATATCAAAAATATTTAGAAAATATTGTACATTGTAAGTTTGAAATAACTGGATATCCTAAGAAGTTTATAACAGAATTACAACTTATAGCAGAAAATATATATCCAGAAATAACAAAATTTAATTAATTTAAGGTTAATCTATGTTAGTAGAAATAAAATAATAGAAGGAGAAAACTATGCCTATAGTCATAATGATTATTATAATAATAGAAATCATGATAATATTATTTCTATTAGGATATAATGTTCATACAAATAGGAATTTAGAGCAAGCAAAAAAAACAAAAGAAAGTTTTTCAAGAATACTAGTTTTAAGAGATATTATGAATATATCTGCTAGTAATAAGAGCTCAAGAGATAAGATGAATGAACTAAACAATATTTTAATAGAAAAAATGAATGTAGACTATTCAACAATTGTATATTACAATGGACTAGAATATATTATAAAAGCTACAAACATAGAAAATATAGGCATAGATAATAATGCTAAAGATATATTAAATATACAAAATTTAGAAGTGTTTAAAGAATCACTTGTAAATAAGGAATTTAAATATATAACAACAGATAAAGAAGAAGAACAATTACCATATTTAGAAAGTAGAAAAAATGAGATAAAATCAGTAATATTTTATCCAATAATATCAAGAAAAAAATACTTAGGATATTGGCTTATAGAATCTAAAAAAAGAAAAGCTTTTGAAAATGTAGATATTCAGATATTAGAAAATTTAAAGCAGTCAATAAGAAATACAGTAGAAGTACTGAGTTATGAAGAAGCATTAGAAACAATGGTAAGAGATGATAAGTTTTCAGAGTTAAAATCAATGGAATACTTACAAACAGAAGGAAAGATTCTTCTAGAAAAACATATAAGACCACAAATTGTTATGTTTAGAATAGATAATTTAGAACAAATAAATGAAGAATTTTCTAGACAAGCAGGAAATGTAGTTATAACAGAGGTAACAAAGAAAATACTTAATATAACAAAAGGTGATAATATATTTATAAGATATATGGGACCAAAGTTTATAATAGTATTTGAAGATGGTGAAAATCCAGAAAATCAGCAAAATGAAAAAGAATATATGATAATGCTTAAAAATATAAAAGAAGCAGTAGAAAATATAAGGCTTGTTCAAACAGAACAAGGAATCTTCAGAAAAGAACATTTAGACATGATGAGAAATGCAAGTAGTCAAGATGATGAAGATATGATTGATGAACTAGATGACTTAGATATATTAGACAAAGTTGAAGAAGATGATGAAAATGAAGAAATAAAAATTGAAATTGAATCTGAAACTGAAACTGAAAAAGAGTCTAATATAGAAAACGAACAAGAAAAACAAGATACAGAAGAATTATATATCATACCTAAACTAAATATAGTCTTAAAAGAGTATGATAAGGGTAATTTAGAAAATATATGTAGAAAATTAGAAGAATATTTAGATGCTGATGAAAATAGAGGAAAAAGTGAAATAGTTATTCTTTAATGATAAGGAGGTATATATGATATCAGATAAAACAATGAACTATAATACAGAAATGGAAAAAGAAGAAAAAGAAAAAAACACTAAACAAATAATTAAAGAAGTATATACAATACTTATAGAAAATGGATATAATCCAGTAAATCAACTAGTAGGATATATATTATCAGGAGATCCTATATATATAACTAGTCATAAAGATGCAAGAAGTTTAATAACAAGAATAGAAAGAGATGAATTATTAGAACAAATGATAAAAAAATATTTGGAGCTTGACTAATATGAGAATACTTTCTATAGATTATGGAAATACAAGAACAGGACTTGCAATAACAGACGAACTTCGGAATAACATGTTATGGGTTAAAAACAATAGAAACAAAACTTAAAAATGTTGATGAAAAGATGGATGTTCAAAGAGCTAAAGATAAGATAATTTTAAGAGAATTAGAAGAAGTTTTAAAAGAGTATAATCCTGAAAAGATAGTAATAGGAATGCCATATAATGAAAATGGAACATCAGGAGAAAGAATAGAACAAACTAGAAAGCTTATACATAAAATAAAATGTAAGTTTAATATAGAAGTTGTAGAACAAGATGAAAGATACACAAGTATAGAAGCAAGTCAAATAATGAATGAAATTGGAATAAAGAAAAAGAAGAAAAGAAAAGTAATAGACCAAATAGCAGCAGTATTAATACTAGAAAGTTATTTAAAAAAATATAAATAAATATATTAAATATGTAATAAAAGTATATTTTTGTAATTTTAATATATATTATATATAATGAATTAATATAATACAAAGGAGTAGATAAAAATGGATGATGAAAAATTAAATGAAGAATTAGAAGAAATGGAAACAGCATCTATCATGCTTACAGATGAAGATGGAAAAGACACAATGTTTGAATTTTTAGATTTAATAAAATATGAAGAAAATGAATATATTGTATTATCACCAATATATGAAGAAGATGAAGAAATTGAAGATGAAGGACATGTTGTAATCTTAAGATTAGATGAAGAAACAGAAGATGGTGGAGAAACTTACTCTTCAGTTGATGATGATAGTATAATAGAAGCAGTATACAACATATTTAAAGATAAATGGAAAAACAAATATAATTTTATAGATTAATTAATAGTATATATATATTATACTATGGGAAAAAAGGTAATAGTGTGAAATTTAAATAATATACTATTACCTTTTTTATGTTTAAAATAATTAAAAAAAGGAATAAGAGAGAAACAAGATGAAAAAAAGAAATATACAAATAGATATAATAAAACTATTAGCAGTATTTTTAGTAATATTAGTACATTTTTATTTAAAAAATGGATTTTATGATTTAGATTATCATAGTAAGATAATGAAAATATCACTACTTTTAAGAAATTTTGGGATGGTATGTGTTCCACTATTTATAATGACAACAGGTTACTTATTAAGAGATAAAGAATATAGTAAGAAATATTTTAAAGGGATATTAAAAGTATATTTGATTGCGGTAAGTATAATAATATTATCTGCAATATATGATAGTATTTTTAAATATACACCAGAAAATGTTAATATAATCATGCCTAAATTAATTGTTAAAAGTATAATAAGCTTTGGATATAGTGCATGGTATATATACATATATATAGGACTTGCACTTATTGCACCAATACTTCGGAAAAGCATATAATAATTTTAAAACAAAAAATGAAAAGAAAATATTTTTGCTAGCATTTGTTGTACTGACTATAATACCAGGAACAGTATATGAGATTATAAGTCCAATTATTACATATATAGGGAATGAAAATTATAGGTTTTTAGAAAATATATTACCAGTATATTGGTTAGGAATATGGCCACTTGCATATTTAGCAACACGGAATGTATATAAAAGAATATGGAAAAGAATTTAAAATTAAAAATCAAATACTACTATTTATAGCAGCATTATTAATAGGAACAGCAGTATATTACTTACTTCCAACAGGTAAACAATATGCAGAAAAAATATATCATGTAAATATATATGTATATTTAACAACTACATCATTATTTTTAATAATATATAATCTTAAAATAGTAGAAGAAAAGCTAAATGAAAAAGTGCTTAAACTAATTAGATATATATCAAATAATACACTTGTAATTTATCTATTAGCAAGTATTACAGACATGAT
>CAUULU010000018.1:0-16627 GCA_963546185.1 uncultured Eubacteriales bacterium | reverse complement strand
TATATTCCTTGAAAATACTATACTAATTTTATATAATAACCTTAGAAATAAAAGAAAGAGAGCAAAATAATGAGTAATGAAAATAATATAGAAAATGAAAAAATTATAGAAAGAACTGTTGCCTCTGAAATGAAAAAATCATATATGGATTATGCAATGAGTGTTATAATCTCTCGTGCTCTTCCAGATGCAAGAGATGGTTTAAAACCTGTACATAGAAGAATATTATACTCAATGTATGAAAAAGGTATTTTACCTTCAAAAGGTTATGTAAAGGCTGCCAAAGTTGTTGGTGATGTTTTAGGTAGTTATCACCCACATGGTGACTCTTCAATATATGATGCAATGGTTAGATTTGCACAAGATTTTTCACTAAGACACACTCTTATAGATGGACATGGTAACTTCGGATCTATAGATGGTGATCCACCAGCTGCTTACCGTTATACAGAAGTAAGAATGTCTAAAATAGCAGAAAAAATGCTTGAAGATATAGAAAAAGAAACAGTAGATTTTAGACCTAATTTTGATGATAGATTAGTAGAACCAACTGTTCTTCCAACTAGAATCCCACAATTATTAGTAAATGGTGGTTCTGGTATTGCTGTAGGTATGGCATCAAATATACCTCCTCACAACTTAAGAGAAGTAATTTCTGCAACTATAGCATATATAGATAATAAAGATATAACTATAAAAGAATTAATGCAATATATAAAAGGGCCAGACTTCCCAACAGGAGCAATGATTCTAGGTGTATCTGGAATAGAAGAAGCATATAATACTGGTAGAGGTAAATTAATAATGCGTGGTGAAGCTTCTATTGAACAAGTAACTAATTCTAAACAAAGAATTATAATCTCTTCTCTTCCTTATCAAGTAAATAAAGCTAAATTAATAGAAAATATAGCAGAACTTGTTAAAGATAAAAAAGTTGAAGGTATTTCAGATATTAGAGATGAATCAGATAGAGATGCTTCTGTTCGTGTAACTATAGAATTAAAAAGAGATGCAAATCCACAATTAATTCTTAATCTGTTATATAAACATACACAACTTCAATCAACTTTTGGTGTTATAAATCTTGCTTTAGTAAATAATCAACCAAAAATTTTAAACTTAAAAGATTCTATAGAAATATTTGTTTCACATAGAAAAGAAGTTATTATAAGAAGATCTAAATTTGAACTTAAAAAAGCAGAAGCAAGACTTCATATATTAGAAGGATTACGTATAGCTATTGAAAATATTGATGAAGTAATTAGAATTATAAGAAGTGCTTATGATGATGCAAAAGAACGTTTAATGAAACGTTTTGACTTAACAGATATACAAGCACAAGCAATTCTAGATATGAGATTAAAAACTCTTACAGGACTTCAAATCGAAAAAATCGAAGCTGAATATAATGAATTATTAAAGATTGTTGCTGAATTAAAAGCAATATTAGCAAGTGATGAAAAACAATATCAAATAATTAAAGAAGAACTAAATGAAGTACAAGAAAAATTCGGAAATGATAGATTAACAAAAATTATTCCAAGTCAAGATGAAATTTCTTTAGAAGATTTAATCAAAGAAGAACAATCTGTAATAGCTTTAACACATTTGGGATATATTAAGAGAATGCCTGCAAGTACTTATAAGTCTCAACATAGAGGTGGAAAAGGTATAACTGGAATGGCAACACGTGATGAAGATTTTGTTAAAGAATTATTTACAGCATCAACACATGATAATATATTATTCTTCACAAACAAAGGTAAAGTTTATCAACTTAAAGGATATGATATCCCAGAAGCTAGTCGTATAGCAAAAGGTACAGCAATTATAAACTTACTTCCTTTAGACTCAGAAGAAAAAGTAGAAGTAATAATGCCTATAAACAAATTTGAAGATGATTATTATCTACTTATGTCTACAACTTTAGGTATGATTAAAAAAACTAAACTTACAGAATATTCATCTGTAAGAAAATCTGGTATAATTGCAATAAACCTAAAAGATGATGATAAATTAATAGATGTTAAACTTACAAATGGTAATTCAAAAATAATATTAGTAACTAGAAATGGTAAAGCTATAACATTTGAAGAAACTGATGTTCGTGAAACAGGAAGATCATCACAAGGTGTTATAGGTATTAAACTAATAAAAGATGATACAGTTATTGGAATGGATACATATACTGATCTTAAAGATAATACACTTCTTGCAATTACTGAATCAGGATTTGGTAAACGTACAGAATTAGAAGAATATAGAATTCAAAAACGTGGAGGTACAGGAGTACTTACATATAATATAACTAAAAAAACTGGAAATCTTGTAGGAACTAAGATTGTAAATGGAAATGAAGATTTAATGCTTATAACTAATGAAGGTACAATTATTCGTATAAAAGTTGAATCTATAAGTATTTTAAGTAGAGCAACACAGGGTGTTACTTTAATTAAAACAACTGATAGTTCTAAAGTTGTAAGTATTGAAACAATTGAAAGTGAAGAAGATTTAATAGAAGAAGATGAAAATTAATAAATATAAAAAAGAGGATCTCAATCCTCTTTTTCTTTATCTTAATTATATATACTTCCTATAAATTCATTTGTAATATTAAAATATTTCTTATATACAACTTTCTTTAATTCATCAACATATTTAGGTTTTCTATTTTGATTAATTAATTCTAAATCCTTATTAACCGCATTTTTCATTAATTCTTCAAGTTTAATATTATTGACCTTAATAGTTTTTCCTTCCCATTCTATTTCTATTTCTTTTAATTTTGATAAATTATGTATACGTCTTTCAAACATCTTATTCTTAAATTCTTTTAGATTTGAGTAATTCCCCTTAAATATCTTATTTAAAATAAATGTATCTGATAACTTATGTCCACCATTTTTAGCAGCATCTTTATACATATTTGATATATATGGTACTACACCATCCTTATATCCAAATTCTGCTAATAATTCATATAATGTTCTTCTCATAGTAATATCTCCGAGATGCCCCATTATTATTTTGTATAGCTGCATATATTGGTCTAAACATATCTATTATATAATATCCATTAGTTCTAGCTTCACCTATTGTACTTATACCTTGGAATGCATATCTAGAAACTACCAAATCATTATCTATTAAATCTTTAATATTATGTAAATTATTAGCTGTATTTATATCTATATTCTTAAATACATCTATTGTATGTTTACCTGTGTCACCACTTCTACCATCTTCTTTTTGTTCAATCTTATTAAAATATTGTTTCTTAGTATTTGAATCTTTACTTAATACTTCTTTTGCTTCTAAATAATCTAAAGTATATAATACATCAAATACTCCTCCCATATATTTCTTCAAATCTTCTTCTTTAGTAAATCTTGTAGGGTCAGTATTCCTATATCCATCCTTCCCTTTTTCATTAAATATAAGATTTAAATTTAAAATACTTTCTTTTACATCTTCATAAGTTTCGTAAATTCCTCTTGCATAAAATTCACCACCTACACCATCTCTTCTTCCATTATTATTTAATATAACTGTTCTATCAAATAAATGTGTAAGTTCATGTGAATATGTTGTAAGTCCTCTATTTTCTAAAGCTTTCGCAAGGAACATATTTACTCCGAAGTCCATTTGCTTCACCATCTGCAACAAAAAATTCTCTATAAAAATCAAATGGTGCTACAAATTCTGAAACTCCCTTAGATGCTTGTGTTCCATATTCTTTAGACCACGTATCTCTTGCATTAGCATATGGATTTTTATTAAATATTCTTAATGAATCCATTACAATTCTATTAGATATCAGATTATGATGTGTATCCTTATTTGATATTCTAAACCAAAAATCTAAAAATGTTGCTTGTCTTTTAGCTGTTTCTCTAAGTTTTTCTTTAAATTCTCTTAACTGTTTTTCTCTTTCTACCTGTGTACCATCTCTATCTACATATGCATCTACAATCCCAAATGTTGTTGTTGTCACTGTTGTTATTGCATATATTGAATTTTCTGATACATTAAGTAATGGTAATAAATATTTTTGTTCAGAATCTTTTTTTAATTTATTAAATATTTGATATTCTAAATTATTATTATATTCTGATTTTTGTTCTTCTATATATGCATTACTTGCTTTTTTAAACCAATCATTAATACTTAATTTTGGTTCAAAAATATTTTTCATATTTTCTAAAAATTCTGGTATTGTTTGTTCTTTAAAAATATAATTAAATTTTTTTCTAAATGTTGCAGGTGTTGCATCTAGCTTGTATTCTAAATATTGCATATCACCAACCATTATTAAAAACTCTATAATATCAACTTTTTTTCCAAAAAATTCTGGATAATATATTATTAAGTTTTTCAAATTAATATTCGAATATTTCAAATTATATAATCTATCTATATATGTAAGACCTAATAATACCTTTTCTTTATTATCTATTAATTTTTTCTTAACTTTTTCTAAAGACATATTATTTGTAATAATATTTTGATTATTTATTAATAATGTATTTAAAATGTCATCAATATTTTTTTGAATATTATCAAATGAATCCTTATATGACATTTTTTCTAAAGTTATTTTTTGTAATTCTTTTAATAATTCTTCATCTGAAACTTCTCTTCCAAGTTGTTTCTTCATTTCATTTCTTTTCTTTATCTTATCAAGTGCTTTTATTCTAGGATTTAAAATTTCAAATATTTTTTTATCTTCAAAAAAATTTACCTTTTCAAATTGTTGCTTAATTTCATTAACAATTTCTTTTGTTTTAGAATTTTCAATTCCTAATTCAGGAGTATATAATATCTTTTCTCCATTTAAATTAATATTATATTCCTTAAATTGTTTAAATTTCCCTAAATTTTCTAAATTATAATATTCTACTGTATTATCGTCAAATTTTATCATCACCTTATTTGATAATCCATTTCTTACTTCTTCTGAAGATGAAACTTCTTTATCTTTTAGAGGTATAATACTATTTATTTTTTTCTTATTTAAAACACTAGAATTATTTACTTTATTCCCTATTTCTATAACTGTTTCTAGATTATAATATGGTATTAATTTAATTATATTATTATATATATTAGATTTATCATTCTGATATCCTTTTATTTTAGTAATGTCTTTTGTTTTTAAATCATTTTCTCCTAAAATATACTCAATATTATCCCCATATATCTTATACTTATTACCAACTTTCTCTATCTTATTAACACCTAAAATAATAGGTCTATGATTATTAGATTCTATTTTTATAAAATAATCATTAAAGTTAGTAGGTATATATTCTAATATTGTTACCCATGCTTCTCCATATGGTGAATTTTGGAATAATTTTATAGAAGATATATTATTAAATTCAACTTTCTTTTCTGTTTTCTCTTCTTTTACTTTTAATATATTATTTAATATATCTAAACTATTTTTTATGTTATCTAAATCTCTAATATATTGATTTAATTTACTTTCATTTTCTGAAGTCTTATCTTCTCCTAGTTTTGATATATTAACCTTAATAGAATTTAAGTTTGATACTACCTTAATATATTCTTCATTGTATTTTCTTACACTTTCTTCTGTCTTGTCTTTCTTTAAGTTTTCTGTTAACTCTCTACCTTTTACTAAGTCTTCCACTTCCTTTAGTTTATTATTTAGATTAATCTTATTAAGCTTAGATTTTGGTTGTGGTTTATCTTTTAAGATTTTATCCAAGTTATTTAAATTAGTTTTAATATTATTTAATTCAGTAATATAATTATTTAGTTTACTTTCGTTTTGAGTTATTTTTTCTTCACCTAATTTAGAAATATCTAAATTAACATTATTAAATTTAATTATTTGCTCATTTAATTTAGTATTATATTCTTTTATACTTTCTTCTGTTTTACCTTTTTTCTTATCTTCAGTAAGTTTCTTACTGTTTATTAGTTCTTCTGTTTCTTTTAATCTAGAGTTTAAAATAGTTTTATCTAATTTTATTTTTAATATACTATTTAAATTGTTCAAAGATTTTTTTATGTTATCTAATTCATTAATGTACTGATTTAAATTCTTTTCATTTTCTTGTGTCTTGTATTCGCCAAGCTTTGATATATTTACTTTAACATCGTTAATCCTTAACATAATCTTATTATATTCATCTTGATATCTCTTAATACTATCTCCTGTTTTATTATTTTTTAATCCACCTGTTAAAGCTCTTATTTTTATTAGATTTTCAACTTCTTTAAACTTATTATTTAAAATAGTTTTATCAAGTTTAGGCTTTGGTTGTTCTTTTACTTTTAATATATTATCTAAAATACTTAAACTATTTTTTATGTTATCTAACTCTCTAATATATTGGTTTAATTTAGCTTCATTTTCTGAAGTTTTATCTTCTCCTAGCTTTGATATATTAACCTTAACATTATTTAAGTTTGATACCATCTTATTATATTCTTCAGTATATTTTCTTACACTTTCTTCTGTTTTATCTTTCTTTAAGTTTTCTGTTAACTCTTTACCTTTTACTAACTCTTCTACTTCCTTTAGTTTCTTATTTAAGTTAGTTTTATCTAATTTTTCTTTTGGTTCTGGTTTTGATTGTTGTTTTAAGGATTTAAAAACTATTTTTCCTTCTTCTACCTTTGTTTCTGTTTGCATTCCAGATACTGTTATGTTCTTTCTTAAGTGTCCACCTATCCATAGTTTTTCTCTATATGTTTTTCCATTATTTCCTACTGCTTCTGCATAAATTATATATTCTCCTGCTTCTACATTATTTAATAATAGTTCAAAATCATATCTATCATTATATACATTAAAATATTTCTTATTTCCATCTTTTTCTGCATATATCTTCACTTCTCTTGGTTTTACTCTGTTTCCGTTTTCATCACTTAAGAATATATCTGCTGTTCCTATTGTATAATCATTTCCATCTCCTCTATGGAATCCATATATACTATTTGTATTTGTTCTTATTATATAATTAGGTTCTCCCTTTTTCTTTAAGATTATTTTTCCTTCTTCTACTCTTGCTTCTGTTTGCATTTCAGATACTGTTATATTTTTTCTTAAGTGTCCACCTATCCATAATTTCTCTCTATATGTTTTTCCATTATTTCCTACTGCTTCTACATAGATTGTATATTCTCCTGTGTCTACACTATTTAATAATAATTCAAAATCATATCTATCATTATATACATTAAAATATGTTTTCTTTCCATCTTTTTCTGCATATATCTTTACTTCTCTTGGTTTTACTCTATTTCCATTTTCATCACTTAAGAATATATCTGCTGTTCCTATTATATAATCATTTCCATCTGCTCTATGAAATCCATACATACTATTTGTATTTGTTCTTATTATATAATAATTATTATTAGCAAATTGTGAGCTCTTTACTCCTTCAATATTTGAATCTATTTTTTTAATTATATCTTGCTTTGTATTTATCCTATAAAAGCTAAAAAAAGATACACCCAAAATTATTGCCGGGATAATAATTTTCTTTTTATTCATTTTTAAATATTCTTTAAATGATTGTTTTCCTTTTGATTGATTATCTTTCATATATTCCTACCTTCTTACATATCATATCATTTATTTTCGCTCTTTTATATTAAAATGATATCTTGATACACTAACGAAATAAAAAAAATATGCTAATAGCATATTTAAATGGCGTTCCCAAGAAGATTCGAACTTCTGACCCCTCGCTTAGGAGGCGAGTGCTCTATCCTACTGAGCTATGGGAACATTTATTACTACTAATTATAATACTTTTAATCTCACTTCTCAAGTAAATTTTATTAAAGTTATATTAATATTTTAAAACTAAATTTTAAATATTATGATTTCTAAAAAAAATTATATTTTTTTCTAAAAATAAGTAACAATATTTCACTGTTATAATGGCTTTAAGCTACGGAACACTTGTTTCTTTTAAATGATTCTTTTAGAACATTATTATCATTTTTTATAGTTTTTCAATTCTATTTTAATGCTAATTTATATAAAATAATAATTATTATATTAAAATTAATCTAATTTTATTGTTTCATCTTCTATTTTTATTAATTTTATATACTAACTATCATATGATTAATAAAATAATAGATTTTTTAGTTATTATTTTATCATAATTTCAATATTATTGAACTAGAAAAAAATCATAAAAATAATTAGAAAAACTGTTGCTAATCACTACGGATAACAACAGTTTTACTTTTATAATATTCTATATTATATGCATATTATATATCTAAATTTTGAACAGTATTTGCATATTTTTCTATAAATTCTTTTCTAGGAGCAACTTCATCTCCCATTAAAGTTGAGAATATTTCATCTTCATAACTTGCATCATCAACTGTAACTTTTATAAGTGTTCTTGTTTTAGGATTCATAGTTGTTTCCCAAAGTTGTGTTGCAATCATTTCCCCTAGCCCTTTATATCTTTGAACTGCTAGTTTGTTTTCATCATTTCCAAGTTCTTTTAACTTATCTTCAAGTTCCTTATTAGAGTAGCAATATACATCTTTCATACCTCTCTTACTTATTTTAAATAGAGGTGGTTGTGCAAGATATATATGTCCACCTTCTACTAAAGGTCTCATATATCTATAGAAGAATGTAAGAAGTAATGTTCTAATATGTGAACCGTCAACATCGGCATCGGCCATTATTATTATTTTACCATATCTTATCTTAGTTATATCAAAATCTTTACCAATTCCTGCCCCAATCGCTTGTATAACTGGAACTAATTTTTCATTTCCGAAGTACCTTATCTACTCTAGATTTTTCAACATTAAGCATTTTACCCCAAAGAGGAAGAATTGCTTGTGTAGCTCTATCTCTTCCACCTTTAGCTGTACCACCAGCTGAATCCCCTTCGACTATATATATTTCACATTTAGATGCATCTTTTTCTATACAATCTGCAAGTTTTCCTGGAAGTGTTATTGAATCTAATGCTGTTTTTCTTCTTGCAAGTTCTCTTGCACGTCTTGCAGCATCTCTTGCTCTTGATGCTGTAATACATTTTTCTATAATTGTTTTTGCAATTGATGGATTTTCTTCTAAATAATATCCTAATTTTTCTGATACTAGAGTTGAAACTGCCCCTGTAACTTCACTATTTCCAAGTTTAGTCTTAGTTTGCCCTTCAAATTGTGGATTTCTAACCTTTACAGAAATAACTGCTGTTATCCCTTCTCTAATATCATCACCTTGAAGATTACTATCTTTTTCTTTTAATATATTTTTACTTCTCGCATAATCATTAAATGTTTTAGTAAGTGCACGTCTTAATCCTTCAACATGTGTACCACCTTCTACAGTATTAATATTATTAGTAAAACTTAATACATTTTCAGAATATGAAGTTGTATATTGTATAGCTACTTCAATTGGAATTTCTCCATCTTCTTTTGCAATATATATAGGTTTTTCATTAAGTTTTTGTTTATTTCTATTTAAATATTCTACAAGTGATTCTATACCACCTTCATAATAATATTCCTCACTCTTTTTATTTTCTTCATCTCTTAAATCTTCAAAAATTATCCTTAATCCTCTTGTTAAGAATGCCATTTCTCTAAATCTATTTGAAAGAATATCATAATCATATTCAACAGTTTCAAATATTGTAGCATCTGCTTTGAATTTAACTTTAGTTCCTGTTCCATCTGCTTTTCCTATTTCATGAAGATGTTCTACAGCCTTTCCTCTTTCAAAGCTCATTTCATATTCTTTCCCATCTCTTTTTATATTAACAATTGTCCAATCTGATAATGCATTAACTACAGAAGCACCAACTCCATGTAGACCACCAGAAACAGAATATCCACTGTCTCCACCAAACTTACCACCAGCATGAAGTACTGTATATACAGTTTCTGCAGCTGAAAGTCCAGTTTTTTTATGTTTATCTACAGGTATTCCTCTACCATCATCTGAAACTTCTATAACATTATCTGGAAGTATCTTTATAGTTATATTTTTACAATATCCTGCTAAAGCTTCATCAACTGAGTTATCCACAATTTCATAAACCAAATGGTGAAGTCCTCTTTGTGAAGTACTTGCAATATACATACCGTGGTCTTACTCTAACTGCTTCTAATCCTTCTAATACTTGAATCTGATCCGCATTATATTCTCTATTATTTTTATCCATTCTTCTCCCTTTCTATTTTTCCATTATCAACATAAAAATATGTGTTTTCTTTTCCATCAATACTAATTTTATGTGTTGTTGTAATTATAATCTGAATATCTTCAATTATATCTAAAAATTTAAGTCTTCTTCTTTCATCTAATTCCGACATGTAATCATCTAAAAGAAGTACAGGCTTTTCACCTATGATTTCTTCAATAACTTTAACTTCTGAAAGCTTTAAACTTATTATACTAGATTTCTTTTGTCCTTGTGACCCATATATTGATACATCTAAAGAATTTATACTTATTATGTAATCATCTCTATGTATACCTAAACTAGTATATCCCTTATTAATATCATTTAGTCGTGATTTACTAAGATTATTATACATCTTTTCAATATCTTCTGCTACATTTGATACATATTTAATATGTAATTTTTCATTATTTATATAATTTTCTGTAAGCTTTAGATGTATATCATATATATAATTATTAAGTTTTTCAATAACTCTCTTTCTTTCATTATATATTTCACAATTCAATTTTGAAAGTAATTTATCATAAACATCTAAAAAATTAGAGTCAGTTTCATCTAGATTTTTACTTCCTTTTAATCTTAACTTTATTTCCTTTAAAAGATTATTTCTCTCTTCCATTACTTTCTTATATTTAGTTATGTTTTCTAAATATGATTTACTTATACTAGATATTAGATAATCTATATATTTTCTTCTAATACTTGGAGAATCTGTAACTATTTTTATATCTTCTGGTTTAAAAACAACCACATTTAATTTTCCTACAATATCACTTATCTTTTTTTGAATTACTCCATTTACCTTTATCATTTTCTTATTCAAAATCTTATCAAACCCAAAGTCCATTTCAAGTTCTCTATCTTTTTTCATTATTTTAATGTTTGATAAGAAATATTCTTTATCGAATTTCAAAAGTTCAATATCTTTATTTGCTCTAAAGCTTTTTCCAAATGAAAAAATATATATTGATTCAATAATATTAGTTTTACCTTGAGCATTGTTTCCATAAATAATATTAATACCTTCAGAAAATTCTATATCCAAATTCTCTAAATTTCTAAAATTTTCAACTTTTAATTTTTTTATTCTCATATTATTTCTCTTCTACTATTATATATATAATTAAAATCAAATTATCCACATATTAGTCTTATTTGTGGATAACTTTTCATTTAGTTTTCTCTTGATTTAATTGGAAGTATAATATAGTTAAATTCTCCATTATCTTCAATCGGTTTAATCATAGTTGGTGATTTAGAAGTACCAAAATCAATTATAATTTCTTCATTAGATATATTTTTTAAAACATCTATAAAGAATTTTGGATTAAATTTAAGTTTAACTTCCTTACCTTCAGTTTGTGTAAATATTTCTTCATTAGCCATACCAACACTACTTGTGCAAGAAATTGTAAGTTTGTCTATCTCAACTTGTATATCAACTGGTTCTTTCTTTTCTTTAACTAAACTAGATGCTGAAATTAACATAACTCTTTCAAAAGAATCTGTAATCGCATTTCTGTTCACCTTAATTCTAGTTTCAGTTGGAGTTTTGATAATATCTTTGTAGTTTAAAAATTCACCTTCTAATAATTTAGTAGTAAGCTTACCATTTTCAAACTCAAATATTCCTTGATTATTAGAAAAACCTATTTTAACCATATCAAAAGAATCATTTATAATCTTTGATATTTCATTTAAAGTTCTTCCGAGGTATAACCATTTTAAAAGAATTATTTGATACAACTTCTGTTTTTCTAATTGCAAGTCTATATCCATCTATAGATACAACATTTAAAGTTGTGTTATCCACATCAAATAAACTACCTGTGTATAACTTTCTCTTTTCATCTGTTCCTACAGCAAAAATAGTTTGCTTAATTATATTTCTTAAATCTTTTTGTGATATTTCAATACTATTTTCAACTTGTACTTGTGGTATTTCTGGAAAATCTTCTGCTTTTAAAGTACTTAACTTATAACATGAACCTTCACATTCTATAGTAAGTAAATTATTTTCTTTATCTAATGTAATATTTATATCTGTATCTGGTAATCTTCTAATTATTTCTGCAAATGTATGTGCTTTTATAACTGTACTTCCTTTTTCCACAATATTTGCATTTATTGTGTATTCAATTCCTATTTCTTCATTATATGTATTAAATTTTATAGAATTATCTAATGTTTGTATTAATATTCCTTCTAATATAGTATCTCTTTTAGATGATATACCATTTATTACAGAATTAATTGCTTTTAGCAATTGAGTTTTTTCGCTTATAAATTTCATGAATATCTCCTTTTGTTTTTAGTTTAATTTTGTTTGATAATTAGTAGTAGTAGTAGTAGGCTATGTGGATATTGTGGAAAACCTACTTAATCCCTTATTTCCCTAATGTTTTTTATGTGGATAACTTGGTGGATATTTTAATGATGTTATCCACACTTTCCACATAAAAATAGTTATCCACAATTTTAGTGTGTTTATCCACATACTTATCCACATATTTATGTGGATAACTTTCTTAGGGAAATCAAGGGTTTCGGGCTACTAACTTTTTGAAAATTATGTATACCAGAGCTTAATACTTGGTATTACTCATTTATAGACCTTAAAATGTTTTCCACACTTTCCACAATCAGTTTAGTATTTTTTTCCATTGTAATAGAATTTTTAATTTTTGTTTCTGCATGCATAATTGTAGTATGATCTTTTTTTCCAAATATGTCTCCTATCTTTTTATATGGAAGATTTAATTCAGATCTACAAAGGTACATTGCTATCTGTCTTGGAAAAACTATTTCTTGTGATTTTTTTGTAGAAAGCAAATCTTTCTTTTGTATATTAAAATATTTGGCTATAACATCAAGTATAACATCAGGTGTTATTGAATTTTCACGTTCTAATGATATTTCATTTATAGCTTTTTCAGTAATTTCTCTTGTAATAGGCATTTTAGTAAATGAAGCAATAACAACAACTTTATTAAGTACTCCCTCTAAATCTCTTATATTGGTATCAATTTTATCTGCAATAAGTGAAAGAATATTATCATCTATAATAATATTTTTTTCTTCGGATTTAACTTTCAGTATTGCTAAACGTGTTTCAAAATCTGGCTGCCCTATATCTACAATAACCCCTTGATTAAAACGAGATTTTAATCTTTCTTCAAGAACAGGAATGTTTTTAGGGGCTTTATCTGCTGAAAGAACAATTTGCTTTCCTTTTGAATGAAGATCATTAAACGTATTAAAAAGTTCTTGTTGAGCACTCTCTTTTCCTGATAAAAACTGAACATCATCCATTATTAAAACATCAACACTTCTATATTTTTGACGAAATTCTTCAGTATCTGAAGAACGATTTTTAATAGAATTTATAAGTTCATTTAAGAATTTTTCTGATGATACATATAATATTTTAGTATTAGGCTTATTCTTCAAGATATCATTAGCAATAGCTTGCATAAGGTGAGTTTTTCCGAAGTCCTGGTCCACCATATATGAAAAGTGGGTTAAGACTAGTAATACCACCTTTAGCAACTTGTTCAGCAGCAGCAGCAGCTATACTATTATTATTACCTACAACAAATGTTTCGAATGTATAATTAGGATTCAAATTAGAATAATTTTCAGAAACTTCAACTACAGTACTTCTTTCTTTTTGCTTCTTCTCTTCCCTATAATTTGAAAGCATTTTCCCATCAAGAACAGTTATATTACATTTTTTACTTGTTAGAAAATCAAATGTTTCTTGAAATTGCTTTAAATATGTGTTTTGAATTAAATTAGCTTGAGATTCCTGTGGAACAACTAATACAATTTGATTATCTGTATATTCTTCTATTTCTAAAGGATTTACAATTAAGTTATATGCAAATGTAGGAAGTATTTCAGAAAATTGTTCTTTAGCACTACGAAGTAATTCATATTTATCATTATACACTTTAGGTTTTCCTCCTTTCTTAAAAAGATATATATAGTATTTTAAATTTACTAAAGTCATAATATAATTAAGTATGAAAAATGTCAATAAGTTATCCACATAAAAGTCTGAATTACTTGAATTTACAAGACTTTACAATTAATTTAAAAATGTGGATAACTATGTGGATAACTTTTAAGGAATTAAAATAAACAGTTGTTATACTGGAAATTATAACTACTATTATATATAATTCTTCTTGTATAATTATGTTATAATAATATTAGAATAATATAATAAATATGAAATATGATTTAATACATATTAGATATGTTCTAGATATATTAAGTTTAATGTTGAATTATAATTTAGAATATAACTTTAAACAAGTTAGAGTAAAATTAAATATATTTAAGTTAATAGTATTTAAAATCATTTATAGTAAAAGAAAAATTTAGAAGAACAGTTGTTCTTTTTAATTGATTGTTATTTACTATTTGGATAATAATATAATAATAAGCTAATATAATTAATAATATATTTAATTTGATGTATTTATTTAATATAGATATGGAAATATATACTTATAATGAGTGATATGTATAGTTATATATATAATATGTAAGAAAAGAGAGGAGTTAAAATGAAGAAACCAGTAGTATTAGTTATATTAGATGGTTGGGGAGTAAACAATCATTTAGAACAAGTAAATGGAATAAGGATTGCAAATCCAAAAAACTTTATGAGGTATAAGGAAGAATATCCATATACTGAATTAAGAGCAGATGGAGAATATGTAGGATTGCCAGAAGGACAATTTGGAAACTCAGAAGTTGGACATTTAAATATTGGAGCAGGTAGAGTAGTATATCAATTATTACCTAAGATAAGTAAGGAAATAAGAGAAGGGAAAATATTAAAAAATGAGGTTTTAGTTAATGTTATGAATTATACTAAAAGAAATAACAAAAAATTACATATAATAGGATTATTATCAGATGGTGGTGTACATGCACATATGAATCATATAATAGGTCTTGTTGATATGGCAAAGAAAAATGGAATTGAAAAGGTATATATCCATGCTATTACAGATGGTAGAGATACATCAACAACAGGAGGAGTTAAATATCTAGAAGAAACTAACAAAGAGTTAGAAAAAATAGGACTTCGGAAAAATAGTAACAGTTGTAGGGAGATATTATGCTATGGATAGAGATACAAACTGGGAAAGAACAGAAAAAGCATATAATGCAATTGTAAATGGAGAAGGAAGTATAACAGATGATTTAATAGAGTCTGTAAAAAAATCATATGATAATAATGTTACAGATGAGTTTATACTACCACTTATTTTAAATATAGAAGAAAATACTAGAATAGAAAAAGAAGATGGAGTAATATTTGCAAACTTTAGACCAGATAGAGCTAGACAATTAACAAGAGCTATAGTAGACAAAGAGTTTACAGGATTTAATAGAGGAGAATATCTAAATACTAATTTTGTATGTATGGCGCAATATGATATTAAAATAGAAGCACCTGTTGCATATCCACCAGAGGAAATAGTCAATGGATTTGGAGAAGTAGTTGCTAAAAATGGTTTAGTTCAAGTAAGAACAGCAGAAACAGAAAAATATGCGCACGTAACATTTTTCTTTAATGGTGGAAAAGAAGAACCATATGAAGGAGAAATAAGATTACTATCACATTCACCAAAAGTTGCTACATATGATTTGAAACCAGAAATGAGTGCATATGAAGTAAAAGACAATTTAATCAAAGAATTAGATAAAGGACATGTTGATACTGTAATATTAAATTTTGCAAATCCAGATATGGTTGGACATACAGGAGTTGTAGATGCAGTTGTTAAAGCATGTAGAGCAGTTGATGAATGTTTAGGTGAAATAGTTGATAAAGTATTAGAGATGGATGGAGATATATTAGTAACTGCAGATCATGGAAATGCAGACTTAATGGTAAAACCTGAAACAGGAGAACCACATACAGCACACACAACAAATCCAGTACCATTTATATTTATATCAAATAGAAACAAAGACATTAAATTAAGAAAAGATGGAAAACTTGCAGATATTGTTCCTACAATGTTAGAATTATTAAATATTGAAAAACCTAAAGAAATGGATGGAGAAAGTTTAATAATAAGATAGGAATAGAAATAATAAAAGAACAACTGTTCTGGACTAAAATACAATGAATAGAAGCTTTTAGATATAAAGGTATGTGATTATAATTTGAAATTGAATCATATATCTTTTTCTGTCTTTCATAAAAGAATAGAGGGGTAATTAAATTTACTATTAAGACATAAAGAAACCTTGACATTACAAGTATCAATATAGTATACTTTTATAGTATTATAATTGTTTTATATTATATAGAAAATAATAAATAATATAAAATAAAGTTTAGAAGAAGGAGGAATTTATGAAGAGAACATTTCAACCAA
>CAUULU010000017.1:0-18607 GCA_963546185.1 uncultured Eubacteriales bacterium | reverse complement strand
GCAAATGAATGAAAATCACAATATCCACATTTTTGTTTACAAAAAGGAATATGTATATATATTCCCTTTTTCTTAATTTTATCTATATTAATATTATTAGTCTCTCTTTCTTTATCTAATTTATTATTATCTTTTATACCTTTATTTTTATTCATTAATTATATTATTTTTTATCCTCTATTTCCTTTTTATTTCTTATAATTATATTATTTATTATTATTTTCCAATATTTTCTTTATACCTAAATACCTATTATATGCTGAAGTTTTAGATATTCCGAAGTTTTTTTGCAATCTCACCAATACTTATATCTGGATTTTCAATCCTTACATCTAAGAACTCTTTTTGTTTTTTGGTTAGCATTCCTTCTTTTCCTTCTTTTCTTAATTTTTCAAATAATGCTAATTGTTCACTTGATGTTTTTATAATCTTTCCCATATTTGCTATTTCAAAATTAATAGCTCTATTTGAATTATTCATATATTCTTTTTGTATTCTTTTTTCTTCAAATCTTAAAAGAAAATTTGTTAAATTAAGTATTCTTAAAAACTCTGCAATACTATCACCTTTTGTTAATATATATGTATTATTATTTTCTGTATATTCTATATTATTATCTTTTAATAATTTTTCAATTGCTACTATTTTTTTTACATATCTTAAACGGATTTCATATTTTTTTTCCATATTACTTATACTTATTCCGTGTTATACAAAGTCCTTTTAAAATATTTAATTCTATATATTCATAATTATATCCATATATTTTTTCTAATTCTTCTAAATTATTTATACCTATCTCATTACATATACTTCTTATATATCTACATATCCTTTGTTTTAAATTTTCTTTATCTGTTTTTATACTCTCATTTTTATTTATCTCTTTATTATATTTTATATAATCTTTGCCTATCATCATCCCAAGTAAAAGTGATAAATTTTCTATATATGTATTTGCTTTTGTATTAATATTTTTTTCTATTATTTCTAAAATTAATTGTTCTTTTTTTAGCATAATATTATTACTCTATCCCTATTTTCTAAATCTTTTATACAAGAAATATTTTCTTCACTATATCTATTTTCTTTTGCTATATCAAATACTTCTTGTTTTTGCATATACCCTATCTCTAAAAAAAGCTTTCCATCTTCTTTTAAATTATTATTTTTTGTTATTATTCCAATTATTCTTCTATAATACTCTAAACCATCTTCTCCACCATATAATGCTAAACTTGGTTCTTTTCTTACATCATCTGGTATCTCTCCCATTTCATCTGAAGTTAAATATGGTGGATTTGAATATATTATATCATATTTTTCTTCAATCTCTTCATTTAATATATCTTTCATATATATATTTACCTTATTTTCAAGATTATATCTTTCTATATTTTTCTTTGCAACCTCTATTGCTCCTTTAGATATATCTATACCATCAATGATTATATTATTATATTCTTCTAATCTTTTTAATATTGCAACTATTACTGCTCCACTTCCCACACCTATTTCTAATATTCTTATACTATCTTTCTTATCATACTTTTCTTCTATATGTCTACATATACAATCTGCAAGTATTTCTGTATCAAGTCTTGGTATAAGGACATTTTCATCTACATATATATCATAACCAAAAAAGTTTGCATTTTTTGTTATATATTGATATGGATATCCTTCACATAGTTTATCAATTGCATCTAAAAATTCTTTTTCATCTACTTCTTTTTCTTTAAAAAGATCTTCAAATATATATCTTACTTTCAGTTCATATTCTTCTATATTTGCTTTTCTTGCTTTTTCATTAGCTTCTTTTAACATTTCATATATTTTCATTTTTACCCTTGTTTAGCATATTTCTTTACTACGAACTTCCTTCTTATTTCCCCATCTCTTATTTCTCCGAAGTCCTATAATCTCATCTTCAATACTTACTAAATATATACCATCACTATACCTATTTGTATCTATCCTTGTTGAAAGTCCTACTAAAAATGCTTTTTTCCTATTTTTATCTAAATTAATACTATTTTTAAAATTATGTTTTAATACTTCTTCTTCTGTATATTCTTTTAAGATTATTTCATCTACTTCTTTTTGTGAATCTTCATCATTATCTTCATCAATCTCTTCATAATCAAAACTATATTCTCCAACAGTAATTCTTTTAAGGTCTGTCATTACTGCTATTGTCTGCATATTTTCTGCTATATCTCGTACTAAACTTCTTATATATGTACCAGATGAACATTCTACTTTAAAGCTAAGTATAATATCTTTGGGATTATTATCCCATAGTTCTTTTAAAGATATATCATACATATTATATATTGTTATTTCTTTTGCTTTTTCCTTTGCCATTTCTATAGCTTTTTCTTTATCTTTTCTAGCTATTTCATATAGCTTATTCCCATTTAATTTTTTAGCTGAATATATTGGTGGTATTTGTTTTTTAGTCCCCATTTCTTTTTTCATTGCAGCTATAATTCTATCAAAAAATTCATTATCTACAATATTATTTTCTCTAAATTGTATATCTTCTTCTAAAATATTTCCTTCAATATCTAAAGTTTCTGTATGATATCCAAATTTCATTTCTACTAAATATGTTTTATCATGTTCCATTAAATATTTAGATAATTTACAACTATTGCCTACAAGAATAGGTAATAATCCTTTAGCCATTGGATCTAATGTTCCAATATGTCCTGCTTTTGTATTATATTTTTTAGAAATCTTTTCTACTACTCTTCTAGAAGTATTTCCTTTCCTCTTATATACTAATATTAATCCATCTTTCATTACTTATTATTCTCACTTGCCTTAGTTACAAATTCTATTGCATCTTCTATAACCATTTTAAGATTATCTGCTGGTCTTCCTTCTATTCTAAAACCACCAGAACCTTTATGACCTCCTCCGGCCATATATAGTCGCAAATTCTCTCGAACTTATATATTCTATACTATTTTTCGATCTTATAGATGCTTTTGTTTCTCCTTTTTCTTCTCTTAAAAATATTGCAAGTTCAACCCCTTCAATATCTCTTATAACATTGGCTATTCCATCAGAATCCCCTTTTGATATATTCATATATTCTTCATCTTTTTCATCTACATATGTTATTGCAATTTTTCCATCTAAATAGAATCTTAATCTTTCAACTGCTTTTCTTTGCAATGCAAATCCTTGTCTTGTTTTTGTATTTAAATATTTTTCATATATTTCATATACTTTTATACCTTTTCTTATAGCTTCTTTCCCTATATCAAAAGTTGTTTCAGATGTACCTTCATATCTAAATCCGGCCTGTATCTGTTATTACACCAATAATTATTGCCTTCATTATATCATAAGTTATCTCATATTCTAATTTTTTCAATATCTTATACACTGTTTCACATACTGCTGGGGATTCTTCTTCTACATACATTATATCTGTAAATATATTTCCACCTATATGGTGATCAATGTTTATACTCTTTTTTGCTCTTTCTAAAATATTATCTGGAACTAAAAAACTTTTCTTACTATTATTGTCTAAAAATATTGCTAAATCATATTTCTTATTCGATTTTTCAAATTCATCAACTCTTAATATCTTATCACTATTTTTTAATTCTAAAAATACTTTTGGCATTTCATCTAAAACTATGTCTACATATTTCCCTATATTTTGTAATGCTTCTTGCATTGCAAGTACTGAACCTATAGCATCACCATCTGGATCTCTATGTGCTGTTAATATTATTGTCTCACTTATACTAATTTCTTTTTTTAATATTTCAACAAACTCTTCAAGTTTTTGTATTTTTTCCATTATCACCTCATTATTCTAGTTATTTTTTGTTTTTAGCTCAAACTCCACATATACTATTTTCCCATTATCTAAAAACACCATTATATTCCCTTTTTCATCTGTTAGATATTTTTTTAAATCTACTGACTGTCCTTGTCTTATCGCTTCATCTCTTATCTTAGATATTATAGCCTGTGGTTCAAATCCTAATTCTGAAAGGTATTCTTCTATTGTTATTATTTTCTTTTTTTCATATGAATAATTATACATATCATATGTTTTTTTTCCATCTTCTACAGTTTTTATCATTAAAGATAATACTATATTATTCCCATATCCTAAGTATGATATTTCCAGCTCTTTTATACTTCCTTTTCCTTCAATACTTTCCTTAATCTTATTCGATAATTCTTCTATTTTAGAAAATATACTCTTATTCCCATCTGTTTCTTCTAAATTAAATTCAGGTATTGCTGAAGTTATTTTAGTTTTAGTTCCAGTAAAATCTTTAAGTTTTTCTTTTGTACTTATCCCATCTTTAAACCTATTTTTTACTGGTATAATATCTCTTACTTCATTTAGAACTTTGTAATTGTTCATATCTTCATCTCTTATTTCTGTTGTACTAATCTTTGCAATTATATTATTATACTCTACTCCCTGCTTTTCCCCTACTGTTATATCTTTAGGCATTGTTATAACAGTGTATAATGATATAATTGTCATTATTGCTATCATTATACATAATATACTTAATGCTATAGTCCTAATCTTATCCACTACATTATACATATTATCTAATCCGCCTCGTATATTGACACCATCATATACTTTTTCTGTAACTTCATTAATTTTTTCTTGTAACTTTTCTTTTTTTTCTTTATCCATAATACCTCTAAACTTTAAACTTTCAAAATATATTATATATTATACTATTTCTCAACTATATTTTTAACATTTCTTTCATTTTTACATTATTTCTTAATATTTCTATTATCTGATACAATATGTGAAATCCCCTCAAACTTTTCTGACATAATTAACTCTTTTACCTTTAAAGGTTTTAAGTCTATTTTCTTAAGTTCTTCTTTACTTACAAAACTATATTTTAATGTTTTAAACCCATCTATATCATTTTCAACAAATGACCAACTATCTTTTTCTAATTTA
This sequence comes from uncultured Eubacteriales bacterium, assembly GCA_963546185.1. GTDB lineage: Bacteria > Bacillota > Clostridia > TANB77 > CAG-508 > JABCPO02. Next base: position 13,632 of record CAUULU010000017.1, on the reverse strand, counting down.
GCATTTACTATATAATATTGCTCAATCCAATGTTCCACCCTATTATCTTTTTCATAAATATTTTCATGATAACAAAATAATCTAAAATCATTTTTTAATATATCTATCTCTAACTCTTCCCTTACTTCTCTTATTAGTGCATCATCTGAACTTTCTCCTATTCTTACATGCCCTCCTGGTAAAACATAGTAATCCTTACCACCTATATTTTGTACTAAATATTTATCATCTTTTACTATAACCCCCACTACCCTATAGTGAAAACTATATTCTCTTTCTTTAAATTTTACATCTACTATATCCATATTACCTCCATATATATTATACCAATTTTAACATTTTAAAAATATTTTTCCAATACAATAATATAGTTTACATAAACTAATTTATGTGTTATAATAATCATATACACCAAATGTTAATACTAAAAGATTATATTTATTTTTTTAGGAGGGCGATTATGTGCAAATATAATTACAAAAAAGATGATGATGAAGAAAAAGGAAAAGGAAAAGAAAAAGGAAAAGTAAAAGTAATTTTTCAAAAAATTAAGGAAAAAATTAAGTATATGGATAGGAATGATATTATCATGATGATAGTACCAGTTCTTTTGTTGGTGCTTTTATTAGGTCCATATGCACGGACAAATAAAAAAGCTGTTGATATAAAAGTACAGAATCAAATTTTGTCAAAAGAACAGCTTAATAAAAATACAGAAGTCCCAATGAACGGAACTTCGAAACTAAATGAAGAAAACTTTGAAGTCTTTGTTAGCAAAAAAGTTCCTAATAGAGGGCTAATTTTAGTAAAATCCACAGATTTTATAAAGAATAATTCGAATATTTTATTTTATAAGGCAACAAAACATATTATAATTTCAGGAAACCCTGAAATTATTGAAAAATTAAAATTGAATATATCAAATAATTCGAATATAAATTTAAAGAAAAATAGTATTAAAATTGAATTAGACAGTAATAGACAGAATAACTCTACTTTGAAGTTAAATATTAATCATGATGTTCTTACAAAAGATGAACTAGTTAATGATGAAACACTATTAACTATAGAATATGAGGAATCATATGCAGACTAGTTTAAAAAAATCTTTTTCATAACAAAAAAGTCCTATAAATATAGGGCTTTTTTTATTATATATTATTTATCTTTTTTAAATATTTTCAATAATTATACTTAATTATTATTTATCTAATAATGCAACAACCCCTGGTAATTCTTTACCTTCTAGGAATTCTAAAGATGCTCCACCACCTGTTGAAATATGTGAAAACTTATCTTCAAGTCCTAATTTAACTATAGCTGCTGCTGAGTCTCCTCCACCTATTATACTTATACAGTCAGTATCTGCAATTATTCTTGCTATAGATGCTGTACCATTCATAAATGTAGGATTTTCAAATGCACCTGCTGGTCCATTCCATATTACAGTCTTAGCTTTTCTAATTTCTTCTTCAAAGATTTCTGCTGTCTTAGGTCCAATATCAAACCCTCCAAGATTTTCTGGAATATTATCATAAGAAACTACTTGTGCTTCTTCTTCTGTTGCTTCAAACTTATCTGATACAACAACATCAACTGGTAATAATATTTTAACATTTTTTTCAACTGCTTTTCTCATTATTTTTTTAGCTTCTTCTGCCATATCTTTTTCACAAAGACTTGTTCCAACATTTAATCCCATTGAATAGAAGAATGTATATGCCATTGCTCCACATATTATTAAACTATCTACTTTTTCTAGTAAACTGTCTATAACAAGTAACTTATCAGAAACCTTTGCTCCTCCAAGTATTGCAAGAAGTGGTCTTTCTGGATCGTTTATAGCATTTGATAAGAATTCTATTTCTTTTTCTATTAGATATCCTGCATATGCTGGTAAATATTTTGTTACTCCTTCTGTTGAAGCATGTGCTCTATGTGCTGTTCCAAATGCATCATTTACAAATATTTCTGCAAGTCCTGCAAATTCTTTTGCTAGTTCTTCATCATTTTTTGTTTCACCTTTTTCAAATCTAACATTTTCTAGTAATAATATTTCACCATCTTTTAAATTTTGTGCTTTTTCTTTTGCATCTTCTCCAACAACATCTTTTGCTAAAATAACATTAACATTTAAAAGTCTTTCAAGTTCATCTCTTACTGGTTTTAATGAAAATTCTTCCTTGAATTCTCCCTTTGGTCTTCCTAAATGTGAACATAATATTAATTTAGCATTGTTTTTTAATAAGTATTTAATTGTATCTAATGCTTTTACTATTCTACTATTATCTGTTATATTTCTATTTTCATCTAATGGAACATTAAAATCACATCTTACTAATACTTTTTTTCCTTCTAAGTCTTTTATGTCTTCTACATTTTTTTTACTTAATTTATTCATTATTTTTTGTATACTCCTTCTTTTTCTCCTATGTATCTTACAAATTCTATAAGCATTGAAGTATATCCCCATTCATTGTCATACCATGATACAACTTTAACAAATGTTGGTGATAACATGATACCTGCTTTTTCATCAAATACTGATCCTTTTGTTGAATGTATGAAATCTGAAGAAACTACATCATCTTTAGTGTATCCTAATATTGTGCTTAATTCACCTTCTGAAGCTTCTTTCATTACTTTACATATTTCTTCATATGTTGTTTCTTTTGCAAGTCTTACTGTTAAGTCTACAACTGAAACATCTGGTGTAGGTACTCTAAATGCCATACCTGTTAATTTTCCATTTAATTCTGGTATTACTTTACCAACTGCTTTTGCTGCTCCTGTGCTTGATGGTATAATATTTGCTGCTGCTGCTCTACCACCTCTCCAGTCTTTTTTAGATGTTCCATCAACTGTTTTTTGTGTTGCAGTTATTGAGTGAACTGTTGACATTAACCCTTCTATAATTCCAAATTTATCATTTAAAACTTTAGCTACTGGTGCTAAACAGTTTGTTGTACATGATGCGTTTGATACTATATTCATTGATGTATCATATTTATCATTATTTACTCCCATTACAAACATTGGTGCTGTTTTTGATGGTGCAGATATAACTACTTTTTTAGCTCCTGCATCTAAGAATGCTTGTGCTTTTTCTACTTCTACAAACACTCCTGAACATTCTATAACTGTGTGTACTCCTAATTCTCCCCAAGGAACATTCTTTGGTTCTAATTCATTAAACACTCTTATTTTCTTTCCATTTACTATTATATTATTTTCGTCATGTGATAATTCCCCATTGAATTTTCCATGTACTGTGTCATATTTTAATAGGTATTCTATATAGTCTGGTGCTAAAAATGGGTCATTTACAGCTACTACATCTAATCCTTTTTCTATTGCTATTTGGAATGCTATTTTTCCTATTCTTCCAAATCCGTTAATTGCTACTTTCATCTTTCTTCCTCCTTAAATTATATAATATACATATATACTATATCTTTAAATTTAAAAAATCAATAAACAGAAGTTAAATATACTAAACTTTATTCTATTTTAGTAATTCTACTTCAATATATGTAAATTCATTATGTATAATAGTGCAATGTTACACTTTTGTAATCTTAGGTGATTATCTTACTCCCCCATAGCATAATCCCCCTAACTATATATAATATATATAATAATTTTTGACACATTTTCTAATCCTTGATATATATATTAATGTAGTAGTACAGTAAATAATTCAAATAAAAAATTATATACTTACTACATATACTAAATATTATAATTAGTATATTTAATATTAAATCTATGGTGATTATCATAGATATTAGGAGGACTTATGGGATATATTAAAGAAGATTTACAAAATTTAAAAACAAACTTAACAGACTTAATTGGAGAAGAAATATTAATTGTAGAACCAATTAGTAAGCGTGGAAAAAAACTTGGAAAAATATGTACAGTTGAAGATACATACAATAATTTCTTTAGAGTAAAATTCGATGATAACAAGGTTATAAACTATAACTATTCTGACCTTTTTACTAAAGATATTAAAATAAAAACATATAATGGTGAAACTTTTGACCCATTAGACATACCAAGACCACTTACAAAGAAGGAAACTATCCCATCTTTAGATATGAAAAGTTATGATTTAAGTAGCTTTAATAATGAAATGTAATTAATAACTATATGAAATTAACTAGCAATTATACCTATGTATAGTTGCTTTTTTGCTTTTTTCATTTTTTTATGTTATAATATATTTGCTAAATATTTAATATATGGACTAATTAGTTCATATAAATCTAAAAAAAGAAAAGAGTGATAATTCATGAAAAAAATTATTATTGGACTGTTCGTTTTAACAATTCTTGCTACAGTATCGTTTGGAAAATCTAGTTTTATAGATACTGTTCCAAAAGAAATCATTATTTCAAAAGAAAGTATACAACAAGGAGATTTCAAAAAAGAAATAATGGAAATTAATAATGGGACTGTTAAAAATTTCAAACTTTCTATCACTATAGCAGATACTGAGAGCAACATAGAAGGACTTGAGTTTGTATTTTTAGATGATAATTTCAAGTTTATAATCGATAAAGATACCTATGATTCTTTATCTGATATAGAAAGAAGTTCTTTATCTGATAAAACTTTTCGTAAATTAATTTTCGAACAAAACGGTAGTTATGATTTTGAGTTTCAGAGCAACTCTAATAAGTTTTATATAGGTGTGATTTATAAAATTAAATCTGGCAAAACAGATGATTTAAATAAAATCTTCTTTATAAACCTAGACCTAAATAAGTAATAATAAAAACATCTTAAGGCATATGCTTTAAGATGTTTTTTCTTATATTTTAATATTTAAATTTATTATCTTTATTCACTATATATATTATTTTGCTCTCTTTAATAATACGAATGATATTGTTGCTACTACTGCAAGTGCTGCCATCAATATTATTGGAGTATCTTCTATCCCAGCTTTAGGATTTCTTGATGGTTGTGTTGGCGCTGGTGTAGGAGTTGGTGCTGGACTTGGTGTTGGTTGTTGAGTTATATTTGGTTGTGTTGGTGCTGGGGTTGGAGTAGATGGTTGTTGTGATGCTTGCCCAATGTTTATTGTTGTAGAAACATCATTTGCAGTTCCTTGTTCTAATCCACCTTCAAATTTAATTGATTTAAATTCAATATTTGTTGTATTTGATGCTCCACCATTAGTTCCACCTAAAGATAATGATTGTTGATTTCCACCTGATAAGTTAATTCCTGAATTTCCATTATTTGTTGTTCCAGTTTGTCCTGTTTGTGAAGGTTGTGCGATATCTGATCTTACCTTAAATGATATTTGGAATACTGGTCCATTTGCTTTTACAGGTGTTGTTGATGATGCAGTTATTCTTTTTGAAAAACTATCAAATGTAATTTTCCATCCTGACATACCTTCTATTTGATCATCTCTAGTTATTTCATTTAACACTTTATTATCATATGATAATGTACCTTCTATTTTTGTTAAACCACTTGCTCCCGCATCTATATTTTCTGCTTTTACTTCTACAGTAAATTCTTCACCTGCTGCTACTGTTGTTTTTCTTGGTGTTAATGTTATATTTGCTGTAACTGCTGCAAATACATTAGTTGCATATACACACATCATTATTGCTATCATTGTTGTAGCTAATATTACTTTTACTTTCTTCATTACTTTCTCTTCCTCTTTCTATTTACTATATTTATATACTTATATTTATATATTATATTATTATTCTTAGAATTTATAAAAGCTATATTTGTATCTTTTTTTATTACTTTTGTAATATTTTTATAATACAAACTTAAAAATTTTATACAGTATATTAAATATACTGTACTTCTATCTTTCTTCTAATTCTATATCTTGACATATTTTCTTTTTTTCTAACATTTTATAGTGTTCCATCATTTTTCTTGATGCTTGATACATTCCTTTTCCTTTGCCACTCTTTGAAATTGCTTCAATTTCACTATATTCTATCATCTCTTTTCTCCTTACCATTATTACAACTATATTATACTCCCTTCTAGTGTAAAAGTCAAATTGTAACTTTTTATGTTTCCTATTTATATATAAAAAAAGATAAGAACATATATTGTTTGTTCCTATCTTTTTAAATATTATAGCATTACTAATTTTCCAAGTAAGTGATATATATTATATATTATTCCTGTCATAAATGTTCCATTTGATATTAAGATATATACTATAAATGTTGTAGTTATTATAGTTTCATATTTTTCTACCATATTTATAATTTCTTTTCCTATAAATGGTTTTACAATCTTATATCCATCTAGTGGTGGTATTGGTATTAAGTTAAATACTCCCATACCAATGTTTATAATAATTGCAATTCTTAAAATTTCAAATAATACATAATTCTTAAGAAGTCCTATTATTCCAATACTAAGGAATAATCTCATAACTACCATAAGTATTATAGCTGCCACAAAGTTTGCAACTGGTCCTGCTAATGCTACTATTGCTTCTATTCTTTCTACTGGAATATTTTTCTTTTTAAAATTATTAGGATCTACTTCTACTGGTTTTCCCCATCCTATTCCACATATGAATAGTGATAATAATCCTACCCAGTCTATATGTTTAAATGGATTTAATGTTATTCTATCTTTTGCCGTATCATCTCCATATTTTCTTGCTATTAACGCATGTGCAAATTCATGTACTGTTATTGCTATTATAAGTGCTGGTAATGTATATAATATATAGTTAAATGAATTTAATCTCATTACATATATTATTACTGCCGCTAATGCAATACCTAATATGATTTGTTTTGCTGTTAATCCTTTTATAAATTCCATAGCTTTTTCTTTCATATCTATCTCCTATATTAATATAATTAATATGTCTTTTCTAACATATATAATAATTATATCATATTTAATTTGTTATTTATACATATATATTTTTTTATTTTTCATTACTTTTTTCAACTAAAATATCACTAAATATATTTTCTTGTTTTATCTTTATTTCATTTTTTTTAGCCATTTCTAATATACCTAAAAATGCTGATATTATTTCATCTTTACTCTTATTCTTATTTAAAAACATTGTATTAAATATGAATTTTGGAATTTTACTTAAAAGTGTAAACATTTCTTTTATCTTATCTTTTACACTAACTTTTTCTTTTATAACTAATCTATCTATATTATCTTTATTTACATTTTCTTTCATCTGAAATTTAAGTATTTGAAGCTTATAACTTCTTGTTAATGTATATGGTGTATATAATCCCTCAAATTCTTTTGCTTCTAATTTCAATTCTTCTCTTTTTTTATTTACTCTATAATTATATTTTTCATATCTTTGTTCTAGTATTTTACTTGCTTCTTTATACTTCTTATATTTTATAATCTTTTCCTTTAATGCTTCTTCACTAATTTCATCATCTTCTTGTTCTTCAGATGCTTTTGGTAATATTTTTTTAGATTTTAAATATATAAGCATTGATGCCATTGTTATAAATTCTGTTGCTATTTCTAAATTTAAACTTTCCATTATATAAATATATTCTAAATAATCTTCAATTATCTTATATATATTTATATCATCAATATTCATCTTATTTTTCTTAACTAAAAAACATAATAAGTCTAAAGGTCCTTCAAAATCTTCTATTTTTATATTATATTTTGAAATTTCTGTTTTCTTATTTTCCCTATTATATTTACTAATATAATTTTCATATTTATTATCTTTTTCTGTTTCTTTATCTCTTTCTTGCATTATAATTCACCTTTTTCATGTAGATATTTTACTTCTTCTTTCCCTAAAGAAATACTTTCATGTGTATAACCTTTTCTATATAAGTAATTTTCTACTTTTCTCTTCTTTTCATCTTCTAAATATATATAATCCTTCTTTTTCAAAATATTAATTGCATTTTCTATTTCTTTACTTCTTAATTCATCTTCAAATTTTTGAAATGCATCATAAATATCTTGAGTATTTACTCCTTTTTCTCTAAGCTTATTTTTAATTTCAAATCTTGATAATCTTTTAATATTTAAACTATCTTCTATATACATTTCTGCATATCTCTTATCATCAATATATTTAAGTTCTTTTAAAATTCCTATAACTCTTTCTAAATATAGTTCTGAATCCTCAAAATTTTTAAACTTATAATATACCTCTTTTTCAGTTCTTGGCTTATATAGTACAAATTTAAATACTCTTGTTTTGTATTTATCAAATCTTTCTTCTTCTTTCCAATCAATCATCTTTTTTCTCTTCTCTTACTTTTACTATATTAATATTATATATTAACTTTTAAATTAAAAATATTTCTAAACACAATTTTAACACATATTTAAGATATTAAAATATGTGTTAGAAAGTTATAAACATATTATACACACTTTCTAACACATTAACAATTTTTTATCTATTATTCTTCTGTTGTATCTGTATCAACTGAATCATCGTCATCATCTTCCATCATTCCATATGATGTATTTTCTCTTGCCATTTGTTTAACTTTTTCTTCTATTTCTTCTTTCTTATCTGGATTTGATTCCATATATTCTCTTACTTTATCTCTACCTTGTCCTATTCTTTCACCATTATAGCTAAACCATGATCCTGCTTTTTCTACAACACCAAAATCTATTGCAAGGTTTATAATATCTCCTTCTGTATCAAGACCTTTACCATATCTCATTGTAAGCATAACTTCTTTAAATGGTGCTGCAACTTTATTCTTAACTATTTTTACCTTTGTCTTATTACCAACCATTACACCACTTTCTAAAATTTTATCTGCTTTTCTTATATCTATTCTTACAGATGAATAAAATTTAAGTGCTCTCCCTCCTGGTGTAACTTCTGGTGAACCATAAAGAACTCCCACTTTTTCTCTTATTTGATTTATAAATATAACAGTTGTATTTGTCTTGTTCATTTGTCCTGCTATTTTTCTTAAAGCTTGGCTCATAAGTCTTGCTTGAAGTGCCATATGACTATCTCCCATATTTCCTTCTATTTCTGCTTTTGGTACTAATGCTGCAACAGAGTCTACTACTACTAAATCAACTGCTGAACTTCTTATAAGTTTTTCTGTTATTTCTAATGCTTCTTCTCCATTATCTGGTTGTGAAACTATTAATCTTTCAATATCAACACCTAGTTTTTTAGCATATATTGGGTCAAGTGCATGTTCTGCATCTATAAATGCTGCTTCTCCTCCCATTTTTTGTACTTCTGCAACAATATGAAGAGTTAATGTAGTTTTACCTGAACTTTCTGGTCCATATATTTCTATAATTCTTCCGGCGTGGTATTCCACCTACACCTAATGCAACATCAAGTGCTAATGCTCCTGTTGGTATTACTTCTATATCTTCTGTCTTATATTCTCCTAGTCTCATTATAGAACCTTTACCATATTCTTCTTCTATATCTAACATTGCTTTTTGTAAAGCTTTTTTTCTTCCTTCTATATCTGCTTTATCAAGCACTATTATATCTTTTTTCTTTTTTTTGTCTTTTGCCATTAATATCTCCTCTAGTTTTATTTGTTTTTATTGTCTGAAATAAGCCTATATATTATTAGTAATATAATAATTAACAACAACATTATAATTAATAGGCTTAATTTTCTCTTCTGTTTTACTTAATCACATTTAAAATATATACTATATATCTAAGAACTTCAAGTATTTTAAATACCTTTCTTTCTTATTCTAAAACTATTAATCAATCTACTTAATTGTTGCATTTTCGTAACAAAAAAAGTTAAAATTTAACATTCTTTTAATGTATATATCATAATTTTAATAGTATAATAATGGTATATATGAATTAAAGATTGGAGTAAATTTATGGACGCAATAAGAATAGATAAGAAGGAAATAATTGCAAATGATAATATTACATTAACATATAATGGTGAGTTAAAACATTCTAAAAGAGTGTTTGTTCATTACGGTTTAAATAACTGGACTAATACTAATGAAGTACCTATGAAATCAACTATAGATGGTTTTGTTGCTACAATATCAATCCCATCTGATGCATATAATATTGAATTTGCTTTTAGAAATGAATTAAATAATTGGGATAATAATTCAAATATGAATTATTCATTCTCAGTATGTCCTCCTTCTTTATTTGTAGAAGATACATCTTCTCCACTTGAAACTCCATTTTTTAATACTGACTTCCTATTAGAATATAATCTAAATCAAAATTTTACAAATAACCAAGAACAAGCAAATGAATTTGTTTTAGATCAAAATCGGAAGAGTTATTCTTTCAGCTAATTTAAGTAAATTTGCTGATGAATTAGAAGATTTAAAAAAATCTGAATTAGAACAAAGTATTGAAAATAATGTTTTTAATTTTGAAGCTGAACTTAATGATACTTTAGATTCAAATTATGATAAAATTTTTATGACTAATTTAGATATAAGAACTGAAGCTAATGATGCTTTTGTAAGTGCTGAAATAGTTGATGATTCATTTGATACTGATAATATATTAGATATTATTGAAGAACCTATCAAAAAAGCATCTCTTACATCTTCTGTATTATATTTTCATGCAAGTAAACCATATGCTAAGTTATTTAAAGAAGCACAAGTATCTTTAGTACAAAATTTAATAGATTCTATTGATGATTCAACAAATATAGAAACTGCTAAAGTAGTTGATACTACGGTTGAAACTGAAAAGGTTACTGCTAAATATTATACAAAAGAAAATGTTTTATCTTCTTTAAGAAAACTTGCTAATCAAAATCTTTTAGCTCTTGAAGTGGAAAAAGAAAAATCTGAAACTTCTAATTATTTAGCTGTTGTTAATAACAATGAATTAGATCCTTTTGATAATTCATTAATTGCAACAATTATACGCTACAAAAACACTTTAGTATCAGCATTTACTAAACTAAGAGCATTTATAAAAGATAGCTTTAGTAAAGAATATTAAAATTAAATTAATAAATAATTAATCAATCTTATACTATTACCAATATTAATATTGATAATAGTATTTTTAATATCCTGTTACAGGTAATATTCTTTCTACTTTTTTAGGTTTTGGTTCTGCTTTTACTTCTATCTTATTATTTGATATTTCTATATCTATATTTTCTTGATATTTTATATCTATCTCTATAAGCTTATTATCTAATATATATCCATTTTTAGCTTTTACTTCTTTTAAATAATATTTTCCTTCTAAAATATCTTCTACTATAATATTACCATTTTTATCTGTCTTTACTTTTCTTATTATTTTCTTATCTTTATCAAGTAACTCAAATTCTACATTATCTAATCCTTCTTTTGTTTTTCCATCTATCTTCTTAACTCTTATCTTTGTCTCATTTTTCTTATAATAAAATTCTTTACTTGCTTTTGTTTTGCCTTTAACTTTTATTCCTGAAACTGCATATGGCTGATTTACTGTATTTCCAGGTTCTCCTAAATATATAGGATTAGTTTCTAAATCTGCTTCTAAGTTTAATTTTAATTTTCCATTTTCTTTTATTTGTCTTATATCTACTTCTATATATATTTCTTCATTTGCTTTTATTTCATTTTTTTCCTTATTATCTAATCCTATTATTTTTACATCTTTTACTTTACTTTCTAGTCTAATACTCACTTTTCCTTTTTTATTTGCTTCTACTTTTATTTTCTTTCTAATTTTATCCTTATTTTCTCCTACTAGTATCCAATCTGAAAGTTCTCTTATTTTTAATGTTCCTTCCATAAACTTGCTTTCACTTTTTCTACCATTTTCAACTATCTTCTTATATACTTCATATGTTCTTCTTCCTTCTTCTGAATCTATTGCAGAATAATCTGTTATCTCTCTTCCATATATTGTTGTATATACTGCTTGTTTTGTAGCTGTAAATGCCTCTGCTTCTGTATTTGCTCCGAAGCTCTGCAAGTGTCTTATATGGATATCCATTAACAATCATACTATATACCAAATTATTATCAATTTGCTTATTAATATCCAAATCATATCTATCAATTTTTTCTCCTGCTCCTATTTTATGAACATCTAAACAATATGCTGGATATTCTTTGCCATTAATATTAACTTTTACAACTGGTGTATCTATCCTTATTTTCCCATATTTCATTAAAATAGGTGCTGTATATTTTACTTCAACATTTGTTTTTATTGTATTTGCATAATTAATATTTTTTAAAACTATTATTCCTACTATTGTTATTAATATAACAAATTGTAGTATTTTTAACATATTTTTCATATCTATTCCTTACTTTCATATTATTTTATTATTTTTTACTTTTTGTTTTTTAATTATATTATTATATTTCTTTAGCAGTAACACATAGCCTATGATTTCTTTCATTTTCTATGCAAGTAATTAATGTAAGAATACTTCCTGTTCTTTCTATTTTAGAAAAATCAGTTTCTTCTATCTTCTCCTTTTCAATAATTTCATAGTTATAAAGTTTGTTCATAGCCTTATAAATCACTTTAGAACCCTTCTTTATATTCTTTAATTTTTCAAATGGATTAGAATCATATCCTCTATTATGTCCTGCTAAAGAAACATTTCCATTAATTATTGGGCTTTCTTCAAAATGTCCTATCCCAATATTTAATGTTTCTGGAGTTGTGCCTTCATATATTTTGTGTAACTGTTTAGTATCTTCAAAATATACAAACCAAGGTGTTCTAATTACCTCATCATTTAAAATATTCCTATATATTTTTAACATATTATCTCTTATATTATTTATTACATCTACATATATTTGGTGTGAAATCATTTTTAAAACTATTATATTATTACTGTTATTTATATTTTTACTCTTTTTCTCTTTATTTGGGGAATTTTTAAGAAAATGAATTTTGTTTTGGGGAATTAATGAGTGAATATTATAATCATTTAAAACAATTTCTTTAAAAGTTTCATCTACATTATTTTTATATATATTGGGGTAATTTTCTCTTATATGTTTTATTTGATTTTTATTATTTATTTGAATTAATTTATTTGAATCATTCTTTTGAATTATATCTTTAAAATTATTTTGACTGTAACTATAACCTAGAAATAATAATATTATTAATATATATAATATTTTCTTATTTTTGTTAATTAGTTCCTCCTTTCTGAAACTCCAACACTTTAATAAAGGTTACTTTATCAAAGTGACAGCATTATACTCTCATCTTTTTTATTTGTCAATCATTTTTTAATTAATTTTCAAGAAAAAAAGATTGGGATTATTTTCCCCAATCTTTTCTTACTTTTCCATATCTATATCTTTATCTTCTACTGTCATGTCTATTATATTTGCATTTATACTCCCATTAGAATCTTTTTCTTTTTCCTTCTTTTTTGAAAGATTCTCAGTATAATAATCTACTTCTCTTTTATGTGGCAAAATTATTTTTTTCTTATGTCTATTTTCTCCATAAAATTCATTTTCTAGTCTTTCTAAATTTTTAAGACCTCTATTTAAAACTAGTCCATCTTCCTCATTTATATCATTGACTATTACATCATCATTTTTAAAAAATATTTTACCAATTAATTCTCTTATGTTCTTATCAAATAACCTATTGTCAGAACCTTCATTATAATTTGCCATTTT
>CAUULU010000016.1:0-19313 GCA_963546185.1 uncultured Eubacteriales bacterium | reverse complement strand
TTTTTTGTATATATATATAAATATATATATTTAATGTGATATAATTAAAATTAATTATATGTAATTGTATTGGTGTAGATACTAATTACATTTTAAGGAAGATGGGAAGTTAAAATGAATAAGAAAGAAAAAGAAACGGGTATTGAACTAGAAGATAAAATACTAGAATTAGAAGGAAAGATTGGATATATATTTAAGAACAGGAAGTTACTTGAAACAGCGACATTTCATAAATCATATGCATATCAAATAGATAGAGAAAGTAATGAAAGATTAGAGTTTTTAGGTGATAGTATATTAGAATATGTAATGACAGAACATCTATATAATATACTTCCAAATGAAAATGAAGGAAATCTTACTAAAATACGTTCATATATAGTTTGTGAAGAAAGTTTGTATAATATTGCAAGTAATCTTGAGTTTGAAAAATATATGAATATATCAAAGGCGCAGGAAAATTCATCAGGAAAGTCAAAAGCAATACTTGCAGATATGGTAGAAGCAGTAATTGCTGCTATTTCTTTGGATTCAGATATATTTACAGCAAAACAATTTATAATATCAAATTTTAAAAATATAATTGAATATGCTATAAACACGGACAATTTAAAAGATTACAAGACTACATTCCAAGAACTTGCAGGTAAGTTTGGGATAAATAAAATATATTATGTACTTTTAGAAGAAAGTGGACCAGATCATGAGAAAAAATTTGTTTTTGAACTTAATGCTATTGTAAGAGGTGAAAGTAAGAAATTTGGAGTAGGAACTCGGAGGAAGTAAGAAAGAAGCACAGATGGAAGCTGCTAAAAAAGGATTGGAGGAATTAGAAAAATATGAAGAAAACATTAAAGGCTATTCTTCAAAATAGTATAGATGAAAAAAAATATATATTTAAATACCCTATAACTACTTTTAAATATTATGATAATGCAAATTTCTTGGTTGTAGATAATAGAAATGAAAATAATGATGATAATGAAAACGATAATAAGATAGAAGAAAGAAAAAATATTGAAAAGTATAATGTTGAAAAAGATATTGAAAAATATTTAGAAGATTATAATAATGAAAAAGATGAAAAATCAGATTCTAAGTATACTAAAAAGATATATATATTAGGTGGACTTGCTCAAAAAGATAAAAAGGAAATGTATGAAGAACTTGCAAAGATAAAAGAGTTTGCTAAAAAAGTTGGAGTTAAGGATATCGCATTAGAATTACCAGTAAATTATGTTTTAGAAAATAGTATAAGGGATTTAAAAAAATATGGAGTTAAAGAAATAATTTTAGGTGCTATTTCTCTTGAAGATGAGATATTAGAAAAGAATGGATTAGAATATAGTTATAGGGATATAACAAGAGCAGTATTTAAGATAGTATTAGCTTTTATGAAGATGAGCTTAAGTATAATAATAGGGTTAAGCAATGACGAAAAAGAAGAATTAAAATTAGTGTATAAGGCGAAAGAATTAAAACCTAAGACTATGATTTTTATACAAAATATTGTTTTAAAAGGAACAGAAAATGCTAAAAAGTTTGTAAGAGGAAATCTTAAGATGTTATCTGTTGAAGAAAATAAGAATTTAATAGAAAAAGCAACAAAAATGTTATTAGAAAAGAAAATATTAGATATCTTATATATAAAAAATATACAAGAAGACAGGATAAAAGATAAATATTTAACAGGGGTTATATATAATAATATAGAAGAAGAAATAGTTACAAGAATGTATTATAATTACTTATTTGAAAAAATAAAAAATTTAAAAGTTAAAAATGAGTATATAACAATTAAAACAAATGAAGGAATATTAAAATATATTAAAGGTAAAGATGAATATAATTTAAATAAGATTAAAGAATTATATTATATAAAAGAGATAAAGATTATAATAGAAGAAATGAAAAAAAATAATAAGTTAGAAATAGTTATTGAAAATAATGAAAGAGAATAGGAAATGATAAATAGGATATTATTAAAGATAGAAAATGTATCAGATACAAGATTGGAAGATATATTTGAAAATGGACAATGCTTTAGATGGAAAGCACTTGAAAATGATAGTAAAAGAAATATTTCATATATAGGAGTATATAATGAAAGAGTATATATTATAAAAGAGGTTGTAGATTCTGAGGTAAAAAATAAAAATGATGAAGAAAAAATAACACTTGATGTATGTATATATTTGAAAAAGAGTGAAGAGAAAAATGAAAAAGTAGAAAAAGAAATATTATATGAATATTTAGATTTAAATAGAGATTATTCTAAAATAAAAAAAGATATATTAGAAAAGACAAAAGATACGGTAGGAGCTTTAGAAGTTAAAGAGGCAATATCTTATGGTAAGGGAATACGAATATTAAAACAAGATATATTAGAAACAACTATTTCTTTTATAATCTCAGCAAATAATAATATTCCTAGAATCAAAAAAAGTGTGGAATATATTTCAAAAACATATGGAGAAAAAATTGAAATAGATGAAGAAATATTTGGAATAGATTTGAAAGATTTTAAAGAAAATATGTATATATTTCCTAAAATAGACAAACTTGTAAAACTTACAGAAGAAGATTTTAAAAATGCAGGTACAGGATTTAGAGCAAAAAGACTTGTAGATACTATAGGGAAGATAAAAGATGGATTTTTAGAAAGTACAGAAAATCTTAGTGATGAACAATTATATGAAAAACTCATACAACTAGATGGAGTTGGTCCTAAAGTTGCAAACTGTATAATGCTTTTTGGGTATAATAGGTTAGATTCTTTTCCTATAGATGTATGGGTAAAAAGAGTTATGCATGAAGTGTTTTTTAAAGGTGAAGAAGAAAAAGATGTTACAAATGATAGAATAATGAATATTGTTAAAGATATACAAAATAGAGGAATAATGCAACAATATTTATTTTATTGGAGAAGAGAAAAGAGGATAAAATGAAATATAATAATGGTTATAGAAAAAATTCAACATTTGAGATATTTAAAATAATATTTCAAATAATCGGAACATTTATAATATTAATGGTTATAGGGATGTCATTAGTTTTAGCATTATCTGCTGGAAAAATGGAAGATAAGATTAATGATATAAAAAACTATACACTTAGAATGTTTGGAATGGAAGAAAAAACTTTAAAAGAAGAAGAAAATCCAATTGCAAGCAATTTAGGAAATGATGCAAGAAGACTTACAGTAAATAAAGACAGTGGTAAAATAGTAGAAAATAAGAGTGAACCTATATCAATAGATACAAATAATTCTGGAGTACAAACACCAGCAGCAGGTAATATAAATATAGGGAAACAAAAAGAAGAACCTATAAAAATACCAGTTAATAATAATACAAAAAGTGAGAATTTGGTTGTAAATAATATGTATTATTCACAATTAAATGATTATGGAAAGGCAATATATAATAAGCTTAGAAGTGAAAGTAGATATTTTTTAGATGGTGAACATATTTTTGATTATGGAACGTTCTTTGATAAGTTACTTCAATTAGATGGGGGAAAAGAAGCATTAAATCAAGCTTTTCAAGCGGCAGTAAATGCCCTTATGTTAGACTATCCAGAATTATTCTTCGTAGATGTTAGACATATTTCATTATCTATTGTTACAAAATCATATCCAGGATTAGGTCCAATATATTATGTAAGTATATCAAACACACAAGGAACAAAATTCTATTTAGATTATTTAAAAAGCAGAGAAGAAGTTGAAAAAGCTATGACAATGGTTCAAAATGTAAGAAATAATATTATTTCAAGGATTAAGAGTACAGATACAGTATATGAAAAAGTAAGAATAATACATGATTATTTAGTTGATAATATAACATATGATGACACATCACAAGGTGAACTTAAACATACACTTTTAGCTGCACTTATATATAATAGAGCAGTATGTGAAGGATATGCAAAATCATTTAAGTATATAGCAGACGGACTTCGGAATACCAACAATTACTGTAGTAGGTGAAGGTATTTCAGATGGAAGAAGTGAAGCACATGCTTGGAACTATGTATATATTGATGGAAAATGGTATGGAATAGATGCTACATTTGATGATCCTATAGTAAGAGGTGGAGGAACTATTACAGAACAAAGAAAGAGAAAATACTTCTTAGTAGGAGCACAAGAATTTAATGGAAATCATATACCAAATGGTATTGTAACACCAGGAATAGCATTCTTATACCCAGAACTTGCAAGAACTAAATATGTTCCAGTAGTTTCAAGATAATAATATTAGAAGTTAAAAGAAAGAGATAAATATGGATAGTGGTAAGGTTAATATATATGTAGGTGGAGAGAGTACTAATAGGGATGAAATATTTTTAGATAAGATTATTGAGGAAAATAATAATAAGAAAACTATTATAATCGCACCAGAAAATAAGTTGTATTACTATGAAAATATGATATTAGAATTAAAAAATGGTATAAATACAAATATAGAAGTATTATCTTTTAGTAGAATGCCATATATCTTATTTAAAAAGACAAAAAATAGGAATAATATATATATTGATGAAATTATAAAAGAAATGTATATTTCCAAAATCATTGAAAAAGAAAGAAAAAAAGAAAACTTACTAATATTTAATAATGATAAAATAATAAAAGAGATATCAGATATATTTTCAAATATATTTGAAAATGGAATACAAAGAAGTCAGATAGAATCATATATTGAAAAAGAAGAAAAAAGTATATTAAGTCTTAAGATGAAAGATATATTAACAATTTATGATAAATATATAGAAAAAAAGATAGATAAATTAGATAAAGAAGAGATATATACAAAAATTCTTGAAGATATAGAAAGTAATAATTATTTTGATAATGCTGATATATATATTATAGGGTTTACATCTTTTAAAGAAATACAGCTTCAAATACTTGAAAAGATAATAAACAAGAGTTATCAAAATAATAATACAATATCTCTTAATATAACAATAGATAATATAATATCAAATAATGAAATATTTAAGACAACTAAAAAAACACTATCAAGTATAATAAATATTTGCAATAATATGAATGTTAATATTATTAAAGGAAATCAATCTAAAGAAGCAAATAATAGTAGATCAAATTTAGATATATTAAAAGAAAAGCTTGATGAGGAAAGTATATATGAGTTTGGAAATATTACTAATGAAAGTTTAGAAAAAGATGATAGTATTTTAATAGCTAAGTTTGAGAATAAAAAACAAGAAATTGAATATGTTGCAAAAAGTATATATATGTTATTAAACTCTAAAAATAATGTATATGAGCCTAATGATATTCAAATTATAATGAATGATAAAGAACAGTATAATTATATTTTAAAAGAAATATTTAATAAGTATGGACTGAGAATAGATATTGAGAATGATAGAAAAAATAATATTGTTATACCATATGTATTAAGTATACTAAAAATAATAAGTGGAAATATATTTGAAAAAATATCATATATTAAGAAAAGTGAAATTTTAAAAAATGATTTATTTATAGAAAAGAATATAAGAGAGTTAGATATATACTTATTAGAAAAATATTTAAAGAGATGGAATATATATACAATAACTCAAGATTTTAAATATGGAAAAAATTCTGAAAAGTATGAAGATATAGTAAACACAAAACAAGTTGTTTTAGAATATATAAGAATATTAGAGGATAGAATAAATGGGAAAAGTGGATATGAGATTTCTAAAAACATTTTTGAATATTTAGAAGAAAATGAAATAATTTCTAAGCTATTTAACCAAAAGGGAAATAGAGATGAAATAATTTCAGAGGTTATAATTTTAAATGAAATATTAGATAGAATGTCATATTTAGAAGAATGTACATTAGAAGAATATATTAAATATTTTGAGATGATGGTAAAAGAACAAGATTCATTTAGAATTAAAGGAAAAGATGAACTTAGTATAATAACTACAGATAATGTTGTAAATTCAAAAATTACGTATATTTTAAGTGCTGATGAAATGAATTTCCCTAAAATGTTAGAAAGAAAAGAGTTACTTACAAATTCTGAAAAAGAAAAGCTTATAGAAAATAATATTCAAATATTAAGCTTGGATGAAGATATAGAAAATAAGGAAGAGATTGAAGCATATATAGCAATAACAAGCCCAAAAGAAAAACTTATAATAACATATACAGATAAGGATATGAAAGGGCAAGAAATTTTACCAAGTATATATGTTAAAAATATTCAAAAAGTTTTTAGATATGAGATTAATAAACAAATCGGAATGTCTAAAAATAAAGATATCCTAGAAGAGGAAAAAGATAAATATAATAACTTAGATATTAAAAAAAGAATTATAGAAAATTTAGAAGAATCATATTTTACTAAAGAATTTTTAATGGATGAGATACAAAAGGCGATAGAGATTATAGAAGATGATAAGAGTAAATTATCTAAAGAAGAGTATCAAAATATTATTAAAATATATAATATGTATTTAAATGGTATATTTAATATATTAGAAGAAGAGTCACTACAATATTTTAAAGAAGACAAGAATATGCCTCAAAAGATTGAAAAAGAATTATTAGATAAAATATATTTAGGAGGGAATATTCATACAAGTATAAGTAGATTGGAAAAATATGCAGAATGTCCATTTTCATATCATTTAAGATATGGACTTAATATTAGAGACAGATCAAACCAATCAAATAATTATTTTGCAAATATTGGAACATTTTTACACGAGATTATAAAAGAGACATTTGATTATATAAAAGAAAATAATATAAATGAAAAAATAACAAATGGAGGATTACCTAAAAAAAGTGTATATACTTTAAAAGAAGAATTATTATTAACACAAGATAAAGAATTAGAAGATAATGTACAAAAGTATATTTATGAAATTGAAAATATAGTAAATAAAAGTATAGAAAAGGTAAAACAAAAAGAACAGTTCCAAGAATTTAAATTCAAGAAAAATAATGAAATAATACTAAATAAGATTGAAAATGAAGTAAATAAGATATGTTTAGATATAAATGAGGGAATACGATTAAGTGAGTTTAAAATTTTAAAAAATGAAGCAACATTTGGAAGCGGTAAAAGAGATTATGAAAATATAGTATATGATATAGATTCTAAATCTAAAGTGTTTTTAGAAGGAGCGATAGATAGAATAGATGTAAGTGAAATAAATGAATTTAGAATAATTGATTATAAGTCTTCAGATAAAACAATAGAAATCCCAAAGGTTATAAATGGATTATCATTACAACTCATAACATATCTTAGTGTTATAGAAGAAAAACTTAATTTAAAACCAACAGCAATGTTATATAAGAGATTATTATATGGAATTGAAACTAAAAAAGAGAAGATGGACAATCTTCAGCTTATAAAAAAATCTAAACAAGATTTAAAAATGACCGGAAAACTTATAATAGATACTACAGAAGAACAAGAAGAATTATATGTTCATGATGTTAATTTAAATGTTAAAGGAAAAGTAAAATCAGAAATTGTAGATATTGAAAAAACTAAAGATAATATTATAAGTAAAACTAAAATGAGAAATATTTTAGAAAGAGAAGAATATGAAGATATAAAAAATAAGGCATTTGATAAAATTAAAGAAATATCTAAAAATATACTTCGGAGGAAATGTAGATATATATCCATATAAGTATTATTCTGGAAGTAAAAAAGAAACACCGTGTGAGTATTGTGAATTTAAAAAGATTTGTAAATATTCGCAAACAAAAAATAAGTTTAGAATAATAAAGAAATAGAAAAAAATGCTATTAATTTTAAGATTAATAGCATTTAATTTTTATATTATTTTAACATATCTGTTATGATTGGAACAACTTGTTTCTTTCTAGAAACTACTCCGTTTAAGAATAGCCATCTTGTTATTAAGAGTTACATTATATCCTTTTTCAACAGCTTCTGTCTTATTACCTAAAGCAATTACAGTAGAATCACTGTTTATAATATCTGTTATTAATAACATGAATAAGTCTAAGTTTTCTTCTTCAATTAATTTTTTTATTCCTGATTCTAATTCTTCTTTTAATTTTAATGTTTCTTCAACATCTGCAGTCATAACTTGGTTTATACTTGCTTTGTAGTTTCCATATACTGCAGTTTTTCTATCTATATTAAGTATTTCTTCTATACTATATGAAGAAAGATCTGTTCCTGCTTTTAGCATTTCCATACCATATTCTTCTTTGTTTATACCAGCTATTTTTTCAAGTTCTGCTGCAACTTTTTTATCTTCATCAGTACATGTTGGTGATTTAAATAATAATGAGTCAGATATTATAGCAGAAAGCATTGCAAGTGCTATATTTTTAGGTATTTCGATTGAATTTTCTCTAAACATTTTAAATAATATTGTAGCAGTACATCCTACAGGTTCTGTTCTTACATATGTAGGACTTCCTAAATCAAGCTTAATTGCATGATGATCTATAATATTTGTTATATTTAATTCAGATATATTTTCTATACTTTCCATTGGGTTGTTATGATCTACAAGTATTATTTTAGAATTTTCTGTAAGTTTAGTTATAGTATTTGGAATTCTTAATCCAGTTTTTTCAATTGCAAATTTTGTTTCTGGATTTAATTCTCCTTGTTTAATTGCTTCCACATTATATCCTAATTGTGTGTATAAGTATTCTGCAACAATTGCAGACATTATTGTATCTGTATCTGGGTTTTTATGACCAGTTATATATATTTTATCCATTTTATTTTTCCTCTTTTCTTTTTTATTATTGACTTTGTTTATATTTATATTATTTTTATTCATTGCGATATCTACACCATATTTTAAAATATCTATTACTGAATTATAGCCTTTTATAATACCTTTGTTTAATTCTTCGTATTCAGAGTTTGAAACTTTTGCTATTACATGGTTTATCATATCATCCTTAAATTTAGGTTTTCCAATACCTATTCGTATTCTGATAAACTGATTAGTTACTTGTTCTATACTTTTTATACCATTATGACCACCACTAGAACCATTTTTCCTTATTTTAACAGTTCCAACCTCTAAGTCTTTATCATCATATATAATGATAATTTTGTTTTTATCAATTTTGAAAAAGTTTATAAACTCTAAAAGTGCTTTTCCTGATAGATTCATAAAAGTTGTAGGTTTTAATAATATTACATCTTTTTTTTCTATCTTACATTTTATATATTCTCCAGTATTTTTTGATGAAAAATCTAGATTCAAGTTTTTACTAAACATGTCTATAACATCATAGCCCATATTATGCCTTGTTCTTTCATATTGTTTACCTGGATTTCCGAAGTCCAACAACTAAGTACATATTTATCCTTTCATTATTCATTATAGATTATTTAAGTTATATATAATATGGTTAATATCATTGTATAACATTTTAATTATAGCATATACAGGAATGATTTGTTAAATATTTTAAATAAGAATATTAAAATAGTTAATTTAAAATTGAATAAAAGTAGAATTTGTTGAAAAAATATAACCTATTATATATAATTTAAAATGTAATATTATATATAAAGGGGAAGTGAGAAGAATAAGCGCAAAAGTAAAGATAATAAGTATTATATTATTAGTAGTTTCAATAATAGCAATAATAACAACATATATTGTTAATGATAATATTAGAGAGTTTATAGACACAAAAATTTTGAAAAAAGAAATTTCAGATGATAGTGTAAAAAATATATATACAAATTCAAGTGTTATAAAAACAATGTCATTAGCTAAAAATGTAGTTACTTTAAGTTCAGGAGAACTTAAAGTTTATGACTTTGAAGGAAATGCTAAAAATACAATAAAAATGAAAATAGGAAATCCTATATATGATATAGAGGATAGATATTTAGGAATAGCTGATAAAAATGTGACTAAAATATATTTAATAGAAGATGATAAGCTTTTATGGGAAAAAACACTTGATGTAACTGTAGAAAAAATAGAAGTAAATAGAAATGGATATATGGCAGTAGTTACAAAAGATTCGGTATATAAGTCGGTTGTATTAGTATATTCTAATAAGGGAGAGCTATTGCTAAAAAGTTATGTATCAAATGGTTATGTAATAGATACAGAAATATCACCAGATAATAAGTATTTAGTAATAGGAGAGGTTGATTATTCTAAAACATATATAGAATCAACAGTAAAAGTTATAGACATAAAAAAAGCAATGAAGTCAGAAGAAAATTCTGTTGTAAATACATTTGTAAAAGATAAACTACTTATTAACCTTAAGATTAAAGAAAACTTAAGTATTATAGCACAATATTCAGATAGTGTTGTAAATATTGGATATAATAATAATGAGAATAAGGATATATATAAGCTTTCAAATGTATATATTGTAGATATAGAAAATACAAGATATAGTTTAGTAATAAAAAAAGAAGAACAAGATGACATTATAAAATTAAAAAATACATATGTATGTATAATATTTAATGAATCAGGAAATGAAGTTGCAAAATATAATATAGGTGATACAACACCTAAAAATGTTCTTGCTAAATTAGATTCTATAGCAATAAATTTAGGAACAGAATTAGTGGTTATAAATCAAAACGGATGGATTAAGAAAAAATATAATTCTACAAAAGAAATATCAAGATATGACATAAGTAGTTATATAATAACTATTTGGTATAATGATAAGATAGATATAGTAGGATTATAAGAAAGAGGATAAAATGAGTATGATAGTTGATTTAGTAGTTATAGCATTAATAGCTATATTTACAATAATAGGTTTAAAAAGAGGATTTACAAGAGAGGTTATAGATTTTTTAATAACATTATTATTAATTCCAATTTGTATGGTATTAATGATTCCAATTTCAGGAATTATAGTAAATACAACAAAGATAGATAAAACTATAAACAGTTATATTGTAGAAACAGTAGTTAAATTAAAAGATTCAGAAGAAATAGAAAACAAAAAAAATGAAGGTCTTTTAGAAACAGAAGTAAATAAGATAATAAAACAAAATAAAGATAAAGGAATAGATGAAGTTGCTAAAATAGCAGGAAAAAATATAACAGATGGAATAATAAAAGGAATTGCATTTGTTTCAATATATGTTGTTTTAAGTATAATTATCCTAATATTTAAAAATACAATACTTGGATTAATAGAAAGTATTGGAATATTTAAAGGAACAAATAGTATTTTAGGTGGAATATTTGGAGCAGTAAAAGCATTATTAATTATTTTTGTAATATTAACAATAATTCAAATAGTAAATATTACAGGTAAAAATGATGTTAGAAAAACTTTAAATAATACAATAGTAGTAAAAGAAATAGAAAAATTTAACCCTATAACTGGAATATTATTAAAGAAATAATTATTATATTATTCCTTTAATAGAAAATATTAATTTCAAAATATACAAAAGAAAAAGATGGAATACATATGGAAGAATTATTTGAGAATAAAAATATAGTATATATGTCCGCAACAGAAGTTTTTCAAGTAAATACAATAAAAGAATTAAATGCAAAACTTTTTGGAGAAGAGTATAATATACTATCAGAAGAACAAAAGATAGAAAAAAGAATTAATCATATAAAAAATGAAATGCTTGTAACAGATATGGACATAATATCAAAGAAAATAATTAAAGAATATTCTGAGCAGTTATTAAATTGTATAGTAGTAGATGATGAAAGATTATATTATTTTGGAATATGTAAAAATGATATAGCAAGAATTTATGAAAAAAAAGATTCTAATATATTCTTAAATAAGAAGATTATAGCAGATGATTATTTTGAAATATTTAATAACTTAAATGATAAGTATATATATATAGGCGATAAATATAATAAGATATTAAAACAATATATTAAAGAAAGTAATGATTAATATGGAAAAAGATATTGAAAAAAAAGAGGTTGTAAAAGAAAAAGTGAAAAAAGATTTTACTTTAACGATAGAACAACAAGATAAAATATACAAATATATTTATGGAATAGGCGAAGAATACTTGAAATTATTAAAAGAAAAGAACAAGTATAGATTAAGAAAAATATTTAAATATGAAATAGATATTGATATAAATAATGAAATAAATAAGGTCCAAATAGAAAATGATATTGAAGAAAAGAAAATTGAACTTAAAAAATATTTAAAAACTCTTAACACTGAAGAAAGTTTAGGAGTAATAAAAGAGATGATAGGTTATCTTTATCAATCTAGATATAATGAACTTACATATTTTACTATAGAAACAATAGTTGATATATTTTTAGAAAAAGAAATTAAGATTTCAAGGGAAAATATAGAAAATATAGTTAGTATAAATGAGGAAAAACAAGAAAAAGAAAAAATAAACTTAGCAGAAGGTCTTTTAAAATTGCTATATGTAACAGAAGATGAATCTGAAGAAGAAAAGAAAAAGCTAGGACATAAATATATAAAAAATACCTGGTATAACAGGTATTTAGAATATCTAGCAATAAAAGAATTAAAAAAGATAAGAAATAATATAGATATTCAATATAGAAGACAGGCAGTTGAAGAAATAATTCAAAGTAATTCTGAATATAATAAAATATATGATTTAAATGGAGAACAAATAATAATAGGATTTGTAGGATATAATATCCCTAAAACAATAATAGAGAATTTAAATAGGATATTAAAAGAGGAAATATTATATTTTAAAAATAGGAATAATATATATACAAAGAAAATAAATATGCTATATATGGAAAGAATAGTTTGTATTATTAATATTTTTGAAACTGTAAAAAAAGTTTTAGAAAAGTCTACAAATAGAGAACAATTTTTAAATAATAATATAAATACAAATTTGAAATATAATAATATATCATATGTTAGAATCACGTTTATAAAAAAAGAATTAGATGAAAAAGCAAAAGAAAATCTTGTACGAATATTTAAAGATAAGGATAAGGTGATATTAAAAATATTAGGATTTGAAGAGGAACAAAATAATATAAGTAAATTAGAACTTGAAAAATTATCAAAAAAAGAAAGAAATAAGATAAATGCTATAAATAGTATAAAAAATAAAAAGAAAAGTCTTCAAAGTATGAAAAAGAAGAACGATTTTGAAAAAATACTATATGCAAACCTATTAGAATTAGAATATATGTTGTTAAAGAAAAATAATATAATTATAACAAAAATGAACAAAGGTGATGATACAAAAAGACATCTTGAATTAGAATATAAGAATAAGAAAAAAGATGATGAATATAAAGAAATAGATGATATTGAATATTATGAAAAATATGAAACATATGACAGAATAACATATATCTTAAAAGATGATGGAGAAGAAATCGGAAAAATAAGAGAAAATACAATATCAGAACAACAGATAATAAATAGAATAGATATATATGCAAGAATTATAGAAAATATAATTAATGAGAATAGAAATAAAAAAATAAAAGGAAATATATCTATGGGAATAATAGAAAAACTAAATATGATTGGAAGTTCTGAAAATTCGAATAAAAAAATAGCTAAACTTTTAGAATATATATTTTCTGAAGAAACAAAGATTATAAATTTGAGTATAAAAGAAAAAAATAAGAAATTACTAGAAGTTATACAAAAAGATGGAAAGCAAAAAACAGAGCAAGAGATAAAAAAGATAAAGGAAAGATATTTAAAAGAAGATTCGAATAAAAGAAAAAGAATAACATATTGGGATGTAGAAAAGTTTAAATTATATAAAAAAGCAATTGAAAAATAGTAATAATTTTGTTATACTTTTCTAAAAGTTTCAAAAAGGTTAATTGGAGAATATATGACAAGAAAAAATGAAAAAACAAAAGATAGTAAGAAAAAGAAAAAAAAGAATGTGTTTTTAAGACTCTTTTTCTTAACAATATTTGTAATACTAGTAATATTTGCTACAAGATTTTATGTACAAATAAATGAAAATGGTGGTGGATTTAAAGGTGTTATAAAAACAACATTAGGATTAAATAAAAAAGAAAATTTAGGAACTATATATACATTAGTTTTAGGAACAAATGATGAAAATACAGATACAATAATGGTAGCAGGATATAATCCTAAAACAAATGAAGCATCAATATTATCAATACCAAGAGATACATTTATAGGTTCTAATATCAATAATGGAGGATCAAAAGATAAGATAAATTCATTATATAGAATATATGGTATAAAAAGAATATTAGAAAAAGTAAATACATTAACAGGTCTTAAACTTGAAAAATATGTAGTTATAGATACAAAAGGTATACAAAAGATTGTAGATGAAATAGGTGGAATAGAATATGATGTACCTATAGATATGAATTATCATGATGAATCACAAAAACTAGCTATAGAACTTAAAAAAGGTATGCAAAAATTAAATGGTGTACAAGCTGAAGGATTAGTTAGATTTAGACATAATGATAATGGATCTACATATCCAGCAAGCTATGGTATAGAAGATATAGGAAGAAATAGAACACAACAAGGATTTATAAAAGAATTAGTAAAACAAACATTACAATTTCAAAATATAACAAAAATATTTGATCTTATAAAAATAGTACAAGATAATATTAAGACAAATATAACTGTTGATGAAATGAAAGATTATGCAACATATATACTTGATTTTAATCCTGAAAATATTAAAACAGGAAGAGTTCCAGGAGAAGATAAAAAAACAACAGCATGGTTCTTTGTTGCAAATCAAAAAGAGCTAAGAAAAACAATATTTGACTTATTTGTATTTTCAGATGATATAAGAAAAGTAGAATTTACAAAGAAACAAGAAGGGGAAACATCTACAACAACTAATGAAAAAGATGGTAAAAGTAGTGGAGGAAATTCTACTCCACCTGAAAAGGAAACAAGTAAGGCTAAAACACCAGCAAAAAAACAAAGATAAGGGGAATTTAATATTCCTCTTTTTTTGTAGTTAAAATAATAGAAAAGGAATAATAATATATAAATAATAAATAGAAAACAGTAAAGAAAGGAAATATTATATATGAATATAGATATGATAAAAGATAAGTTTAAAATTATAATAAGTAAAATAAAGAAACTTGATAGAGACTATATTATTATAGGAATTATTATAATATCTGTTATTACTTTTATGGTTTTAAACATAGGTAAAGTAAAAGAATTTGAAGAAAAGGAAACAACTGGAAATATAGAAAAAAATATAACTGTTTCTGAAGAAAGTAAAGATAATAAGGAAAAAGAAGGTAATGAAGAAGATAAAAAAGAAAATATATCATCTGAAACAGGAATATTTGTACATATTGATGGATATGTAAATAATCCAGGAGTATATCAAATTAAAGAAAATGAAAGGACAAATGTATTAATAGAAAAAGCAGGTGGATTGAAGAATGGATATAGTATAAAAAATATAAACTTAGCTGCTAAATTATCTGATGGAGATAAAGTATATATACCAAGTATAGAAGAGGAAAAGACCTTAGGAAATCAGAATAATAATATAAGTGTAAATACAGTGGGGAAACATACGAATAATGGAAATAATTCTAATAACAATGTTAATATTACAAAAAATAATAAGATAAATATAAATACAGCAAATGTATCAGAATTAAAGCAGATAACAGGTATTGGAGAATCTACAGCAAATAAGATTATTGATTATAGACAAAATGTTGGGAAATTTAAAAAGATAGAAGATATTAAAGAAGTAAAAGGGATAGGTGATTCAAAATTTGAAAGTTTAAAAAACAAAATAACTATTTAAGCATAAAAAAAGACCCACAATGGCCGTTTTTATAGTGCTTTTTAAGAAGCCTGTCTTAAACAGGTGGGCGAAGCCTCAGTGTTTATGGGATAAAATCTTAAAGAAGTTATACACGCCACACCGAAAGTAATTCTCCCTTTCAATACATGTAGGTTCTAAAAATAACACAATTCGTACCATGTAGGTATTATTATTATACAATGTTTAAAGTGATAATACTAGTATAAAATGTAAAAAAATAAAAATAGTGAATTTTAAGTATCATCTTGTTTTAAATTAAATGTCAAATATTTAACAAGTAAATAAAAAAATGTAGTAAATGTTTACAAAAAGAAAAATTATCTATACTATGAAATTAATTAGATAGATTTAAATACATTAAATTAAAAAAAGTATTTATATAATACGAGGTGTGTATATGAAAAAAGAAAGAAAAGGTTTAACACTTATTGCTTTAGTAGTAACTATTATAGTGTTGCTAATAGTTGTAGCAATAGTAATAACTTTAACAAGTGGAGAAAACGGATTATTTAATAAGGCTAATACAACAAACTATAATAATGCAGTTGCAGAGCTTTATGATAGATCTTATGCTGAAATATCTTATCTAGTAATACCTGATAGAGTATATGGTACAGATAATTTTAATTTTGAAGACCTATATAATAGTAAAGGATTTACAACATTTTATGAAATAAAAAATGGAAAGATATGGGATAAGAATAGGAAATTAGAGTTAATAGGAAAAGAAGAATTTGAAAAGAAGATAAGAGAAAGATTTGAAAAAGAAGGAAAAGAAAGTGCAAAACCTATAGTAAATGCTATTACAAATGAAGATACAAAAATATCAGGTTCAGGACAAATTGGAGCTACAATATATGTAAATATTGGTGGAAATCAGTATGTTGGTACAGTAGATAATAATGCGAAGTGGAATATACCAATACCTGTTCAGACAGTAGGAACAATTATAAATGTTACGCAAAAAGAGAAGGAAAAGATTGTAAGTACAGAAACAAGGGTAGAAGTTGTAAAAGCAAAATTAGAACCAATAACTATAAACGAAGTGATAAACACGGATATAAATGTAATGGGAAGTGCAAGACCAAATGCTAATATTTCTATAGTAATAGGAAGTACAGAATATACCGGAATAGCAGATGGGAGCCGGAAGATATACTATATCAATAACAGCACCATATGAAGGCACAATTGTTTCACGGAAGACAAAGTATGTATAATAAGCTTACAAGTGATGTTGTTACAACAATAGTTGGAATGGCAAAAGGACAAAAACCAACAGTAAATGAAGTTAAGAGTAATCATACAGAAGTAACAGGAACAGGAATACCAAATAGTAGAATAACTGTTATATTACCTAATGGAATACGCCATGTTTCAAATGTGGAAAGTAATGGAACATATAGGGTTATAATAGAAAAACAACAAGAAAATGCTAAAATAACTGTTACACAAAAAACACCAAGAAGATTAGAATCAGATCCTATTGAAACAACTGTAGTAAGGGCTATACCAGCACCAAATCCTACTATTAATGAAGTGGATACAGATGATACAAGAATAACAGGAAAGGGAGTACCTAACTCAAAAGTATATGTGAAAATACCAGGAAAAGTAGAAAAACATGTAGATGTAAATGGAAATGGAGATTGGTCTTTAGATACAGGACTATTAAATGCAGGTCAAGGAATAATAGTACATCAAGAATTGCCAGATAGACCTAATAGTGAAGAAGTTAGAAAGAATGTAGTACAATTACCAGCACTTCGGACTTCCAAGAATAGATTATGTAGATTCAAGCCATGATAGAGTATGGGGATGGGCAGAACCAGGAGCAACAGTAGATGTTCATGTACATGGAATTGTAAGACAAAATATTACAGCAGATGGAAGTGGTAGATGGAATCAACATATAGGGCAAGAAAGAGGAAATGCTAGAATAGAAGTAAGACAAATGAAAACAGGAAGACCATGGAGTGGTATGGCAGTATCAAATGTAGTACAATTACCAGCACTTGGTAACCCAAGTATAGACCAAATGAATACAGCACAAGACCATATTTATGGCTGGGCGAATGCATGGGCAACAGTAAAAGTACATGTTCACGGTGTGTTTATTCGTGATATACAAGCAGATGGAAACCGGAAGATGGGTAACACATTTAGGATATGAAAGAGGAAATGCAATAGTAGAAGCACAACAAAGATATGTAGGAAGACCATGGAGTGGATGGTCAAGAATGGTAGTACAACAATTACCACAAATGCCGCCACCAAGTATAAACTACATAGATGCATCACATGAATGGGTATCAGGAAGAGGAGAACCAGGAGCAACAGTAAAAGTACATGTTCATGGTGTTGTAATAAGAGATGTTGGAGTAGATGGAGCAGGAAACTGGGCAACACATATAGGAAGACAACCTGGAGGTAGAAGAATAGAAGCACAACAATACAGACTTCGGAAGACCATGGTCAGGATGGGTTGGATTAAATGTTGTTGATAATCAAAGAGATATTATATTAGATGGAATAATATTATTTTTCTATTATTCTCATGTTTTTATGGACTTGAGACGGAGCAAGTTATTATTTTACAGGAAGTGGAGAACCAGGGGCTAATATAGAAATTATCATACAACGTGAAACTAGAAGTGCAACGGTAGATGGAAATGGAAGATATGAGATAAGTACTACACCATATAGCGCTACTATAGAACAAGCAAAGAATAGATTAAAGAGCGAAGGAGTTAGAGTGATTCAAACAAAAAACGGAATACGAAAAGAAAAATATTATGATGCAACACAAATAGAAAATATGTTATCTGTTTATCCTGGAGATGCTCCTTAGAGGTACAGAAATATAGTAATATAAAAATTTGACATTTGAAACTAATTATGTTACTATATATAGTGAGGAAAATGATTGAGGTTTAATTTTAAATATCAAGGAGATGAGTACTATGAAAAAAGTTATCTTATTAGGATTATTTGTGGTTAGTGTATTTGCATTAGCAAATTTAAAGGAAAAAAATCAAAAAAGAAAAGAAGCAGCTTTTAATAAAATTAACAATATAAAGACTACAAGTCAAAATAAGAAAATACTAATGGAAAGATTGGGGTATTACCAAAAGTAATGCTCAGCACCTATAACATTTGTTATAGGTGTTTTTATGTGTTAAATAATTTATATATATAAAAAGAAAAAAAGAGAGTTAAAATAGATATAAGAAATATCTTAATTAACTTTCTTTTTCTTATATGTAAAATTTATGTAACAAAAAGTGAAAATGTAATAAAAAAACAACTGACTTTTTGAAGAAAAAACGGGCGTAAAATTATTGAAAAATGGGAGATTGTGCTACGGAAATAAGGAATGTAACGAAAAAGAAATAAAAAAAGAAGTAATAAATATTGTATAAGCTTAGGGGAACAAGTATACTGGAGTGTATAGAAAGGGGAAGTTATGCCAATTTTTTTTAAAAAAACAAAATTATTTAATGTAAG
>CAUULU010000015.1:0-19612 GCA_963546185.1 uncultured Eubacteriales bacterium | reverse complement strand
CTTTAGGATCTGTAAATACATATGAACCTAAAAGTCCTAAAACATTTGGTATAACGAAAGATGCTGACTTACCTGCCCCTGATCCCCCTATTACCATAACATTTGTATTACCTTGTTTATCTACTGGTAGATAATTGTTTTTAGCAAGTATTATCCCTGATGTCTTACTTAAAACTTTGTATTGTTCTCCATTTTTAGACCATCTTGCTGATCCATATTCACTTCCATCATATGGCTTTGCTTCTTCATACTTAAATGCTAAAAATATTGCAAGTAGAAAATATATTGCAGTATATGTTTTTAAAGTTTCTATATATCTTCCAAAATATATTGGATTAAAAACATATCCCAATGTTTTAAATGGATTTGATAGGAAATACATAAAATTACCTACAAATGGTAAACTAGAATCTATTTCTACAGATGCAAGTCTAGAACCTTGTGCAAGTGTCATAGCTATTGTTGGTACTATACCAATTGCTAGCACAAACCATATAATAACTAATAACATCATATTTTTCTTTAATAGTTTTATTATTTTCTCAATTGTTTTCATGCTATCTCCTTCTGACTTTTTCCTACACTTTCAATGCTTTTTGACATTCCCTTACTAATATTTTCTTTTAGTAAATCATAATTTATTCTATTTGTTTCTTTTTCATCTACTACAATATTAAATTTACCATTAAGCATTTCAAATTTGCACATACCACATGCTATTGTTCTTTTATCCTGTATCCTATATTCAAATGCAAAATATTTTTTCCCAACATTTATTCTACATATTCTTACATTTTTTTCACCATTTTTAATTATTTCACTATCGACTTCTTTCCCTGTTTCTAAATCAATAACAAAAATTTTTCTTTTTTCTGTAGGTTCATATACAAAAACTTTTTCTTCTACTTGTGACATATTATCAAAATCATCAAAGTCTATCTCCTTATACCTTATACCTCTAGGTTTAGTGCAGATATTCAAAGAATCATTTGTAACTTCCCCTGCATTAATAACAACTTTATCTTTTAATATTGATAACAATATAATCTCTTTTTCATTATCATCAAGTTCAAAACTTTTTATAGTATATTCACCTTTTTTTTCTTCTTTAACATCTATCTTGTTCAAAAAAGGATATTCATTCCCTTCTTTTTCTTCTAATCCTTTAATAACATATATACATGTACTTACACCATCCATATCAGTTATTTTAAACTTTTTCATACTATCTCCATTCTTAAAATATACATAATTATAATATATTATACGTTATGTTTTTTCAATTAATAATACATTATTATACTCTTTTTTAATATTAGAAATTATGTTATACTATAGGTGACATAATAATAATACATAAATAATTCCTTAAATATGGAATTATGATTAAAATTAGTAAATATATAGTAAAGGAGATGATTATAAAATGAATCCAATATTCAAAAATACTACTGTTCCTGAAATTATAGCGGGAATGGAATCAAAATTTTATACAGTATTTAACCGGTATGACAAAACAACTAATTTAAATATCACCATGTATAACTTTGATGAAAATTTAGAAAATGACTTTTTTTATAAAACCATTTATGGTAATTCAGAATCAATAATTCCTGCAAGTATTTTTAAACTATTTTCAACAAATTACTTACTATCTATATTAGATAGTAATAATTTATTAGAAGAAAGAATAGAAGTAGCAAATGAGATAAATAAACAGTATTTAAATAAATACTTGTTTAGAGTAGGACTTAAAAAAGGGGAAATTTTTAATATAAGAAAACTTCTGGAACTTGCTCTTATACCTTCTTCTGCCGATTCTATATACACTCTTTCGAGAGTTGTATATAATCTTTTAAATAATAAAAATATAAATGATGATTCTATAAAAAGTAAAGATGACTGGAATAATATGATTAATTTTATTAGTAATAAAATCAAAGAATATTATAATTCAAGTATAAAAATTAATTTACCTATTCTGGACCCAACCGGAATAGATAGAAAATTAATAAAAGTAATTGATATAGGAATTTTACTTAAATTTCTGATTACTAATAATTCCAAAATCTTAGATATTGTTAGTCAATCTAAAACTTCTACAATTAATGGCAAAGTATATAACTCTACCAACGCATTCATCAGAAGAGATAAGAAACAATTCTATCATCCAAAAATTAAAGGAATAAAAACAGGTTCCTTATTAGAATGGAAAAACTTACTTCTCTTGTATCAGATAACCCCTGTTAATAGTATAGGGATATTAGTAGCTGGATGTGAAAATCATTCAGACACTAAAGAAATTGCAAACCTTATCATTAAAGAGCTTGATAATAAGCTTTTTAATATAAGTTTTTAAAAATAATTTTATATCTTATTTTAATTTATTTACTAATTTTAAAAAAACAACTTCTTTTTAGTATATGTTATTTTAGCACATACTAATTTGAAGTTGTTTTTGCTTTTGTTTATTCTTTTTTATTTCTTTATTTTATTATTTATCTATTAATCTTTTATTCTTTCTGAATATTTTTCAACCATATATGATAACATTATACCTATAGCTATACATATTACAGTAATTACATATCCCATAACTCCTACTGGAAGTCCTGGAAATACCATTAAAAGTGACCCTACAACAAAACCTACTATACATGAATATGTTCTTGTATAATGTTTGTCTAATAAGTATTTTATAAGCTTTAATATTGCCATAATACCAACAAGTATTCCTATTGCAAATGGTATTATGAATATCATATTAAGCTTGCTTATACTTAATGTCATAAGTTCATAATATCCTAGTATAAGAACAACCATAGACCCAGATATTCCTGGTATAACCATTGATGCTGCTGCAATTGCTCCTACTAAGAATAATGGTATTGCCATTGCTATAGACAATTCTTCATATCCTACTTTTCTAAGTCCTATTCCATTTACTTTTAATAAATATAATGCAAACATCATTGCAAATCCAATTATCATAAATATATATATACTTATTTTTCTCTTTTTAATATTTGTTATATCTGTTCCTTTTTTTAATTCTTTAAATAATGCTGGTATTCCTCCTAGTATTAATCCTAAAAATATATAATTTCTATATAATATTTGTTCTGGATTTAATATTGAGAATAATTTTGCTACAAAATATATTGCAAATATCATTCCTATAGCTATTGGTATAAGAAATGTCTTTTGGCTCATAAATATATTTTTAAACATTATTCCTACTGCTCTTATACCACCATTTTTTTCCTTAAATTTTGTTATATTCTTAACCATTGTTTTTACTTCATCTAGGCATAATCCTACTTGATCTATTAATTTTTTAAATATTCCTAAGATTACAAACATTGTACCTGCGCTAACTCCTGGCACAATATTTGCAATTCCTATTATAATCCCAATTATAATGTGTTCTAAAAATTTCATTTTCCCCTCTTATTTGCGTATTATTTTTTTATCTTTTTGTTCTATAGTTAAAAGTCTCAATTTCTTTTTCCTATTTAATATTTTTTCTATTTTTTTCTTTTTTAATTTTTCATCTAATATATCATTTATCATTATTGTTATAACTGTAACAACTGGTACTGCTAGGAACATTCCGAATAGGCCCAAAATATGCACCACCTACTATTACAGATGTTATTATTAATATTTTATTTACTTCTAATGATTCCCCTAATAATATTGGATTTAATATGTTTGCATCTAATTGTTGTAATATTGTAATAACAACAAGTGAGAATATTGCTTGTGAAAATCCTCCAGTAAATAATGTTACAATTCCTGTTACACCAACTCCTATTATAGCTCCAAAAAATGGTATTAAGTTTGAAATACCTATTAAAAATCCTAAAGCAACTGCATATTTAACCTTCATTATTGAAAGAGCAATACTAACAATTACAGCTACTATAAATCCGTCTAATATTTGTGTTGTAACAAATCTAAAAAATATATAATTTGTTTTTTCTATATATTTCGAAACTGTATCACTCACATTTTGATTAAAAAATGCTGTAATAGTTTTATTGAAAAATCCTTGTATTTCTTTTCTTGAGTATAATAAGTATATAGAAACAATTATCATTACAAAAACATCAAATATACCATTTACAAAATTAAGTGCAAGTTTTGCTTGTCCTATTATATCTGAAACACTTATTTGTTGTAATATTTGTTTGTATAAATCCATTTGTTTTAACTTTTCTAATTGAACATCTAAATGTAAGTTTGATAATATACTATCTGAAGGTAATCCTTTAAAAAAGTTTATAGCATCATTTACATAATGTGGTATCATTTTTATAAGTTCTTCAAAGTTTTTAGCAAGTACTCTTCCACCAAAAACTATTAACAATACTAAAAGTAATATTGCTATTAAATATACAATTGTTATACTTATTGCCTTAGCCTTATTTTTTACAATTTTAGATTTAGATTTTTCTAAAAATAATTCTATCCTTTTAGCTGGAATATATAATATATATGCTATAAACATTGCGAAAAATATTGGTTTTAGAACTTCTAAAAATCCTCCAATGGTTGTAAACACATTACTTTCTCCCATTATAACCTTATATGCAAACATTAAAGCTACAGAAAGAATAAATATTTTTAAAAATATATTTTTATGTTTTTTGTTTGTTGTATTATTAATATTCATAATTTACCTCTTAAATTAAAATTCTATTTCTATTCCTACAGGGCAATGATCACTTCCCATTATTTCATCATATATTCTTGCATCTTTTAAATTATTTTCAAGTTCATCTGATACTATAAAATAGTCTATTCTCCACCCTACATTCTTTTCTCTAGCTTTTCCAAAATATGACCACCATGTAAATCTTTCTTCATCTGGATAAAACTTTCTAAATGTATCTATATATTTTAAATCAATTAAATTGTTAAACTCTCTTCTTTCTTCATCAGTAAATCCTGCTTGTCCTCTATTTGCTTTGTCATTTTTTACATCTAATTCTTTATGTGCAACATTTAAATCTCCACAAAAAATAACTGGTTTTATTTTTCTAAGTGATTCTAAATAATTTCTAAAGTCTTCTTCCCATTTAACTCTATATTCTAATCTTTCTAGCTCTCTTTTAGCATTTGGTGTATATACAGTTACCATAAAAAACTTTTCAAACTCTAAAGTTATAACTCTTCCTTCTTTATCATGTTCTTCAATATCAATTCCATATCTTACAGAAATTGGTTTTTCCTTTGTCCATATTGCAGTTCCTGAATATCCTTTCTTTTCTGCACTATTTAAGTAAACATAATATCCTTCTTTAGCAAGATCCAATTGTCCTTCTTGCATCTTTGTTTCTTGTATACAAAATATGTCTGCATCTTCCTTATCAAAAAAATCATTAAATCCTTTATTGTATGCAGCTCTTATCCCATTTACATTCCATGATATTAACTTCATCTATATCTCCTTTTCTATTCTTCTATATAATATTATATAGTTCTGCTTTTTTCAACGATTATCACATATTTATTTATGTTTTCTATTTAATAAAAAAGATGATATATAATTATATACATACCATCTTTTAGTAATGTTTTATTATTTCTTATTCTATTATTATAATTTATTGTTCTTGCTTTTCTCTTTTACTTTCTTCTTCTTTTCTTTCAGATACCATTTCTTCATAAAGATCTATTGTCATGTTAGACTTTTCTAGTTCATCTTCTTCTGTTTTAGATAATATATTTATTATATCTAAATATAATGTATCTGCCTTTTCTTTCCAATTTCTAACTATCTTTTTTGCTTGTTCTACTGAATTTATCATAAGTTCTACCCTTATAATATTTATGTCATCTTCTCCTGCTTTACATATCACCTTATTTTTTTCTGGAAGATAATCTGCAGAAACTGAAAAGTCTTGTTTTATAAGCTTATAATGTTTTTTAAACTCTGTATCAATTTTAAGTTTACTTATCCCTGGTATCATATTAATAGCCACTTTTAAAGAGTCTTCTCCTAATTTAGACAATTTATATGTTAATATTTTATCCTCTTTGTCTGTTAACCCTTTATCCCACTCTATTTCTTGTCCTTCTTTTAATACTTCGTCAAAAGTTTTGTCACCATCAATATATCTAATCTTTTCTTCTTTTAATATATATCCTTCTTCTATTAACTCTTCTAAAGTTTCATGAAAAACAAAATAGTTTATTTCTGTAAGTGTTGTGACTAATTCTAAATATACCTTGTATGCTATATCTTTTTTTACTTTTTCTAAGATATATAACATTAAAATCTTATTCTCTGCTACTGCTAATGCATCATCTGAGGTATATTGCATTTTCTACCTCCTTACCTTATATTGAAATATATTCACATATATTTTCTCTTTTTCATTAATGATGATATCACAGATACATATTTTTTTCAAATTTTTTACATTAAATTTGCCCTGTATAATTCATAAATTATTATAGAAAATGATACTCCTAAATTTAAACTTTCTGTCTCTTTTTCCATTGGAATACTTATACTTTTAGAAATATTTTCTTTAAGATAATCACTTATTCCATTCGCTTCATTTCCGAAAAAATATTGCTATTTTTTCTTTCTTTTTTTTCACATTTTCTTCTGCAAATGTGTATAAGTTTTCTCCATCCATAATAGTCTTTACAAAACTAAATTTTTCATTTTTTAGAGTTTCTAAAATCTTTTCTATATCATCTTGTATTATATTTATTTTAAATATCATTCCAGCACTTGCTCTTATAACCTTGTGTGAGTATATATCAACACTATTCTTACTTATGTAAATTGTATCAAGTCCAACTGCTACTGCTGTCCTTATTATCGTTCCTAAATTACCTGGATCTGATATATTTTCAAAAACCATTTTAATATTTTGATTAAATTCATTTTTTGTACTATTGAAGCAATTAGTTTTATTTTCTATTAATTTAACCTTAATTATTATACCTTCTGGATTAATATCATTTGTTATCTTATTATACACATTTTCTTTTAATAAATATATTTTTACCCTTTCATTTTCTTCAAGCATTTCAAATATGTATGATATTTGTTCTTTTTTGCTTTTTATTTTCCCTGATATATATTCATTATATAATTCTTCTTTTATATATACATGTATAATTCCTTCTGTTTTCTTATATCTAATATATTCATAAACATTTTTTATACCTTCTACAAGATATTCTTTTTTTTCATGTCTTTCTTTTTTATTTTTAAGCTTATTTGTTTCTATTATTTTTTTATTATTTATACTTGTTATAATTTCTTCTATTTTCATCTATTTTTCCTTAGCTATTTTTTCTGATTTTATTACATTTAAAAATGTATGTATTTCTTCTATTTTTCTTGTTTCATCCTTATATTTATATATTATAATACATTTTTCTTGTTCTGATTTTGAATTCTTAAAATTAATTCTTGTTCCATATGTCTTTATTAGTTTTTCAACTGAATCCAGATTAAATTTATCATTAATATGTATATTTACCGTATTTTTTATATATTCTGATTTATTTTCAATTATTTTAGATATCCCCTGTTTTTCTGCCATATTTCTTAAAATTATAATCTTAACAAAATTTTTAAGCTCATTTGGAAATTCTCCATATCTATCTATTAAACCTTTTACAACTTCTTTAAGCTTACCATTATCTTTGCAATATATTATTTCTTGATATATATCCATCTTATATTTTTGCTTACTTATATATGTATCTGGTATATATGCATCTACTAATATATCTATAACAGTATTTTCTTCAGTTACAATTTCTTCACCTTTTAGTTCCCTTATATTTTCTTCTAAAAGTTTTGTATATGTTTCATATCCTACTTGTTCCATATGTCCTGACTGAATATCACCAAATAGGCTTCCAGCTCCTCTTATTTCCAAATCTCTCATAGCTATTTTAAATCCTGATCCGAAGTTCTGTAAACTCTTTTAATGCTTGTAATCTTTTTTCTGAAGTTTCTGATATATTTTTATTCCTTTTTACCATTATATATGCATATCCTTGTCTTGCAGATCTTCCGTACTCTACCTCTCATCTGATATAGTTGTGCAAGTCCGAAGTTTATCACCATCTTCAATTATTATTGTATTTGCATTTGGAATGTCTATTCCAGATTCTAATATTGTTGTACATACTAGTACTTTTGTTTTATTTTCAACAAAATCTTTCATTTTCTTTTCTATTTGTTTTGGAGTCATCTTACCATGTGCATAATCAATTTCTATGTTTGGTAGCTCTTTTTTTAAGTCATTTACTGTATTTTCAATAAACTCAACTCTATTGTATACATAAAATACTTGTCCACCTCTTTCTACTTCCTTATATATTGCCTCTTTTATAATATCCATATCTTTTTCTATTATATATGTTTTTATAGGTAGTCTATTATATGGTGGTTCATAAATTACAGACATATCTCTTACTCCAGAAAGTGACATATTCATAGTTCTTGGTATTGGTGTTGCTGTCATTGTTAATACATCTACCGTATCTTTTATAATCTTTATCTTTTCTTTGTCTTTAACTCCAAATCTATGTTCCTCATCTATTATAAGAAGGCCTAAATCTCTAAATTTTATATCTGAACTTAATAATCTATGAGTCCCTATTATTATGTCAATTTCTCCTCTAGATAACTTTTCTATTATGTCTTTTTGTTCCTTTGCTGTCTTAAATCTACTTATATCTTCAATAGTAATAGGAAAGTTTTTCATTCTATTTCTAAATTCATTTGCCTGTTGTTTTGCAAGTACTGTTGTTGGAACAATATATGCAACTTGTTTTATGTCATTTACCGCTTTAAATGCTGCACGCATTGCAACTTCTGTTTTACCAAAACCAACATCCCCACAAAGTAATCTATCCATAGGTTTTTCATCTTCCATATCTTTTTTTATTTCAGCAACACATCTTAATTGGTCTTCTGTTTCTGCATATATAAAATCATATTCAAAATCTTCTTGATCTTTTCCATCTTTAGAAAACTTAAATCCCTTTGATTTTTCTCTTTTCGCATAAAGCTTAATAAGTTCTACAGCAACTTCTCTTAAATTTGATTTAACTTTTTGCTTAGTCTTTTCCCATTCTTTTGTACCAAGTCTATTCAATTTTGGTTCATTTCCGCGCTGCTCCTATAAACTTTCTAACATTTGATAAATCATCTGTAGGTACATATAGATAATCATTATCCCTATACTCTACTTTTATGTAGTCTTTACTTATTCCCTGTACTTCTACTTTCTTGATTTCAATAAACTTCCCAATACCATTTATTTTATGTACAATATAGTCTCCTTGTTCTAAATCTGCAAATATTATGTTTTCTGCATTTGTAAAAATACTATTTTTTCCTACTCTTTTTTCAGTATTCCTAGATGTTTCTGAATCTATAGATATAATTAAAAAATTATTATCTTTCTCTTTTAATCTAAATCCTTTAGATATTTTTCCTTTTAAAATTTGAATTTTATCATTATAATCTTTTTTATTTTCTTTAATATTTTTTAATATATGTTCTAAAATATAATTATAATTTTCATAAGCAATTATATAAATACATTTATTTTTATTTTGCTCTTCTCTTAAAATTTCTTCTAAATTTTGTAATTCAGTTTTTAAAAAACTATATTCAGTAAATTCAAAATTATACTTATTCTTTTTTATTAACTTATTATATTCATCAAGCTCTACTATTTTTTCTTGTTCTAAATATATTGTAAAAATTTCTTTTTCTAAAATTTTTTTTACTATATTTTTATATGAATACATATTGTCTAATGCCTGGTTTACAAGCTTTCCACGTTCTATAAGTCCATTATTTTGATTAATTGCTTCTTTTAAAACACTGTTAGATCTTTCAAGAAGTTTAGAATAATTATCAAAAAATATATAACTTTTTTCAGAAATATAATCAACTATATATTCTTTTTTTTCATAAAAATAATTTATATATTTTTCTATTAATTGATTTATTTCCCCTTCTTTTAATCTTTCTATATCTTCATTAATTTCTTCTTGATAATCTACTTTTTTTCTAATCTTTTTTCGTGTTATAATATTTTCTATTTCATCTTTATCTTCATTATAGTAGTTATTTTCTTTTATATCTACTATAATATCTTCAATATTTTTTTCGAAAATATATTCTGTTAATGGTAATATTTCTACTTTTTCTATTTCTTTCAAGCTTTTTTGAGATATATTACTATATGTTCTTAAAGATACTATAGTATCTCCCCAAAATTCAATTCTAACCCCTTCTTCTTCCTTAATCGAAATATCCAATATTCCACCTTTTACTGAATATTCTCCTATATTTTCAGCAACATCTTCTCTTTTATATCCTAAAACATTTAGTTTTCTTATAATATCATTTTGTCTATATTCTTCGTCTTTTGCTAAAATAATCTTATTTTTAGCTAATATATCTTTTGGTATTATTCTTTGCATTAATGACTCTATTGTAGCTATAATAATAACATCTTTTTCAAGAGAATTTTCATACTTTCTAACAATCCTATTAAATACTTCCATCCTTTTTTTATAAACTTCTAGACTTTCAGATATTATGTCAAAATCTCTTATATCTTTTTTAGGAAAGTCTAGAACTTCTATATCTAATTCACTTGTAAAATATTCAATATCTCTTTTTTGCTTTTCTATATCTATTTCATTTTCTACAATATAGTAATATATTTCTTTATCATCACTCTTTCTTTCTTTTATAATACTTGATATTGTACTTGCTAAAAAGAAACTTTTAGAAGCAAAAGTAAGCCCAGTAATCATAACTGGACTATTGTGCATTTTTATATTTTCAATATATTCATTATATTTTTTATTTTCTTTTATCATATCTATTAATAGGTTCATATTTTCCTCTACTTATCTAATTAGATATTATATATTTTCTTAGCATTTTCTGTTGTTATTTTTTCAATCTCACTTGGTTCCTTATTAATTATATTAGATATTTTTTCTATTACATACTTAACATTACATGGAGTATTTTCTTTTCCTCTCATTGGTTCTGGTGTTAGGTATGGTGTATCTGTTTCTACTAGCATTCTATCTAATGGAACTATTTTAACACATTCTTCTGGTTTTGCATTTTTAAATGTTATATTTCCTGCAAATGATATATAATATCCTAGTTTCAATGTTTCTTTTATTAAATATTCATTAATAGGAACACAATGCATTATTCCTTTTTTTAAAACTTCATTTTCTTGTAATAATTTTATCATATCAATAGTTGCATCTCTTGTATGAATTACTATTGGAAGGTTCAACTTATTTGCTAATCCTATCTGTTTTACCATCATATATCTTTGAAGACCTTGTGTATATTCTTCTTTATCCCAATAATAATCAAGTCCTAATTCTCCTATTGCTACTACTTTTGTTTTATTCTCTATTATAAGTTTTTCTATTTTATTTAATTCTTGTTCTATATATTCTTCAAAGCTCATTCCATTTTGTTTTGCCTCATCTAAAAATCTTGGTACTTCTGTTGGGTGAAGTCCTAATGCAACATATATGTTTGAGCTTATTTCTGCAATTTCTAGAGCTTTTAAGCTCGAATTATAGTCCCATGCCGGAATCATGACATAATCCATATTTTCCATTACTGTTTTTGCATTTTCTATATATCTTCCTTCAAACTTATCACTATTTAAATGTGCATGTGAATCAAACATCTTGTCCTCTTTCTTCTATAATTGCTATAGCAATTGCATTTGTTCTATCATGAGTTATACTTATTTCTATATTATATTTCTCACATTCTATATTATTAGAATCATATATTTTAACATATGGTTTTCCATTATCATAATTTAATGTTTCAATACTATTATATGAAATTCCAGATCCCAAAGCTTTATATACCGCTTCTTTTACTGCATATTTTCCTGCAATCTTACTATATAATTGTTTACTATTTGATTTTTCTAA
Organism: uncultured Eubacteriales bacterium; assembly: GCA_963546185.1. Lineage (GTDB taxonomy): Bacteria > Bacillota > Clostridia > TANB77 > CAG-508 > JABCPO02. The sequence goes on along the minus strand of CAUULU010000015.1, from coordinate 7,621 downwards.
TTCTATTAGAATTTGTTTCTCTTTTTCTGTAAAAACTCTATTTAAAAAATTATGTCCTTCTTTTTTATATAATTTTTCTATTCTCTTAATTTCTACAGTATCTATTCCAACTTTCATAATTTTTCTCTATATTATCTTATTTTCTAAAAAAGTATTGATAAATATTAAGTCCTATTGAGATTATACCTATCATTCCCATTATTTTATAAAATATATTACTCTTATTAGTTTTATTGTATCTGAATATAAGCTTATACTTAAGTTGTGTTTCATCAAATGTTTTATTTATTTCTAATATCTTTTTTAGATATTCATAATATATACTTCCTTTTTCAGAAAGTGTTATTTCGTTATACCACATTTTTGATATAAAATCATTGAATTTTATTCTCCCAAGCTTTTGTTTTTTATTATTTTCACTTGTAAGCTCTTTACTTATCATAACTAAAAATAACTTTTGATATAATGTAATAATATATGTATATAACATTTTAGTTTCATAATCTCTTGGAAGTACAGTAAAATTGAATGGATCTATCCCTGAACATAATAGCATTGAACTTATTTTTGTTATTCCTATATTAGTATCTTTTATCTCTGTCATATTTTTAGACACTATTGTTTCTTCATCCAATCCTTCTGTATCATAACTTGACTGTAATATTCTACTATATTTTAAGTATATATTTTTAAGTATATTCTTATTATTTTCCTCATTAATATATATGTTATCCATACAAAGATATGAAAATGTATAAAATTCTTCATTATTTTCTAATATCTTATTATTCTTATTTTTCCCAACATAGTTTAATATAATTTGTTTTAACTTTTCAAATCCATTTACTTCATCACCAAGTAAGCATATTTCAATATTATCAAGCTTTTTAATAATATCTCTTTTAGATAATATACTTTTAAATCTATAGTTAAAATCCATTACATCAGATATATATCTAGTATTTATAAGTACTGTTTTTAATATTATGAATGCTATACCTGATTTAAAAACTATTATCTTAAAATCTTCTATATCGAATTTTATATTTCCTTTATCTTTTTCATTATTATTATATTCTTCATTTCCAGCCACTCTTACAATATCATTCATTGATATTTTATTTTTTTCTTTATCAATTATATCATATTCAAAAGTTACACTTTCATATTTCAGAAGTTTGTTTACTTTTTTTTGTATGCTTATTTTTTCTGTTTCCTTATACGGAAATTCATAAAACATTGATTCTAATATATCTTTTTTAAAATATGAAAATATTTCTAAGTTCTTAATCTTATCATATCTATATTCTATTATATTTGTATCTTTTAATAATCTTGTCAAATATTCATCATATCTTCCTTCATAAATATATGGAAGTATATGATATGTGTACTGATATTTAAATTTTTCTTCTCTCATAATTATTCTCTTTTGTATATTAATAAATTTAATAATTCATTTTTCTATTTTGTATATGCTACAATATCTGCATCTTTATATCTATACATATCTTTTATAAAATCTATATATGTATAATCTTTTAATTCATATTGAGGTTCAACTACAATTTTACCATTATAGTCTAAGCTTCCCCATTTTCCTGATCTGTTTACTGCAATAAAACCATATATATTTTGATATGTTGCATCATCATATATTGCAGGTACTATTACCGTTCCTTTGTTATTCTTGAATCCTACTTTTCCATTTTCAACAAATCTAAATAAATTATTTGTCTTATATGCTGATTCTTCAGATATATGTTCAAATTTAAAATTATAGAATTCTTCTTCTTTTGAGTTTGCTTTTAAAACTCTCATATAACCATCATTCCCATTATATTCTAATAATTTTCCTTCTAATTTTAGTTCAACATCTGAATTATAAAAACTTTCTTTTGTAGTATTATCTTCTTTGTATTCTGCTATATAAAAAGCACCTTCTTTATAATATTGAATATTTTCTGCTTCTTTTTGTAATAATTCTGTAGCTATTATTGCTTCTGTTCCTTCTGAAACTGATACAATATTATATTTTTCTTTTTTAGTAATATATTTATCTTTGCTTATTTTCTTGATTTCAGTATATTCAGGTTTTAAGATTTCTTTTCCTGCTAAGCTCTTAACTCCTAATTTACCAGCTGTTTCATATATAACCACATCTTCATATGCTTCTTTTATTCCTGCAATATATCCAGAAACTTTTTCACCATTTATATTAAATAATGATCTATCATTTCCTTTTCTTGCTGCAACATGTGTTGAAGATTTAATTTTAAATATTTCATCATATTCTGTTGCAATAACTTTTTTCCCGTTTTCTGTCATAACTCCATGTAGACTTTCAAATACAACATCATAGTTTGTGTTATTATCTGTATTATCTATTGGTTCTATACTCTTATATATATTTGGAACCGCATATGAATATGTTTTTGTATTTATAACCCCATATTTATCTTCTTTTTTTATTAATAATTTTTCTGAAATATTTCCCATTATTGATACTTCTTGAAATTCTGGTTCAAATTTTACATTACCTTCATAATCAATAAGTCCCATCTTCCCATTTTTATAGCATTTCAAAACATTTTTATCATAAATTGTTTCTGATGAATTATATTCAATTGGTTCTATTTTATCAAATTCTTTAAATATTTGAGTTCCTTTTGCATTTAAAACCTTGTTTGTATATTCTTTTTTTGCATAATCTGTTACTTCTGTTACTATAAATACATCTTTATCTTTTTTAGGAATAACTACCATTTCATCATATGTACATGGTATTACAGTATCTCCTGTACCATTAATTACTCCCCATTTTCCTTGTTCATTTTTATATGCATAATATCCAACTGTTGCAACTCTTGTAACATTATAGCTTTCCAAAAGTCTTGGTATTTCCTTATATCCAAAATATCCTAAAACTACTATTATAGGCATTATTAAGATTAATAATACTTTTTTCATATTAAGCTTTTTCTCAGTATCTTTAAATCTCTTACCCGCCATAATTTTCTCCTATTCTCTTAAAAGTTTATCTTTTATACTTTTAATTGTTTTTTTATTTATTTCTACTATTCTACTTACAATAGTATAATTTTTTTCTTTCTTTTCATCTTCGTTGTTTTCTTCTATTGAATCTTCAAGTTGTTTCAGATTTTCTTCTTGTTCTTGTTTCTCTTTTTCTTTTATATTATCATAATCTTTTTCAATCTTTTTAAACATTGTTAAAACAACCTTTGTTGAAACTTGTTTTAAAACTTCTAATTCTTTATTTACTTCTTTATCTTCAATATCAACAACAAGATTATTCATATTTAATATATCACATATTTCATAAATATTTAAATTTATATCATTTTTAATACATTCTAGATATATATTTTTAATAATTTTGTCAAAAAAGACTATTTGATTATATATCTTTAATTTTTTAATTTTCTTATCTAAAATTATTTTTTCTTCAAAACCTCTTATATTTTCTTCATTTCTTAATTTTTCTGCTATAATTCTTTTTTTCTTTGTATCTTCATCTTCTAAAGCTTCCTTTTTTTCTTCTACAGGAGCTTTTAATCTTCTTTCACTTCCATCGCCTAATAAGAATTCTGAATTAAGAATGTTCGAAAAATCAAAGTTTGTATTTCTTAAAACTATTACACTTGATACAATTGATGGAATTAAAATATACATATATGCTGATAAATTATAATACATAAGTGATAATGCTATTAAATTAATAATCCATAATGTTAAAAGCATATATTTTCTTTTAAATTGTAAAATAACTGAAAGTAACATTGTAAACACAGTAATATTTATCATTTTAAAGTTTATATCTGTAAGCATATTAATTCCTGCTATATTTCTTATAAATATATAACCTATACCTAAACTTAAAAAGCCTAGCATTCCTCCTCTTTTAGTTACAGCTATTGATGAAACTATTGCTAAAAATAATATATAACTATTTTCAATTCCAAACCCTAATATATTAATATTTCTAAAAATCTGATAGTTAAATGTTATTGCTATAATCATCGCAATTATTACAGAAAGCCATTCCTCATCAGAAAATATTATTTTTTGTTCTGGATTAAACACTACAAAAAGTGCGTTAACTATAATCTTGTACATTCCAAACATTATAAGAGAAAAAGTTAAACTTCTTATAATCCCCAAGTTTATAATCTGAATTATAAACATTGTTACAATTAAATATGTTCCAACTTTTTTTCTTTCATTCCTATTTTCAAAGCTAACAAGTGGCTTAAATAATAGTGTTTCCATTACAAAAAGCATTAAAAATATTAAATATACTGATATACTTGCAGGACTTACTATTAATAATGCTAAAATACTTATTCCCACAGCAAAAATAATAGGTAAAGACATTGCAAAAAATGCTACTGTACCTACTATAGCCCCAACTGGTATAAAATTATATGTTATAAGACTTATTAATATAAATAATGTATATCCGAAGTACATTATTTACTCCCCCAAGTATTTTCTCTCTCATTTCCACCTCTTGTTACCATTTTATTACATTTTTGTATTAATTTCAATAAAAATCTATACTAAAAAATCAAGAGTATTTTCAATAAAATAATTTAATTTAAACTAAAAAAATCCCATTAACTTCATATAGTTAAGGGATTTTTGATTACATCTTAATCTCATTTTCTATTTCTTGTATTTTGTCTTCTTTTTTCATAATTTCTTTTTCATCATTTTCCAATGTTTTTTCCACAAGGTTAATTTGCTCTATATCTGTATACTTATCATATACTTGATTTAATAAGCTTCCTGTTGTAATTTCTTTTTTTATGTTTTCTTCAAATATTTGTTCATCTACTTCCAACTCTTGTTCCTCTTTTTTTCTTTCCTTACAATATTCAACAAGTTCTTCAAGTTCTTTTAGATTTTCTAGTTTTGTCTTATCATAATTTTCATATTTTTCTAATATTATATCTAATGCACTTAAACTTCCATTTTCTGATGCTATTTGCATTAATTTTTCAGGCTCTATAACCTTTCCTCTAATTGTATTTCTATTCCACTTTTCCTGTTTTATATCATCAAAATTGCCATAATCTCCATCACCATATTGCCATTTAACATCTTCAACTATATGTTCCGGTATATCCTTGTTTTCTAATCTTGTTTTTAAATCAACTTTCTTATCATCTATACCGTCTTTTTCATAATCAATTCCTTCTTCTAAATCAACACTATAATATATTCTATCTTTTAAATCTTCATACATTTTTTCATATACTTCTTTTAAAATTTCAGAATCAACTTCTTCATGACCAAACTTAACATCTAAACCTAATCTTCTTTTAAGCTGTACATTCATATAATATTCAGTCCTTACCCATGTATTCAGGATTTCAAACATTCCATCTAGGCCTTCTGAAAAATATACTACTGGTACTTCTTTATCATTTCCAACCGCATTTTCTTTTTTCACATTAGGATTTAACCCTATTTTTTCTATACTTTCTTGATTACTTTTTCTAGTAAAATGAAGAAAAATTTTTTTAAGTTCTTGTTTTTCCTTATTTTCTAGCTCATTTAATGTTACAACCTTTTTCTCTTTTGTTTTTTCTTCCACTCTTTTCTCCTAAAAACCAAAAATTTCCTTTATCTTACTTATAATTCTTTTAAATATATTATCTTCCCTATATATTTCTAGATTTGTTCCTCTAGCATAATCTAAATCCAAGTCTAGGTCACTAGAAACATCAATAACTTTAAGCGAATCTTCTTTTATTTGCCTATTTTGTTCTATTCTTTCTCTTATCTGTCTTTCTTGTTCTTCTCTAGCTTCTCTTTGCTTTTTTATAATAATGTATCTTTGTTCATTTGTTGTCCAATAATCTCTACATAAAATTGCTATTATCATTTTTGCTATTTCAGATACATTTTGTTCTTCCAATGTTTTATCTACATCATATTTAAAACTATAATTCTTATTACTATTTTCTTCAAAAACTTTTATCTTACTTTTTGGTATCTTTTCATAATCTTCTTTAGATATATATTTTAATATATCTAAAACTTCTGTATATGCATTTGCATATTGTATATCTGCCATATTTACCTCTTCTAAAATAACGCATTATCTTCTGTATCACTCTTTTTTATAACCTTTGTATATCTACATTTCGGAAAACTTAAACATCCTACAAACTCTCCTGTTTTTCCTTTTCTAACAACAAGCTCATTTCCACATCTAGGACATCTATTCATAACAACTTCTTTTCTTAATTCTTCAGTATTATTATTAATATTCTCCTGTATATCTTCTATATGTTGTTTTCTATACTTCTTATCAACTATATTCATCGCATTTATTCTATGTGCCATACTAACATAGTCTTCTATCTTTTCCTCTTTTTCAAATAATATTCTATCTACTATTCTTTCTACCCTAACAACTTTGTTTGACTTTATCCTCAAATTTGCTTGTCCACTTACACAAACAATATCTATTACCTGATTATCATTTAAACCTAATATTTGTTCAATCGCTTTCTTATGTCCATAATTTTGATGTATTGGATTATACATATAGTGTTTTTTTCTTCCTGCCTTTACTACCCAATACTTATCATGTTCATTCCCAGTAATATATGTATTTCTTTGTTTTGTTTCAATTACAAATATTCCATATTTAGAAAACACAATATGATCTATTTGTGTTGTTTTTCCATCAACTTCTAGCATAACATCACTTAGATAAAGATATTCTTTCGGAAGCTTATTTAATTCCTTACGAACCCAGAATTCTCCTGCAAATCCTATGATTTTAGTCCTATTTTTATCAACAATTAATGCCGCAATAAAGAAAAGGATTGCAAAGATATAGATTGGACTCGTAAAAATCTTAATATAATTCATATAATCCATATTATTCCTCTTTTCATATTAATTTTAATTCTTATTTTTCCCCTTATCTTTAGTAAAAAATTCTGATATATAGTTACTAATAAGTCCTATCACCATACCAACTGCTGATATTCCTGCGAATATAAGGCTATAGCTATATGCTGAACTATTTAAAAATATATATGACATTAGTAAAAAAATTATAGCAACATATATAGGGTATAAGTATTTAAGCTTACTTTCTGTCCAAGAAATAGCTATTGATAGTACTAAAACTGAAATAGGATATATTATTAATACTACAAATAGTGAACCGTACATATCACCTGATAACCTTGCTATTATTTGTGCTCCCAAAAATATAATAAATTGTATTATCATTATCCATATTTCTTTTCTTATTTTTAACATATTATTCACCATCTTTCTTTTTTGTAATATGTTCAAATATTGTCTTACAACATTCCACAACAGATCTACCTGAAGCTGCACACATATAATGTACCAATATTATTGCAATACTACTACTATCAAATATTATAAGTTGTCTAGATATTGATGATAAAAATGCCATTACAAAAGGCATACCTATTAACATAGCTGTAAGTGGATATGTTTTTTTGAATTGTTCATTTTTTGAGAAAACTTCTACTAGTATCCCAAGTATAAATGTTATAATCCATGCCCATATAAAATGAAGTGATTGCATATCAATCCCTGTAAA
>CAUULU010000014.1:0-21385 GCA_963546185.1 uncultured Eubacteriales bacterium | reverse complement strand
ACTGGTAAAACACTTATTGCAAAAGCAATTGCAGGAGAAGCAAATGTACCATTTATATCTATGAGTGGTTCAGAATTTATAGAAATGTTTGCAGGACTTCGGAGCACATAGAGTTAGAAAATTATTTGAAAGAGCAAGAAAAGTTTCACCTTCAATCATATTTATAGACGAAATTGATGCAATAGGTGCAAGAAGATCAGGAAATGGTAATGAAAGTGAAAATAATCAAACATTAAATCAATTACTTGTTGAAATGGATGGTTTTAATACAGATAATAAGGTTATAGTATTAGCTGCAACAAATAGACCAGAAATTTTAGATAAAGCACTTCTAAGACCAGGTAGATTTGATAGACAAATAACAATACCAGCACCAGATGTAAGAGGAAGAGAAGAAATATTAATTTTACATGCTAGAAATAAGAAAATGGCAGATGATGTTAGATTTAAAGATATTGCACAAGAAACTGCAGGATTTACAGGAGCAGAACTTGCAAATATCTTAAATGAATCAGCAATAATTGCAACAAAAAATAGACAAGATATGATTAGAATGCAAGATATTGAAGAAGCTATAAGAAAAGTAACAATTGGGTTAGAAAAACAAAATAGAATAATATCAGAACATGAAAAAAATATAACAGCATATCATGAAGCAGGACATGCAATTGTAAGCTTCTTACTACCAACACAAGATGATGTAAAAGAAGTAACAATAGTACCAAGAGGAAGTGCACGGACGGATATACAATGTATAAGCAAAAAGAAGATAAATCATATATTTCAAAATTAGAATTAGAAGAAAATATGATAGCACTTATGGGTGGTAGAGCAGCAGAAGATATAATTATAGGTGATATAACAACAGGTGCAAGTAATGATATAGAAAGAGCAACAAAGATTGCAAGAAATATGATTATATTTTATGGTATGAGTGAAAAAATAGGACCAATATCATTATCAGTAGATAATTTAGAAGAAATTAAGATATATGGAAGTGATATCACTGCAGAAATAGGTAAAGAAGTTAGAGAAAAAGTAGAAACAGCATTTATAAAAGCAAAAGAAATACTAAATGATAATATTGATGTATTACACGAACTTGCACAAACACTTTTAAGTAAAGAAAAAATCAATGAAAAAGAATTTAGAAGTATAATAGATAAATATGTTTCAAGACCAGAAAAAGAACCATATAAGAGTGAAATTTTAAGAAAAGAAAATGAAAAATTATTAAATGAAATGGAAAAGCAAAATCCAAGCTTAAGTGATATTTAATTACAAAGGAGAAATTATGGATTTAATTGATAGAATATTTGAAAAATATGGGGTAAAAAAAGTAGCTACAATGCTTATAATAATTTCATCAATAAGTTTAATTATTATAGCAGTATTAATATTTAAGACAATATCAGATTCAAATGAATTTCAAAAACAAGAAAGAATAAGACAGCAAAATATACAAGAAACTGAAATACCTGCATTTGAGGATTTTAATAAAAAATTAAATGAAAGATTTCGGAGGAGCTGTTAATTAGGAAAATATATGAAAGAAAAAGCAGAAAAAAAGATAATATATATATCAAGTATGGGTGGACATTTAAAAGAATTATTAGCTTTAAAAAAATCAATGAAAAAGTTTAAAAGTTATATTATAACTGAAAAAACTGAGGCAACAAGCTTTTTGAAAGATTTAGAAAAAAGAAAAATTGAAGAAAATATTGAAAAAAATAATGAAGTAAACAATGAAAATGAAGACTTTTTTGAAAAAGTATATTATCTTCCATATGGAACTAAGAAAAATATAATTAAATATTTCTTTGTATTTATAGCAATGATTATAAAAAGTATATATTTATTTATAAAAATACGGACCAAAAGCAATTGTAACAACAGGAACACATACAGCTGTTCCTATCTGTTATATTGGAAAATTATTTGGATGTAAAATTATATATATAGAAACATTTGCAAATATTACAACAAAAACACTTGCAGGTAAAATATTATATCCAATAACAGATAAGTTTATAGTACAATGGGAGTCAATGAAAAAATTATATCCAAAAGCAGATTATTATGGAGGAATATTTTAATGATATTTGTAAGTTTAGGAACTCAGGATAAACCATTTAATAGGATTATTGATTATATATTAAAACTAAAAGAAGAAATAAAAGAGCTTGAAGATATAGAAATTGTTTTTCAAATAGGACAAACAAAGCTTTCAGAAGAAGAAAAAAGTAAAATAGAAAAATTAAATGAAAAAACAAATGAAAAAAAAGTAAGTGAAAAAATAAATAAAGAAAAAATAAAAAATAAAGAAAAGAAAAATATAACAGTTTTTAATATGTTAAAACCAGAAGATATGAAAAAATATATAATAAATGCAAGTATTGTTATAACACATGCAGGTGTTGGAACAATAATGGAATGTATTGAACATAATAAGGATATTATAGTCCTGCCTAGAAAAGAAGAAAATGGTGAACATGTTAATAATCATCAAGAAGAAATAGCATTTGAAATGGAAAAAAATGGATTATTATACAAGGTAGATACATATGAAAAAATGGAAGAAATTGTTATAGAATTAATTAAAAATAGTAATAATAAGAAAGAAAAGAAATATATTTCAAATAATGAGAAGTTTAATGATATGCTTATAGATTATTTAGAAAGTATATAGAAATAGGGGAAGAATATGTGGAGTGATGTAATAATTACATTTATGATAGCATTTATAGTTTCATATATATGTGTTCCTATAAGTATGAAAATAGCAAAACAAGTAGGAGCAATAGATTTACCAAATGAAGCAAGAAAAAAACATAAAATAGCAATGCCAAGACTTGGAGGTATAGCTATAATAATAGGATTTTTAGTAGCACTTATATATGCAATTGCAACTAAAGTATTAGTAGAAGGAAATCATGAATTATTTACAGGAAATTTAAAAATATTACTTACAATAAGTTTATCAATGTCCTTAATAGCATTAATGGGATTTTTAGATGATGTATATAATTTAAAATCATATGTTAAGCTTGCATTTCAAGCAGTAGCTGCAATAATAATAATAGTAGGTGGTATAAGAATAGAAGAAATTAGTTTACCATTTTTACAAAATAGTGTTGTATTTACTAATACATTTAGTTATATATTAACATTTTTTTGGATAATTGGTGTTACAAATGCAATAAATCTTATAGATGGTCTTGATCGGACTTTCATCAGGTATTGTACTTATATCATCATTATCACTTATAGTAATATTTATACTAAATGGTTCACCAATAATATCAATATTTTTAATAACTGCTCTTGCAGGTGGTACAGCTGGATTCTTACCATTTAATAAGTATCCTGCTAAAACTTTTGTAGGTGATGTTGGAGCACAATTTATGGGATTTATGATAGCAGTAATTGCAATTGTTGGAGTTGCTAAAACATATACAGTGGTTGTTTTAATAGCACCTATAGTTATACTTGCAATACCAATATTTGATACATTATTTGCTATAATAAGAAGAATAATAAAAAATAAGTCATTTAAAGGTGTGTTTATGGCAGATGCAGGACATATACATAATAGGCTACTTCGGAACAGGGCTTACTGCAAAACAAACAGTAAATCTATTATATATTATAACTACACTTTGCCGGACTTTTAGCTATAATATTAATTAATGGTGGTATAAAAAAAGCTCTTCGGATATCTAATAATCACAGTAATATTTGTAATTATGGGAAGAGAAGATATATTTAAAAAAGAAGATGAATAATATAAAAAATAGAATAGAATATCAGAATATAAATATAAAATAAATGTAATAAGGGGAGAATTATGAAAGAAAATGAAAAAGATATCAAAGTGAATATTGTTAAAATGTCAGAAAAAGAATCGTATTCATTAAGTATTATTCTTCCTGTTTTTAATGTAGAAAAATATTTAGATAGATGTATAAAAAGTATAATAGAAGGCTCATATAATGATTTAGAGATTATTATTGTAAATGATGGAAGTAAGGATAATTCAGATAGTATTATAAAAAGATATTTAGAAAAATATAGTAATATTACATATATTGTGAAAAAAAATGGAGGACTTTCACATGCAAGAAATGTAGGATATATATATGCTAAAGGAGAATATATTGCATTTTTTGATTCTGATGATTATATAGAAAAAGATATGTATGAAAAACTTATGGGAAAGGTTAAACACTATAAGTATGATATAGTTGTATCAGACCTGTATATGGAATATGAAGAAACAGGAAAAAAAGTATATGTAAGTTCAAATATATTAGAAGAATATAGAGGGTTAACAGATAATGTTAAAGATATTAATATAAAAAAAGATATCATGGAAAAAATATATATAGCTGTACATAATAAGATATATAAGAAAGAATTAATAGATAAGACATTTAAAGATAATATGCCTTTTGTTAATGGAATGTATTATGAAGATATATTGTATACATATAGCATACTTCAAAATATAGAAAGTATATCTTTTGTAAAAGAACCATTATATTATTATGTACAAAGAAGTAGTTCAATATCTAATAATTATGATAAAAAATTATATGATATTATAACTTCAGTAGAAATGCTAATAGAAAATGCAGTAAAGAATAATAGTTTTGAAGATTATAAGGATATATTAGAATATATAGGAATAAGATACTTATATGGAACTTTTATGAAAAGAATTGCTAAAACAAAGAATAAAAAAATATATCTAGAAGGATATGATAAAGTAGTTAAAGCAGATAATGAAATATATGAAAAATATGGAATTTTAGGAAAGAATAAGAAAAAGAATAGTATTTTAAATAATAATAATGATAGTGGTAAAAATTTTAATAAAAAATCATTAAAAATTAAGCTTAAAAATATTATATTAAAGAATATGGATAAAAAAATATTTGCAGATATATTATTCTTATTAGAAAGAAATACTAAAAATTAATAATAATTAAGAGAATAAAGGAATGTAAAGTGGAGAATGATTTAGAGATAATAGAGAGAGATTTAATAACAAAATTTAGAAAAGATATATATAGACCGTTTTGTAAAGCATTAGATAAATATGATATTTTAAAAGATGGTGATAAGATTGCAATATGTATATCTCGGAGGGAAAGACTCATTTTTACTTGCAAAATGTATGCAAGAGATTCAAAGACATGGAAATAAGAAGATTGAACTAGAATATATTTGCATGAATCCAGGATTTTTAGATGAAGTTGTAGAGGTTATAACAAAAACAGGAAAAAGACTAGGAATAGATATAAAATTTGTGAAAACAAATATATTTAAAATAGCAGGTATGCAAACAAAAGGTGCTTGTTATTTATGTGCAAAGATGAGAAGAGGGGCACTTTATGAAGCGGCAGAAAATCTTCGGATGTAATAAGATTGCACTTCGGACATCATTTTACAGATGTAACAACTACAATTATGATGAATATATTATATGGAAGTGAATTTAAAACAATGCTTCCAAAACTTAAAAGTGATAATTTTAACGGAATGGAACTTATAAGACCATTATATTTAGTAGAAGAAAGTGTTATAGAAAAATGGAGAGACACATATGGTTTAGAATTTATACATTGTGCATGCCCTATATCAGATTACAAGATAGCAAATCATGATGAGAATTTATCAAAAAGAGATGAAGTAAAAAAACTTATACAAAGCTTAAAAAAGACAAACAAAAATGTAGAACTTAGAATATTTAAATCAGCAGAAAATGTTAATTTAGATGCAATTATTGAATGGAAGAAAGATGGTAAAAAACATAACTATCTAGATGAATATTAGAAGATAAGAAGGATAAAGAAAATTGAAAGAGTTAAAAAAAGAAAAAAGAGTATTAACATTTGTTATATGTGCATATAATGAAGAAAGAAACTTACATAGATTATTTGAAAATTTAGTAAATCAAGAAAATCAAAATTTTAATATTATATTTGTAAATGATGGAAGTACAGATAATACTCTACAAATAGCTAAAGAATATATGATAAAAAATGAAAATTGTATAGTAATATCTAAGAAAAATACAGGACTTTCAGATTCTAGAAATATGGGAACAAAATATGTAAAAACACCATATTTTATGTATTTAGATGCAGATGATTTTTTAGATAGAGATGCAGTAGATATAATAATAACTAAGATAAAATCAGCAGAAAAGAAATTAGATATATTAAAGATAAATGTTAAATCTGTATCAGAAGAAGAGGTTATAGTAGAAAGAAATAAAAGTGTTGAACTTCAAGAGGTAAAAGGAACAGAGGCAATAACAGCATTAGGATTTGTAGATAAACTGTATATGCTTCCAACAGTATATGTATTTAGAACAGAATATTTTAGAAACAATAACTTCTCATTTGAATATGGAAGATATCATGAAGATTATGGACTTATACCATTTACAGTACTTTTAGCAGATAATGTAACAACAACAGAAGAGACATTATATAATTATGTATTATCTAAAAATAGTATAACAAGAATAAAAGATAACAGAAAAGCTATAAAAAAAGCAGAAGATACATTATATTTCTATAAGCAAAGTATATTTGCAATAGATGAACTTAAGAAAAACAATAATGATGGAAGAATAACAAAAGATGTGTATAAGAAATTTAAGAGACTATATACAATAGGTCTTATAGAAAAAATGAAAGAAATGTATATTATATTGCAAACAGAAAAAAATGAAGAAATAATAAAAGAAATTAAAAGTTTTTTTGAAAATATTAAAAAAGAAAAGATATATAAGAATATAGCAGGATTTGAACTGAAAGATATTATAAAAAGAAATCTTATTAAATATAATATGATGTTATACTTAAAAAAAGCAGTAGAAAAAGATAAGGAAAATAAGGAATAATTTTAAAAAGATAATATAAGAGGAACAAAAGATGAAAGAAAATGATATTAAAGATATTGGAATAGTAAAAAATATGATGGTACAAGTATTAGAAAAATCATATTCACCATATAGTAAGTTTAAAGTAGGTGCAATACTATATACAAAAGATAATAAAACATATACTGGTGTTAATATAGAAAATATGGGAATACAATCTATTTGTGCAGAAAGATGTGCTTTTGCAAAAGCAATATCAAGTGGAGTAAAAAATAACGAATATTCACATATAATTATTTGTGGAATGGACGAAAAAGGTAATATAGAAGATATAACTCCATGTCGGATATTGTAGACAATTTATGGCAGAATTTGTAGATAAGAATTTTAAAATATATGTATTATTAGAAGATAAAATGAAATGTTATAACATAGAAGAACTTTTACCATATGGATTTAAATTATAATGATTATAAGATAAAAGGATTATACAGATAATACTTTAAAAGGAGTAGACTTATGGAAGAAAAAAAATATAATAATACAATAAGTGTAGAAGAAAAGATTTGTTTTGATAATGATAAATATTTAAAAATTGAGAAAGAAAAAATATTAGAAAGAAAAAAACTATTTCCAGGTAAATTATATATAGAAGTTGGTGGAAAATTATTAGAAGATAATCATGCAGCAAGAGTACTTCCTGGATTTAAGAAAGATAATAAGATTAGAATATTTGAAACATTAAAAGAAGATATTGAAGTAATAATAACAATTGCAGCAAATAATATTGTTGATTTAAGGAAAATTCAAGACAAAGGTATTACATATGCAGATGAAACTATATATATAGCAAAAGTATTAGAAGAAAAAGGAATAAAAATATCAGGAATAGTTATAAGTAGATATTATGAAGATATTTTAATAGATAATTATATAAACAAATTAAAAATATTAGGATATAATGTATATAAGCATTATAATATAGAAGGATATCCATTAGATATAGAAAATGTAGTAAGTGAAAATGGACTTCGGCAAAAATGAATATATAGAAACAAATAAAGATATAGTATTATCAATAGCAGCAGGACCAGGAAGTCGGAAAAATGTCTACATGTTTATCACAAATATATAATGATTCTAAAAGAGGAATATTATCAGGATTTGCTAAATTAGAACTTTTCCCTATTTGGAATTTAGGAAAAGAAAGCTTTGTAAATTTAGCATATGAAGCGGCAACAGTAAATATTGATGATAAAGTAATAGAAGACACATTTTATAATGAAAAACATGGCAAAAATGCAACAAGTTATAATAGAGATATGCAACTTTTCCCAGTATTAAATAATATATTAAAAAAGATATATAATACTGAAATATATAGTAGTCCAACAGAAATGGGAGTTAATTTTGCAAAAGATGCTATTATAGATGAAGAGTTTGCAGAATATAGTGGTAAAAGAGAAATAATAAGAAGATATTTAAAAGAAAAATATGAATATATATATAATGGAGAGAAAAAAGAAAATTATTTAAAAATAGAAAAAATAATGAAAGAACATAATATTAAAATAGAAGATGATATTATGATAAAAACTATAAATTTAGAAAAAGAAAAAACAGGGTATGAGATTGCAGGAATAGAATTTAAAGATGGAACTGTTATAATTGGAAAAGAAAAAGAAGATATAACAAAAACAGCAGGACTTATACTAAACTTATTAAAAATTGGTACAGATATACCAACACAAGAATATTTAATACCTAAAGAATATATAAAAAAGGTATTTGAATTAAAAGAAAAAATATCAGAAGAAAAATATGTAGATATAACAGAATGTTTAATAATATTAACAATTCTTTCAAACAAGAGTGAAAAGATACAAAAGATAATGGGGAATTTAGAAAAATTAAAAAATTTAAGATATTATAGTACAAGTATAATACCAGAAAAAGAAAGGGTATTTTTAAAAAGCTTAAATATAGATATATTATATAATATGTAGAAAGGGGAATTTATGAAAACTGAAATAGAAGAAAAAAATATATATTCAAAGAAAAAAGAAAAATGGTATATATTGGCACAGAATTTAATGTATATATATATAATATTATGTCCAATCTTTGATATGATGAGCTATGTATATAGAAATTATATGATAAAAGACCGGACAAATATCATCATTTAATCCTATAACAATACTAAGGCCATTAATACCAATAGTAATACTTACAATAATATTTTTTAAAGTAAGTTTAGCAGAAAAAATTCAGATATTATTTTTAGGAATACTTAATATAGGATATATATTTGTACATAGTATGATATTTTTAGAGTATAAGACACATTTTGGAAGTAGAGTATTAATAGATGAAGTAAGAATAGTTATGAATTATATATTTGCGATTATAAACATATATATAATGTTTAAATTATTCTTTAGAAGAAATACAGATAAACTAAAAATATCAATAGCAATTATGACAGGAATATATATATTAAGTATATGTATACCAATGATTTTAAATATATCTCCAAGTACATATCAAGAAGGAATAGGACAAAAAGGATTTTTTGAAACAGGAAACAGTCTTTCTATAATATTATTACTAGCAGTAGGGTTATTACTTACTACAATAAAATTAAAAGGAAGATATATATATTTAGCAATAACAGTTTTCACATCACTATATCTTCTATTTATAATGGGTTCAAGAACAGGATTTTACCGGAGTAATATTACATATGATAGTATATATTTTAGCAAATATATATTCATATATAATGAATAAGATAAAAGAAAATACACTTACAAAAAGAGAAAAAGAAAGATATAAGATATATAATGGAGATTCTCGGAGATATATATACTATTATAGGAAAGGCAAATAATAGTATAATAGCTAAAGTAGTAACAGGAATTTTAGTATTTTTAGTAGGAATAGGGATAATAATATATATATCAATAAATGGTATTAGTGTATTAAATAGAAGAGCAGAATTAAAAAGACAAGAACAACAATTAATAGCAGAAAGAAAAAATGAAAAACTTCCAATAGGACCAAAAGAAATAGTAAATATATATATGGATATTAAAGGAAATGAACAAACTCCAAGATTGTCAGAAAGAGAAATAGAAGAAAGATATCCAAATCTTACATTATTAGATAGAAATAATATAATAGAGTTTATAGAAAAAATTCAAAATGATAAATTTAGTGCTAATGATTTAAGAGAAATGCAAGAAACATATGCAAAAATAGAATGGAAGAATGATAAGAACATAATACATAAACTTTTCCGGAAATACTAATTTAAAGAAAGCAGGAGAGCTTATACTAGAAAGAGAATTAGTAGCATTTATATATAACTTTCGGAATAATAGGTACAATAATGTACTTACTACCATATATCCTTATATTCCTATATGCTGTAATATTTGGAATATCTAATTATAAGAAGATAAATTCAGATTATATAATGTATACATATTTACTTCGGACTTACATTATCAATCTCATATTTTATGGGAGCAGTATTTTTCAGCACAACAGCTACAACTATAATAGCTGTAATAATGATAATACTTATAAACAAATTTGATGGAATAAGAAATGGAAGAGATTATTCATATTCAGCAGTTACAAATAATGAAAATGAAAATAGGAAAGAAATAGAAACTTTTGATGTCACACTTATAAAAGAAAAGAACAATGAAAAAAGATATAAGGAAAGAAAGATAGATGAAAGGAAGAAGAAAAAAATAATTTTTGGAATAACAAGTCTATCAATAGGTGGTGCAGAAAGAGTATTAGTAGATATAGTAAAAGAATTACAAAGTGTTTATGATATAACAGTATTTACAATATATGGTAATGGGGAATTTGAAAAAGAATTAAAAGGAACAAATGCAAAATTAAAAACAATATTTAAAAATCAAAGAGAAAATTATGGGTTTATAAAAAGAAAGGTTATAACACTAATATATAGAATGTTCTCTAATATTATATATGAACTACATATTAAGAATATTTATGATATAGAAGTTGCATTCCTAGAAGGACCAATAACAAGACTTTTTGCAAATAATTCAAATGCAAACAAAATAGCATGGGTACATACAAATATGTCATTATATTATGAAACAACAAGATATAGTAATCAAAAGAAAAAAATAGATGAAAAAATATATAATAAGTATAATAATATAATATTTGTAAGTAGAGATAGTAAAGATAATTTTATAAAAATGTTCCTAAATAATAAGATTAGAAAAAGAGTAATATATAATTTTGTAGACCAAAGAAGAATAGAAAGAAAATCAAGAGAAATAGAACCATATGAAATAGAACCCAATATTCCAAGTATTGTGGTAGTTGCAAGACTTACAAAAGCAAAAGGACTAGATAGGTTAATAGAAGTACATAGAAGACTTATAAAAGATAGAATAATACATAATATATATATAATAGGTGAGGGAGAAGAAAGAAAAAATCTAGAAGAAAAGATAAAAGAATATGGAATTAAAAAATCTTTTATACTACTAGGAAAAAGAGAAAACCCATATCCATATATATTAAAAGCAAAATATTTCGGATTATTTTCATATGCAGAAGGATACCGGACTTGTATTAGATGAAGCAAAAATACTTAATAAGACAATACTTCTTACAAATACAGCGGCAAGAGAAGCGGCAGAAGGATATGATAAGGCATATATATTTGAAAATAGTGAAGAACGGAATATATCAAGGTATAAAAATGGTGATATTAAATAAACATAAGAAAAATATGAAAAATAATAAAGTTGAACAAATACGATATAGAGAAAAAAATATAAATAAGATATATAATATTATAAAATTATTTGATGAAAAATAAGGGGAAAAAATGGAAAGAGGAAGAAAACCATTTATATCAATATTGACAGCAACATATAATAGAGCAGAATACTTAAAAAGAGCATATTTAAGTATTCTAGCTAATTCTAAATTTGGAGAAAAGATAGAATGGCTAATAATGGATGACGGGTCAACAGATAATACAAGAGAAGTTGTAGAAAAAATGGTAGGAAATGAAAATTTAAGCATAAATTATTATTATCAAAAAAATATGGGGAAAATGGCAGCAATAAACCATTTAACAAGAATAGCAACTGGTGAATATATGATGGATTTAGATTCTGATGATATGTTATCAGAAAATGCTATAGAGGTAATAAAAAGTAATGTTTTTGAAGTACCACTTACATATGGATTCGTATTTTTAAAAGCATACCCAGACCGGAAGGCTAATGGGAGAAAAATTTAAAAATACAGAATATAATAGAACAATGTTTGAAGTTTCATTCAAAGAATGTATAGATGGAGAAAAATGTATAGTATTTATCTCAAGTGTTAGAAAAGAATATGAACATAGGTTAGAAGAAAATGAAAAATTTGTTACAGAGGCAAGACTATATCATGAAATGGATAAAACAAATACAGTATTTGTTTTTAATGAAGTAGTACAACTTTGTGAATATCAAGAAGACCGGATACTCTAAGAATATAAACAAAATGCTATATAGTTATCCAAAAGGATATTATATGTATTTTAAAGAATTACTTGAATTTGATTTTAGACAAGTATCAATGAAAAAAAGAATGTATATATTAAAACATTACATATTATACTCATACCTAACAGGTAATGGATTAGATTTAAGCAAAGTATATAATTTTATGAATAAAGTACTTTTAGTATTATTGTACTTGCCAGGGATTATAAAAACAAAGATGATGCTTAAAAATAATAGAGAAATAGCAGATATATATTATTCTAATAAAGAAAATTTGAATTTTAGAAATGATAATAGAAAAAATAATAAAATCAAAGATTATATTTCAGAAAAATTATCTAAATCTTCAAAATATATAGTAGATGAAGAAACAGAAGAAAATATAAAAGGGATGAATAATCTAGGAATAAATATATCAAATGTAGATAATGTGTTTACCACAAATACAAATCTAGGTGTTGAAGTAGTAGATAAAAACAATAAAAATATTAATGGATATAATATAAATGATTCAGATGTAGAAATATATGAATCAAATGAAAGTTATCAAAATATATATAATGAAGAAACAAGAAAAGAAGTAAGTAGAAGTCAAAAGTTAAAAGATAAACTAGACGAACTTATAAACAGAAGTAAACATAGAAAAGAATAATAATTAAAAAGTAAAAAAAAGAGAAAAGAAAATAAAAGATGAAAATAATTAGTAAAATAAAAAGAATATTTGAAAAAAAGGTGCAAGTATTTGTATATCATCATATCTTAACAAAAGAAGAACAACAAAGACAAAATATAACAGATGAATCAATGTGTACAAATATAGATATATTTAAAAAACAATGTATACAATTTAAGAAAAAAGGATATACATTCTTAAAAATAGAAGATATATATAATATACAAAAAGAAAATAAGAAGTTTCCTAAAAGAGCAATATGTATAACATTTGATGACCGGATATACAGATATAGAAGAAAATGTTTTAGAATTTTTTAAACAAAATAATATTGTAGGAAGCATATTTGTAAATACAGATACTATAGGAAAACATGGATTTATGGATATGGAATCATTAAAGAAAATAGATAAATATATATCTGTATATTCACATGGGAAAAAACATATTAATTATGGAAGAGAATATACAAATAATAATATATCTAAAGAAAAAATATTAGAATATGCAAAACAACCTATAGAGGTGATATCAGAAAATATATCAAAAAGACCATATATATTTTGCTATCCATATGGAGGTATGACACTAGAAATAGACAAATACTTAAGAGAAAACGGTGTATATACAGTACATACAGATAATCTAGTAAATATGGAAAAAGACCTATTAAAAGAAAATAGATGTCATAGAGAATACATGTTAAACCAATGTTATTTTAAAACATATATTAAAAAGATATATAGGGTATTTAGATATTATGGGTATACAGATAAGATATAATAAATGAAACTATTTGTAATATAATAATATATGCAGATAGTTTTTTTAACCTAATAAATAATCTATTAATCTATTCAAATCAATACTTTGAGTAATGTTTTAATGTAAAGTTAAAATGCATTACAAGTATTGACAAATACTTGTTTTTAGTGTAAAGTTAAATAGACTTACATTAGGAGAGAATATGGAAGAAAAAATAATATATTATGGTACACTATTAGAACTGTATGGAGAACTCCTTACAGATAAACAATATTCAGCAATAGACAAGTACTATAATATGGACTTATCATTATCAGAAATCGCACAGGAAGATAAGATAACAAGACAAGCTGTTAGGGACAATATTAAAAAGGCAGAAGAAAAATTAGAATTTTTTGAAAGTAAATTGAAATTATATAAGAACTTTAAAAAAGAAGATAATATAGTTTCAAAACTAGAAAGAAATATAATTAATCTTGCTGCTAAAATAACTACTCTTTCTATTGATAAGTATGAAAAAGAAAAATTAGATAATACATTAAAAGAAATAATTAAAAATGTAGATTCATTAAAGAAAATTTAAGTTAAGGAGAAAATATGGCTTTTGAAGGACTTTCATCAAGATTACAAAATATTATAAGGAAGATAAAGGGAAGTGCTAGAATAACTGAAAAAGACCTTAAAGAAATGACAAGAGAAATAAAGCTTACATTATTAGAAGCTGATGTTAACTTTATGGTTGTTAAAAAGTTTATAAAAAACATAGAAGAAAAAGCACTAGGTGAAGAAGTTTTAAAATCACTAACACCAGGGCAACAAGTAGTAAAAATAGTTAAAGATGAATTAACTACAATACTACGGAGCAGAAAATAGTGAGATAAAATTTATAAATAGTCCAACAGAACCTACAATAATAATGTTAATGGGGCTTCAAGGTGCAGGTAAAACAACACTTGCAGGAAAACTTGCAAACCACTTTAGAAAAAAAGGTAAAAAACCATTACTTGTAGCATGTGACGTATATAGACCAGCAGCTATAAAACAATTAGAAGTTGTAGGAAAAAGCCTTAGTATACCAGTATATTCAAGAGAAGATACAAAAGATGTACTTAAAATTGCAAAAGAAGCAATAACAAAGGCAAAATCAAGTATGAATGATCTTGTTATACTAGATACAGCAGGTAGACTTCAAATAGATGAAGAATTGATGAGTGAGCTTAAAAAGATAAAAGATAATATTAATATTACAGAAAGTCTTTTAGTAGTTGACTCAATGTCAGGACAAGATGCAGCAAATGTTGCAAAAAGTTTCTCAGAAAAACTTGATATAGATGGTATTATTATTACAAAACTAGATGCAGATACAAGAGGTGGTGCAGCACTTTCTGTTAAAGAAATAACTCGGAAAACCAATTAAGTTTGCATCAGTAGGTGAAAAACTTTCAGATATTGAAGAATTTCATCCAGATAGAATGGCATCAAGAATTTTAGGAATGGGTGATGTTTTATCAATAATTGAAAAAGCAGAACTAGAATTTTCTGAAGAAGAATCAAGAGAATTAGAAGAAAAAATAAGAAAAGAAAATTATGACTTAAATGATTATCTAAAACAAATGAAAAAAATTAAAAAAATGGGTTCATTATCATCATTACTTAAGATGATACCAGGAATGGGTAATCTGCAAAACTTAAATGTAGATGATAAGGAAATTGTTAAGATTGAAGCCATAATACAGTCAATGACTGAAAAAGAAAGGCAAAATCACAAAATATTAAATGGTTCTAGAAGAAAAAGAATTGCTATGGGTAGCGGAACTTCAGTAGAACAAGTTAATAAGTTTATAAAATCATTTGACTTATTTAAAAAAGTCATGAAAGATATTAAAAATCCAAAAGATTTAAATAAGATAATGTCAAAACTTAAATCAGGTGGATATGGAAAAATTTAAAGGAGGAAAAAATGGTTAAAATAAGACTAAAAAGAATGGGAAAGAAAAGAAAACCATTTTATCATGTTGTAGTAGCAGACGCTAGAACAGCAAGAGATGGAAAGATAATAGATAAAGTAGGAACATATGATCCAATGACAACACCATCTACTATAAATCTTGATTTAGAAAAAGTAGCTACATGGATAAAAAATGGAGCAAAACCTACAGAAACAGCTAAAAAGTTAATAGATATAGCAGAAAAAGCTGGAAAATAGTGTTTAGGAAAAGATAAGGTGTAATATGGAAAAAACTGTTGAATTATTAAAAGCACTTGTAAAAGCAATAACAGGTGAAGAAGCAAAAGTGATAGAATCAATTTCTGAAGAAAAGATGGAATTAGTTGTAATTGTATCAGAAGAAAATATGCCAAGAGTAATTGGTAGAAATCGGAAGAGTTGCACAAAATATTAGAAGTTTAGTAAGATTCTTAAAAGATACAAATAAGCAATTATACATTCGTTTTGAAACTGAAGAAGAATATAATGAAAAGGCAAAATAATTGATATATGAAAATATATTTAAAAGAAGACTTAGAAAAATTAAAGAAACAAGAAAATGATAAATATATTGTAATAGGCAAAATCGATAAAAAACACCGGAAATTATGAAGAATATAAAGTTAGTATATATAGTGATGATATATATAGCATAGAAGAATATAATGATATATATATAAAAGAAAATAATATGTATATTAAAATTAATTTAGAAATAACTGGTAGTTTAAAAAATAGGATAATTGCAGATATATATTTTGAAGATGAGATATATGATGATATAATTCTTCAAGGAAAAGAACTATATATTCAGAGAAAAGATTTAAAAAAACTAGAAGATGGAGAATACTATATATTAGATCTTTTAGAATGTAATGTATACAAAGAAAAAGAGTTAATAGGAAAAGTTACAGATATACTTAATAATAATATAACAGAAACACTAGAAGTTGATCGGAAGAGAAACTATAGGAAAAAGATTATTAATTCCAATAATTGATGAATATATAGAAAAAATAGATATTAAGAATAAGAAAATATATGTTCAAAAAGACAATATAGGAAAAATAATAGAATTAGGATATTAGGACACAAAATGAAGTTTATAGTATTAACACTTTTTAAAGAAATGTTTGAAAGTTTAAATACAAGTATTCTAAAAAGAGGGATAGATAAAAAGTTAATAGAATTAGAGCTAATAGATATCAGAGACTTTAGTAAAAATAAGCATAAAAAGGTTGATGATATGCCATATGGAGGAGGCCCTCGGAATGGTGATAAGGCCAGATGTGGTATATGATGCATATAATTCTATAGACAAAGAAATCTTAAAAAATTCTAGAATAATACATTTAACACCAAAAGGAGAAGTACTTACACAAGAAAAAGTAAAAAACTTATCAAAAGAAAAAAATATAATACTTTTATGTGGTCATTATGAAGGAATAGATCAAAGAGTACTTGATAAATTAGAAGTAGAAGAAATATCAGTAGGTGACTATATATTAACAGGTGGAGAGATTCCAGCAATGATAGTTATTGATGCTGTTTCTAGAAATGTTGAAGGGGTAATTTCTAAAGATTCTTTAGAAGAAGAAAGCTTTTCAAATAGTAACGGAATGTTAGAATACCCACAATATACAAGACCAGAAATATTTGAACAAATGAGAGTACCAGAAGTATTACTTTCTCGGAAATCATAAAAAAATAAGAGAATATAGAGAAAAAGAGTCTTTAAAAATTACTTTAGAAAAAAGACCAGATTTAATAAAAAATAAAAATATAAAGAAGGAGGCCTTAAATGGACAAAATTAAAGCAATAGAACATGAACAAATGAAAAATGTAGTTCCAAAGTTAAAAGTAGGTAATACAGTAAAAGTACATGTAAGGATTACAGAAGGTAACAAATCAAGAATCCAAGTATTTGAAGGAACAATAATTAAAATACAAAATGGTGGATTAAACCAAACATTTACAGTAAGAAGAATATCTTATGGTGTAGGTGTTGAAAAAACATTCTTAATACATTCACAAAATGTAGAAAAAGTAGAATTAGTAAGAGTAGGAAAAGCAAGAAGAGCAAAACTTACATACTTAAGAGATAGATTAGGTAAAAAAGCTAAGACTAAAGAAGTTGTAGGTGCTAGAATAGTTGATGAAGAAATAACTATAAAAGAAGAAAAAGTTTTAGTTCCAGAAACAGCAGAAGAAGAAGTAGTTGAAATAGTAACAGAAGAAGTTGTAGAAGAAGGAGGAGAAACAAATGAATAAAACATACACTCCAAAAGGAAAAGAAATAGAAAAAAAATGGTATATAATAGACGCTAAAGATAAAGTTTTAGGAAGAGTAGCAACAGAAGCAGCAACATTACTTCGTGGAAAACACAAACCTAACTTTATGTTTAACATAGACACAGGAGACCATGTTATAATCATAAACTGTAAAGATATAGTTTTAACAGGTAAAAAATTAGAACAAAAAATGTATAGAAAACACTCAGGATATGTTGGTGGTTTAAAAGAAAAATCAGCTAAAGAAGTAATGGCAAATACACCAGAAAAAGCAATGTATTTAGCAGTTAAAGGAATGTTACCACACACAAAACTAGGTGCAGCACAACTTAAAAAATTAAGAGTATATGCAGATGAAAATCATATGCAAACAGCTCAAAAACCAGAAGTTTGGGAGGTTAAATAATTAAAATGGCAAAACAAGAAAACAAAGTGTTCTTAGGAACAGGAAGAAGAAAAAAATCAATTGCTAGAGTAAGATTAATGGCAGGAACAGGTAAAATAACTGTAAATGGAAAAGATATAACAGAATATTTCGGAACAGGAACATTAATAGTTATAGCAAAACAAGCTCTAGTAGCAGTAAACAAAACAGAAAACTATGATGTAATAGTTAAAGTTATAGGTGGAGGATTCTCAGGACAAGCAGGAGCTATAAGACATGGTATAGCTAGAGCTTTAGTAGAAGCAGATGAAGAAGAATACAGACCAACATTAAAATCAGCAGGATACTTAACACGTGATTCTCGTATGAAAGAAAGAAAAAAATACGGTCTTAAAAAAGCTAGAAAAGCTCCACAATTTAGTAAGAGATAATAAGAACAAATATATAATTATACTAATAATTGTAAAAATACCTTTAAGAAGAATAATCTTTTTAGAGGTATTTTTTGTTATGGAAATATAAAAAAGGATTATAGACTCCTCATTTGATATAATTAACATAACTTGTTGTTGCAAAATTATTAATAAGATGATATAATCAAAATATACTTAAAAAAAGGATACA
Source organism: uncultured Eubacteriales bacterium (assembly GCA_963546185.1). Taxonomy (GTDB): domain Bacteria; phylum Bacillota; class Clostridia; order TANB77; family CAG-508; genus JABCPO02. The sequence goes on along the minus strand of CAUULU010000014.1, from coordinate 2,202 downwards.
AAAATTTAGGATTTAATTAAATTTTAAAGGAGTGAGAGAGATGAACAAAAAAAAATTATTGATGGGAACATTAGCGGTTATGTTAGGGATAAGTACTAGTTTAAAAGGTGATTATATATCAGAGGCCGCGAGGATGTTGAACAATAAAGATGTTGAACTAAGTAAGCTAAAAGAAAATTTTAGCAAAGAAGATGTTAGGAAAATCGAAAATAAAGCTAAAGAACTGAAACTTGAAAATTTGAAAAAGCAAAAAGAGCTCGAAGAGGAACAACAAGAATCTGAAAAAGTGAAGAAGTTGAAGGAAATTAGCAATAAACAAAAGAAAGAAGATAAAGATACAATTTTAATTTCTGACTTAGAAAAAACTGTAAATCACAGATTCGAAAATTTAGAGAAAAGAGTTTCGAATCTAGAAAAGGGAAAAAATACTAATGTAAATACAAAAAATAGTAGTAGTAAAGCAGCATCCAAAAAAACGACTGAAAGTAAAAAGAATTTAAAAGTTTCAAAAAGTGAAGCAGTTGATTTAGTACTTCGTGGAAAGCTAGGTGATGGAGAACAAAGAAAAGAAGTTCTAAGAAAATCAGGCTTTACTGAAGCTGAAATTAAAGAAATACAGAAGGAGGTGAATAGAATAATTGAAACAGACCACATTAAGGTAAATTTAGATTAATCTAGTGTGGCAAATATTCTAACAACCTAAGAAAAAGAAGGGGATAAAATTATCCTCTTCTTTTTTGTGCATATTATATTTCATTTTCATATAGTTCTTCATCATTGCTTCTAGAGAAGTTAAACCTTAAGTCTATAAGCAATTTAATTTTTGAGAAGAATGTTTTGAAAAAGCTTTGAGAATATATCTTAGGTAGATTTAAAATATCTTTCTTAGCTTTAAGAGCAAATGAATAATTTCCATATGCCTCTATAAGAGCTAGTTTGTTGTTAAGCTCAATATTTATCTTATCTTTGAATTGTTCAAAAGAATAATCATTTTCATATGATATAAGATAATTTTCGAAGTTAGAGACAAGTGTTTTCATATTAACTATATCTTGAACTGTTTCTATTTTATCAAGTTCATTTGCAAATGCAGATGTATATATTATTTTTTGAACATCTAAAACTGTTTCTCTAAGTTTGTTTTTAAGGCTTGTTATATTGTTTAAAACAGATATTTTCTTACTTTCTGCTTGATTATGTGTATGTATATTTGAATATACTTTAGAAAGTTTTTCTTGTAATTGAACAATATATGTAAGCTTTTCCTCTATATAGTTATAATTATCTTCAGATGTTATAGTCTTAAAAGTTTTTTCAAAAAGGTCTGTACTAAATAATGTACTGAAAAATAATGGGTATGTACCAGTAAAGAAACACATTTGTCTAATAATTGCTGTTTCTAACGGATAATAATTACTACTTGGAGTTGTAAGTTCTAATTCATAATATTTAACATGATCTGGTACTTCTTTTACCATAGTACTTGCTATATATTGCACAGAAGCTTCATTTAAACCTAATCCTTTTTCAGGTCTAAAGAATTTAGAAGGTTTAAAAAGTCCCATTCGTATAAGAAAGTTATCTTCTGTAAGCTCTGCTTGAAAGAAATGAAGTATTTCGTGTATTACAGAACTATCTAGATTAGTTATATCTAAATTATTTGAGAAATATATTGAATTTGTTGTATAGTCATATTTTCCCATTGCTAAATCTTCAAAATCTGCTAAATACATATTACTTTTTCCAAGAGAATTAAATAACATTTCTTTAGAAATATTAAATTCAGAAACTACAGGATAGATTAGCTCAATTGCTTTTTTAGATATTATATGTCTATCTTTTGCGCTTATTTCAGATACATTAGATATACCTTGTAGTTTATGTTTAATTTGCTTACTCATATTACTCCTTTCATAAATATAATCATATACATTTAATATACCAGATATAATATGTTTAATATATTATTTTAAAAAAAAGTAGTAAAAAAGTAATACAAGTATAATAAATTGGAATGTAAAAAAAAATGTTGATATTGTAATAATTATACTAATTAAATATCTGTTATTATATATTAAAATTATATAGTTGTACGAATAGAGAAAAGGGGTATATCATGAAAAATAATAAGGGTATAACATTAATGACACTTGCAATAACGATAATAATAATCCTTATACTTGCAGGGATAACATTAGGGGC
>CAUULU010000013.1:0-21510 GCA_963546185.1 uncultured Eubacteriales bacterium | reverse complement strand
CTGAGTGGTGGAATTGGTAGACGCACCAGACTCAAAATCATCTTCTATTATTTGTCTAACTGACCTTTAATACAGTTGTCCGTTTGGGTTTGTTGCTTGTTGACCATTCATTTTGTCCACTATTTTCTTTAAAATGTTTTTTGCCTGAGTGATGAAATTGGTAAACATAATAGACTCAAAATCTATCGGTAATTTTTACCTTATGGGTTCGAGTCCCATCTCAGGCACCATATTAGGCATCTTAAATACTTTTAATTGGACTATTTTATATAGTCCTTTTTACTTTAAGTTTTTTAAAGATTTTTCAATAATTTCTCCAGTTTTTTCTTTTCTAGTGTAATCAAAATGTGAGTATATATTTGCAGTAGTTTGTATATCACTATGTCCAAGCCACATTTGTATATCTTTTAACTGTATATCCTGCTCATATAAAAGTGTTGCACAAGAATGCCTTAAATCATGTAACCTAATTTTTTTAAGACCACATTCCTTTATAAGCCTTCTAAATGTTTTTGTAACCCTGTCTGGTTTAATAAGCTCACCATCTTCACCTACACATATAAATCCCTCCCATTTCTTTGTATAAGAACTTTTAAAGAAGTTTTTATTTCTTTTTATTCTTTCCATTCTTTGAATTATTAATTCTTTTATTGAAGCTAATAAAGGCATAATTCTATAACTACTATCATTTTTCATTTTTTGTTTAGCAACTAATTTTTCCTCTTCTGAAGAAGTAATTTTAGTATTAACCAAAATAGTATTATTATCAAAATCAATTACTGAAAATCTTAATCCTAGTAGTTCACTTCTACGAAAACCATAAAATAATGCTAAGTTCAGTTCTAATTCAAATTTATGTCCTTTAATATAATTTAAAAAAGTATTAATCTCTTTTAAATTAAAAACCTCAGAGATATATTTTTCTTTTTTAGGTCTTGGGATTTCTAACATTATATTTTCTTTAATTAGTTTTCTTATATGTGCTTCAGTAAAAGTTTTTCTCAATAATGCATGATAATGTATTATAGTATTATTAGTATTTTTTCTCACAATTGATAGATGATTGTAGAAATCTAATATATTTGCTACAGTAACAGCCTCTAAATCAAGATTTTTTTGAGAAAAAAATTTTTCTATAATTCTTTGTTGATCCTTGTATGATTTGTATGTTGGATATTGTATTGTATTTTTGCTATTAGTTATAGATTGTTCAAGAAAATCAAGAAATTTAATTTTTTGCTCTTCAATTTTTACTACTTTATCATCTTGATATGCATCTTTATATTGTTCTTTTACTTCTTTAAGAAAAGCTTCTCCTATTTCTTCTGCTTTCTTTTTATTGCCTTTTAGCTTGAGTCCTGTGCTTTTTGACTTACTTTCTTGTTCTTTTGTAATGGGATTTATCCAATAAACAACTACATGATATATCCCATTTCTTTCCCTTAATCTGTGGTTAAATTTTACTTTCATCTCTTTTCTCCTTTATAGATAAAGAAGATGAATTTTTGATCTTATTTCCTCTAATATATTTTATCAAATCTTCTTTAGAAATAAAATAGAGATTACCAATTTTTTTATTTTTTATTTCACCACTTTTTAATAACTTATATACTTTTTGTATACCAATTCTTAAAATTTGTGATATTTCAGGTACTTTTAAAATATCAGGATATTTTTCTAACATATTATATTCTCCTATTTTTACTGTTTGTGCTTATAGACAATTCATATATTAGTTTTTTTTGTAGTTTGTATATCTATAATCTATCTCTTAATTGTCTATACTAATTAAATTACTGTTATTAGGACTTTGAACTTTTGGTAAGATTCCATTCCATTTTTCTATTGCCATCTTTTTAAGTAACTGTGGACTTAATGAATTACTTTCTATTTCATTAGCTTTTGCTTGTAATTCTTTTTCTTTTAGAGCATATTCTGCAAGTTTTACTCTATTTTCAGCTTCTACTTTTAATTTTTCTTGTTCTGCTTTTGCTCTTTCCACAGCTTGTTCAGCAACTTTCTTCATTTCAATAGCTTTCTCATATTCATCAGAAAAATCATGATTTACAATGGAAACATTAGATACATTCATTCCATACTCAGCAAGATCATCTGCTATATCTTCATTTATGATTCTACTAATTTCAGCTCTTTTAGAAACAAATTCTTCTATGGTATACCTTGCGATAGTAGCCTGTACAACTTCTTTTACACGAGGTCTTACAAAACGATATTCGTGTTTGTTATGAAATGCTCTATATAGCTTTTCAGGGTCTGTAATATTCGCTTGGACAGTTAAGTCAATTAATATTGATTGCATATCTTTTGTAGAAACAATTAAGGTTGTATCTTGTTCATCTGTTTTTCCAAAGATATATGTTTTTTCTCTTGTTTCCATATAGTCTTTTGATTGGACAAAAGGTATTTTAAAATTTAAACCTTCTGTATCTACTCTAGTGATTTTTCCAAAAGTTGATATAACAGCAACTTCTCCTGTATTAACTGAATAACAATTACTAAGTACAAGACCTATTACAAAAATAACTATAAATCCAGTAAAAACAATACCTATTAAATTTCTTTCATTAATTTTAAACATTTTATCAGCTCCTTATATATCAATATAAAATCTTTTCTTTATATCATTTTTGCTTATTTTTCCTTTTGTTAAATTTTTTTCTTTTAAAATTCTTTTCATTATTTTTAATGCAGTAGGTTTAGAACATTCAAATATTTTTCTAATATCTATATTAGTAATTCTTTCATTCATTCTTTTTTACCCCCTTTAAGAGTTGTGCTATAATCTTTTTCCTAGCATTAAAGTATTTTTCACTGACAGCACCTCTAATAGTTAATATATTTTTTTCTTCTAACTCTAAATTTAAGATTCTAATAATTTCATATGCTTTGCTGCTGGATATTGATTTTCCATACTCTTTTAAAATAATCTCTTTAATATCTTTAACTTTCAAAAAATGTTTCATACTTATTACCTCTGTATATTTTTAAATCTTCTTCTAACAAATACTAAATCTTTAAATTCATCTGGATTTCTTCTTATATAATCAAACATTCCTCTTGTAAGTTTCTTTCCTAAAATAATTCTTTTTCTAATCATTTTACTGTTAAATTTTCTAGTCCTCTCCATTAGTCTTAACCTCTGTTTGTGTAACAAGTTGTTACATAATAAATTAACTGCTCATAATTTTTTCAATCTTTTTAAGTAAACTATCTACTTGTTTTTGTTTTTTAGGTTCAAGATTTTCAATAGAGGTAGATAGTTTTCTCACTCTATTTTCTAAATCTAAGCTATCTACTTCAATTATCTCCACCTCCTCTTCATCTTTTTTTAAAGTTAGGGCATTATTTAAGAAATTTTCAATCTCAGAGATATTATTAATTTCTTCAAGATAAGTTAATATCGCTTGTCTATCATTGAACTTATAAATCTCATCTATTGTTTTTTGATTTGCTAATGCTATAATCTTTTTAGAATTTTCTGATAATAAAGAACTGTATATCTCAGCTCTTTTTTTGTATCGTAATGCTGTCATTCTATTAAAACCATTTCTTTGAAGCCAATCACAATAAGTAGTTTCTTCAATGAAATTATCATTTAAGTAATTTTGAACTTCTAAAAATATATTTCCTAAGAGAATATTAGATTTTCCTATAAAATTAATTAACATAAAAGATTTTTCATTTAGGAAATCATCAACTTCATTATTATTTGTATAAGAAATATATTCAAAATCTTTTAGATCTATCAAATTCTCATCTTTTTTCTTAGTTAGGGAAATTTCTTTTTTAAAATCATCTAAATTTAATTTAATAGTCATGATTCTCCTTTCAATAGTATGGTATAACCATACGTATTATTTAAAATTAAAATCTTCTAATTATATCTTTGAAGATTTCTTGTGTTTCTATTATTTTTTTAGCTCTACTTTCCCATATTGTTTTACCTTTTTCTATTAGCTCAGCGATAAAGGCATTGTTCTTTATAGGTTTTGATATATAAATACTACTATTTTTACAAATCTCTTTAATTTCCTTATAATATTCTCTATTAATTTTGGTGTTGATATATTTATTAAATATTATAGAATGTATCTTTTCTCTATGCTCTTTTATTATACTGATTATGCCTTGCAATGTCATTTTATCACCATGTGCTGGTATAATAATCTTATCAGAGTTTTCTAAAAAGATATTGTCTACTTTTAATGCTGGAAGACTGTCTATTATTATATAATCATAATTCTTTTTAAGTTTTCTTAAAAAAGCAGGTACTTCTTTTAAAATATTTGAGCTTAAATATAGCTCAATAGGAATAAAATCTAAATTTTCTCTTAGTTTTATTTTATAAATCTCATTACTTAAAATAGATTTTTTTAAACTTCCTTTTATTCTCTGATTTACCTTATTAAAGATACTATATACATTATTCTGTGAATCGATACTAAGAATAATTATCCTATATTCTAAAAGAGCAAGTAAATGAGCTAAGTTAGAAGCAATAAAGGTTTTACCTATACCACCTTTTTCAACTTTAATTTGTATAATTTCTCCCATAAATACCTCCAATATTAAGTATGGAATAACCATACATAAATAATATATCTTTATTAAATAAAAGTCAAGTAAATTTTTGTTTATTTTACTTCATAAATAAAATGTGAAGATATTTGGATTTTATATTAGATATAAGGAAATAGAAAATTATTGATAAATTTGATATAATAAAATATAAATAAATATATTCAAGTTAAAAGATTGGAGAAAGTAAAATGAATGAGAATTTATTAGTCCATACTAATGATAAAGAATATAAAAAATTTCTTGTAGAACTGAAAGAAAAAGTAAAAAATAGTCAATTAAAAGCAGCTATAAAAGTAAATTATGAATTGCTTAATTTATATTGGGAATTAGGAAAGAAAATCACTGAAAAACAAAAGGAATATTCTTGGGGAGATTCCTTTATTTCAAATTTAAGTAATGATTTAAAAAAAGAATTTCCTGATATGAAAGGTTTTTCAGTACAAAATTTAAAAAATATAAGGTATTGGTATCTTTTTTATGCTGAATATCTAATTGGCTTACAGCCTGTAAGCCAATTAAAAAAGATTGAAAACAAAATAAAAAGTATACCTTGGGGACATAATCAAAGAATTATGTATAAATGTAAAAGTGTAAGAGAAGCAATATTTTATGTTGAGAAAACAATTGAAAATGGATGGAGCCGAACTATTTTGGAGCATCAAATAGATAGTAAATTATATGAGAGATTAGGTAGTGCTATTTCAAATTTTGATAGTAGATTGCCTAAAGTGCAATCAGAACTTGCAAAACAAACAATTAAAGACCCATATAATTTTGATTTCTTAACTTTAAGAGATAAGTATGATGAAAGAGAATTGGAAGATGCATTAGTCAAACAAATTACTTCATTTTTATTGGAGTTAGGAACAGGGTTTTCCTATATAGGTAGACAGGTACATCTAAAAGTTGGAGATAGTGATTTCTATATTGACTTACTTTTTTATCATGTTAAATTACATTGTTATGTTGTAGTAGAACTAAAAACAGAAAAGTTTAAACCTGATTTTGCTGGTCAGTTAAATTTTTATGTAACTGCTGTTAATCGTGATTTAAAATCTCAGGAAGATAATCAAACAATTGGTATACTTATTTGTAAAGATAAAGATAATGTAGTTGCTGAATATTCACTTGCAAATATATCACAACCAATAGGTATAAGTAAATATGAAATTAGTAAATTATTAGAAAAGGAATATAAAAGTAGTTTACCAAGTATTGAAGAAATAGAACAATCTATAAAAGATATAGAAAAGTAAAAATAAAAAAGGTAATTTATAAAAGGTTACCTTTTTTATTATTTTAAAATTATAAATACTTTCTAACCGCCTCAAATATCAGTATATTTTATGTATCGTTTTTTATATAAAATTTTAGAAACTTTATAAAAAAATTTAAAGATACAGTATAATAAGAAAAATATTATTAGAGGGGAGGTAAAATAAATATGAATTATATAGGTTCAAAACTTTCTTTGAGACCATTTATAAAAGAAAAGATTTTAGAAGTTTCAAGGTTAGATAAGGAAGATAAGGTATTTGGAGATTTATTTGCAGGTACAGGAGTAATAGGAAATGAATTTAAGAAGATGGATTATAAGGTTATATCTAATGATATACAGCATTATAGTTATATTTTAAATAAGCATTATATAGAGAATAATTATCCAATGAATACAAAATTATTAGAGCATTTAAACTCACTTAAAGGACAAGAAGGCTTCATTTATAATAATTATTGTATGGGTTCAGGGAGTGAAAGAAATTATTTTTCAGATTTTAATGGGAAAAAATGTGATGCTATTAGACAGGAATTAGAAAAACTTTATAAGGATAAAGAAATAGATAAACATCAGTATAATTATTTCTTAGCAAGTTTGATAAATTCAATAGATAAATATGCTAATACAGTTTCAATTTATGGTGCATTTTTAAAATCTTTAAAAAAGAGAGCAGAAAAAAATTTTAAGCTTGAATTACTTCCTATTATTGAAGGAAATAAGAAAGGAAAAGTATATAATGAGGATGTTAATTCTTTAATAAAAAAAGTAAAAGGAGATATACTATATTTGGATCCTCCATATAATTCAAAGCAATATTCAACAAATTACCACTTATTAGAAACCATATCAAGATATGATAATCCAGTTATTAAAGGAAAAACAGGTTTAAGAGTTTGTAATAAACAAAAAAGTAAATTTTGTTCAAAACCTCAAGTCAAACAGGTATTTGAAGAATTAATATCAAATGCAAATTTTAAATATATATTTTTAAGCTATAATGATGAAGGTTTAATGAAGTTAGAAGATATAAAAAGAATTTTAGAAAAATATGGAGAATATAGGTATTTTGCTACTAATTATAAAAGGTTTAAATCTGATAAAGATAAAAATAGAAACTATAAAAAATCATCAACAATTGAATATTTACATTGCCTTATAAAAAAATAGAGAAGAATTATTTTATTAACACTATTCCTACACTTTTAAATTTCATTATTATCAAAACTTGGTATTCTAAAAAGATAAACATGATTTGGGCTAATTGGTTAACAGCTTATTGACTTTTATCTATTATAAAATAAATGTTTGGAATATCCAGACAAAAGTGATATAATAGTTTTTAGGAAAAGGTAAAAAAATTTTTAATGTTTTTTACTTTGTATCAACTATTTAAAGTATAGGGGGTTTTGGAAATGAGGGAAAACGAAAAGATGAATAAGATACAAATTCAATATGAAAAGAAATTAGGAGCTTTTTTAAAAAAAATTAGAACTAAGAGAAAACTGTCTTTAAGAGATGTAGGAGCAGAAGCGGATATGAATTTTCCTTATCTTTCACATTTAGAAACACATAATAGAGATAAGGCAAAACTACCAAGTGTAGAGATATTAAATAAACTGTTTGCTGTATATAAGTTAGATTTAAAAGAAAGAGTAGAATTCTTAGAAATTTACTTTAATTTAATTATGCCAGAAATATATATAAATAACTTAACTACTGATAAAATCAAAGATATAATTAAGATTTTAGAGGCTTAATTTTATCTTTTACTTGATTTAAAATTTAATATCCCTTATTATCAAATTGTTAGCTAAAAAATAGCTAGCAATTTTTTTAATAATTTAGTATGGAATATCCATACTGAAAGGAGGCATTTTTATGAGGAAGTTTAAACTTGTAATATTTTTAGGACTTCTTTTTAATTCTATGAGCTTACTTGCTTCAACCAATGCAAATATGATATGGGAGAAAAATACAAAAGATATTTCTGCTTCTGTATCAGGACCTGTTGCAATGGGAATAGGAACAATAGCTATTGTAGTAGCAGCACTTGGTTGGGCTATTACAGATGGAGGTTCAATGACAGGAAAAGCAATTAGAATAGTTTTAGCACTAACTATTGCAGGTGGAGCAGGAACACTTGTTTATGGATTGTTTGGATTAACAGGAGGAGCTGTAATTTCTTAAAAGAGGGTGGTAAATGTGAGAAATAATAAGAAATTTACAAATTATGAAAAGGCAGTAGAAGCATTTGAAAACCAGCTTTTAAATATTTCAAAAGCACTTCATACTTGGAAGATATTAGCATTTATTTGTTTGGGAATAGCTTTTTTAGCACTATCTGGAAATATATATCTGTCAACAAGAAGTACACTAGTTCCTTATGTTATTGAAGTAGATGAAGCTGGTAATGCTAAGGCTATTAATCCAGCATATCAAAAGAACTATGAGCCAAAGGAAGAGTTTCTAATCTATTCATTAAAAGAATTTGTTAGAAATTTTAGATGGATTTCACTTGATCCTGTTGTGCAGAATTCTCTTTATTCAAAGGCAATGAATTTATTAACTGAGCCTATGCAAGAGAAATTAAAAGAAATTTCCTTAGAAGAAAATTTATCAAACCTTATACAAGAAAAGTATACAAGAGATGTTCAAATAAATAGTGCAATAAAAGTTGCTGGAACAAAAAATACTTATCAAATTAAGTGGAGAGAAATTTTATATTCTTCTAGTGGAGATATTCTTTTAAATAAGACATTAGTAGGGATATTTACTATTTCTATTGAACAACCTAAGACATTGCAAGAATTAGATAGAAATCCATTAGGAGTGTATATAGTTGATTTTCATATAACAACTGAAGGGAGTTAAAAATGGAATGTAATATAATTCAAGAATTTAAGGGAGAAATTGGAGGAGTCGAATTTGATGATAAAAATATTTACTATGCTTCACAGTTTATATTAGAAAAAATTGAAGATAAATTTGGAGAAGTATATAACAGAGAATTTATTAAAGATTTGAGAGATACAATTGAAACTATGGAATATAAGTATGATGAGTTTTCATTTGCAATATTGGAAGATGATTTTTATAAAGCTGTTAAGGAAGCTAAATCTTTTAATGAGATTGAATTTTCATATTATGGAAGTGATTGGAAAATTGATAGTTTAAATGAAAACATTAAGAATAATAAATATGAAATTTCTAATGAAAAAGTAAATAGTTGGGATAAAAGAAGTCAAGGAATAGGGATAACAGACTAAGGAGGATATTATGAATGCAAATGCAAAAAAAGTATATGAGATTATAAAGAATCAACAAGGAATTATAAATGTAGGGTACACAACAATTTCTACTGTTGCTTTAGCAAAGGGAAGTGGACTTACAACAGATGAGATTAAAGCAGCAAAAGGGGAACTTTTAAAAGAAGGAAAACTATTCTATAACAGTGTTGAGCAAAATATAGGAAGTGTTGATTTAGAAACAGGAGAGATAAGACAATCTTTAAAACAAAGACTATATATTGATAAAGATATCTTTCAAAATGATTCTAAGGAAATGAAAAAAATTGATATGGAAAAATTAACTACTAATTTCCTAAAATATGCAGAAAGAATAAATAATATAAAAAATCTTTCAAATGAAGCAATAGCTATATTTTCATTAATAGAAACATCTAAGAAAAACCTTGCCTTTTCTAGTTTAACAACAAAGGAAATGGAAAGTATAACAGGGCTTTCAAATGAGCAAATAAAAAAAGCTAGGGAAGAACTTACAAATAATAAGTTAGTATTTGAAGTTGGAATACCATTAAAAGAGCCATATAAATATATAGCAAAAGATGAAAAAGGAAATGATGTTGAAAAAGAAGCAAAAACAAAAACTGTATATATAACTAATACAGAGGTATTATCAAAGGTTATAAAAGCAGTAGAACTGGCAAATGAAAAAGAAAATGTAAAAGAAAATAGTTGGAATAAGACAAAGGGAAGTTTAGGAATTGCAGATTAAGGAGGAAAAAAATGAAGAAAAAATGTATATTGGCTATTATTGGAATATTTTTAATGAGTTTTAATGCTTTTTCAGATAGTACTATTCAAGATAATAAAGAGGTCCTTACAGAAATAACTCCTGGTCCTGCAAAAATAGTTAGTGGATATAAAGGAGCAAAAGAAGGAGTTCAAACTGTATTTACATATAGTGAAGATTCTATGTATACAATTTACACAAGAGTAAATTATATAACAAGTATCTTATTACAACCAGGAGAAAGTGTTGGTTTTGTTGGTGGAGGAGATACTGCTAGATGGAGAAGAGCAACAGCTAGAACAGGTTCAAGTGATGGAGAAAGAGAAGTAATCTATATAAAGCCTACTTCTATTGGGTTAAAAACAAATTTAATTATAAACACTGATAAAAGAACCTATCAAATAAATTTAATATCAGATAAAAATTTGTATAACCCTCTTATAAAATGGCAATACCCAGATGATGAGATGGTAAAACAGATAAAGATTCAAAATGATTTAAAGGTAAAAGAAGAAAATGAGGAAAAGATAGATATGGATAATCTAAATTATGATTATACATTAAGTACAAATAAATATAGATTTTCTCCCTCACAAGTATTTGATGATGGTAAAAAAACTGTAATCATCTTGAAGGAAAATTTACAAGAATTACCTGTTCTATATATTTTAGATGATAGCAAAGAGGGCTATGTTGTAAATTACAGAATAAAAGGACAAGGTAAACAACTTATTGTAGATAGACTTTTTGATAAAGCAGAGCTTGTACTGGATAGAAAAAAAGTAATAATAAAAAAGAAAAAATAAGGAGTTGATATAAATGACAGAAGAAAATAAAGAAAAAGAAACTCCACAAGAAGATGTAAATAAAAAAGTTATCAAAAAACCTTCTGTAAAAATAAAGAAAAGTTTTGTCTTAGCCCTTATAGCAGTAGTAATTGTTGTAATAACCTATGCTTTTATTAATGCTTCAATTAAAGTGAAGAAAGCTAATAATATTCAAAAATCTCAAGAAGAGAATGAAGAAGTAGTTAAAAAGACAGCTCCTAATTTTGATTTTCTTGAAAGTGATTATTCAAAATTAAAGAAAATTGAAGAAGAGGAAAAAGAAAAAACATATAGAGAGCTTGTGAAAACTGAAATAGAAGAAAAGAAAGTAGATGATAGTATTTTAGGTCCAAATATAAAGATGGAAGAATACTATACTCAGCTACTACAAGAAGAAATGCAGTCAAGACTTTCTGATATAGATTACTCTATTATCAGTAAAAATAATAATATAAAGACTGATACATCTACTTCAACAGAAGAAAGTAAAAATATTACAGAAGATACCGAATATAATAAATATTCAATAAAAGAAGTGAAATCACCTTATGAACTAAAAGCAGGAAGTTTTATACCAGGTATTTTAGTAAGTGGGGTAGATTCACAAATTGAAGGAAAAATGGTAGGACTTGTTAGAGAAAATGTATATGATTCTATATCAGGGAAATATCTACTAATTCCCAAAGGAACAAAAATAATAGGAGAATATAGCAGTGGAGTTGCTTATGGTCAAGATAGAATTTTAATAATATGGCAAAGACTTATTTTTCCTAATGGAAAATCAATATCACTTGAAAACTTTCCAGGAGTAGATTTAAGTGCTTATGCTGGAATGAAGGGTAGAGTTAATAATCATAATATAGAACTTTTAAAATCAGTTATATTATCTTCTGTTTTGGGAGGAGGAGCAGCCTTAGTCAATAGGAGTAAAGATACAAGAATACAAAGTTGGGAAAATGCTATGGCTTCTGGTGCAGGAGAGAGAATAATTGACATAGGAGATTCTTTGTCAGAAAGGATTTTAAATATAAAACCTACAATCACAATTAAACCAGGTTCAAGATTTAACATAATTGTAAATGCTGATTTAATATTAGAGCCATATAAGGAATAGTGATACCTATGTTTGAGCTGTATTACTATCTTGAAAAAGAAAAAAGAAGAGTTATTGATGAAGAAGAGAGAAAAAGATTAATTAGAGAGAAAATAAAACAGGAAGAAGAGATAAGAAGATTAAAATTTACGATTTCAATTATTATATTACTTTTAACTAATTTAAGACTTTGGCAAGATAGAGAAATTTTTAATAGGAATAAAGAGAAATTAGAATTTGAGTTATTTATATTAAAAGCAGTTCAAAAGATAAAAGAGCAATTACTATTAAGAAAAGATACAGAACTTATCTTAACACCACGAGAGTTAGAAAATGCAAAAGAAATACAAAATAGATTAACACAAGAGGGAATATATTTAAAAAATGACTTAACAAGATTAGAGGAGAATAAAGGTTGGAATAGAAAGTTAGAAAGAGATAAAGAGCTTTCAAAAATCTATGATACAGGACTTTCTATAAAAACAGATTGATATGTTTTACCTAATATTTTCAATAATTTTAATAATTATTTTCTCTCTTGTATATTATGTATCAGAAAATTTTGAAGAAATAAAAGATAAGTTAAGTATAGTTAGATTTGTTGGAGTTATTTTTGCTTTTCTAATACTAATTATGGCATACTTTTGGGGCTCACAAAAAATAGCTATGCACTATAGATATAATCCTGAAATAGTTGGAGAGCCAATATTTCATAATCTATATAGTCCATTCCTTATTCTAAAACTTGCATTTATTCCAAATATAAAAAAAATTTCATATATATCATCAGTGATGAGAAGAATAGGACTGTTCTTAAATATTATTAGTATTTTAATGCTTATAATTTTATTAAAGAGAAGCAAAGTAAAAGAAGATTCACATGGAACAGCAAGATGGGCAAAGTTAAATGAATGGAAAAAGGCTGGGCTTTTAAGTGATTATCCTAAATATACAGATGGAGTTATTTTAGGAAGAACAGGAGAATATAAAAAGGGATCACTTTCAAAGTTAAAAACTATTATAGATAATCTAAAAACACATATAGCAGTGGTAGCTCCAACTCGTAGTGGTAAAGGAGTGGGGATTATTATACCTACACTTCTAAACTGGTTAGGCTCAATATTTGTATTTGATATGAAGGGTGAAAACTATGCTTTTACAGCTGGATATAGAATGAAAGTTCTTGGTCAAAAGATACTTAAATTTAGACCATATAGCTTTGATGGAAGTGTATCATACAACCCACTTGCAGAGGTAGAACTGGGAACAGTGAAAGAAGTAAAAGGAGCAACAGTTATTGCAGATATTTTAACTGATCCAGGAGAAAATAAACAAAGAGACCACTGGGCTAATAGTGCAAGTTCATTGCTTGTTGGACTTATCTTATATGTTCTATATAAGGCAAAGAATGAAGGAAGAATGGGAAGCATAGGAGATGTAGTAGATTTTCTTACAGATACTTCAAGACCACTAGATGATGCTTGGCAAGATTTAATGACTATTCCTTTAACATCAGATTTGGAATGTATAAAGAGTTGGAAAAAGATATATTCTAAACAACAAATGTCAGGAATACCAGATGGAGTACATCCAGTGGTAGCAAGAACAGCGGCAGAAATGCTTAACAAAGACCCTAAAGAAAGAGCTTCTGTTATATCATCAGTTATGTCTAAATTAACATTGTTTAAAGATCCTATTATTAGGAAAAATACAACTAATGTTGATTTTAGAATAAAAGACTTAATGGACTATGAAACACCAGTATCATTTTATGTTGTTGTAGAATCACAAGATATGGCTACATTAGCACCTCTTTTAAAAATGTTACTTACTCAAGTAATAGGAGTTTTAGCACCTGAAATGGATTTTGAATCAGGGGAAGAAGTACATAAATATAAACTTCTATTGATGTTAGACGAGTTTGCAGCATTTGGAACAATCCCAATTTTAGAAAAAGCTCTTGCATACATTGCAGGATATGGAATGAAGGCAGTAATAATAGCTCAAGCTCTAAATCAAATTAGAAAAAATTATGGAGATAAGAGTAGTATATTTGATAACTGTGCAACAACAGTTTTCTATGCTCCTACACCACTAGATAGTGAAACACCTAGACAAATCTCAGAACTTTTAGGAGATACTACTATAAAAGTAAGAAATAAGTCTTGGAAAGCATATAGTTTAGGACAGGCTAATCTATCTGAAAGTAATCAAGTTAGAAAACTTCTAACACCAGAAGAAGTAAGAAATAAACTTGGAGATAAGAGAAATATTATATCTATTGCAGGAATGTATCCTCTTATGGCATATAAGATTCGTTTTTATGAAGAAGAATACTTTAAAACTAAAACTTTTAGAACTTATGGAATACCTAAAGTATCGGGAATTTATGAAAGACCACCAGAAGATGAGATTATTGATGGAAAGGTATTAGAAGAATTACAAGATATGGAAGCATATAAAGAAATGATTAGAATGGAGAATTTAGAAGACTATGATGACTATGAGGAAGAGGTGGTGTAAATGGAGAAAAAAGTAGTTAAAAGTTTAGAAGAGCAGATTGTAATACAGAAAAAGAAACTAGAAGTATTAGAACAAAAAGCAATAAAACAAAAAAGAGATACTATTTTAAATTTTTTTAAGGCTTTAACAGATAATACAGAACTTTTTAGATTGCTTTTTATAAATAAAGATAATAAAGAGCTTCAAGGAGATATTGTAGAGTATATTAAAGGGAAGCTTAATGAAAGGAAAGAAAAATGTTAGAAACAGGGATTAATGAAGCAAAAAAAATTTCAGAAGACAGAATGATAAAATTGCTTAAATTTTCACTTGGTGAAATAGTTCCATTCTTGGAAGACCCTGATGTAATAGAAGTAATGTTAAACCCTGATAAAACATTATGGATAGATACACTTTCAAGAGGTATGTACTTTTCAGAACTTATTATAGAACCTGAAGATGCATTGAGAGTTATACAAACTGTTGCAACTCACATAAATAAAATTGTAGACCAAGAAAACCCTATAATTTCTGCTGAATTACCAGAGAGTGAAAGTAGATTTGAGGGGCTTATTCCACCAGTAGTAAAAAATCCCATTTTTACTATAAGAAAAAAAGGAATTAAGATTTTTACATTAGATGACTATGTAGAGAAGAAAACACTTACATTAAATCAAAAAGAAATAATTGTACAGGCAATTAAAGATAAATTAAATATTTTAATAGTTGGACCAGTATCTTCTGGAAAAACTACTTTTGCAAATGCAGTAGGAGATGAGATACCAGAAGATGAAAGAGTTCTTGTAATAGAAGATACAGCTGAAATACAATTAAGATTAAAAAATGTAATTTTCTTAAAAACAACTGATTATACAAGTGTAAATGATTTGCTAAAAGCAGCATTGAGATTAAGACCAGACAGAATTATAGTAGGAGAGGTAAGAGATGAAGCAGCTTTAACACTACTTACAGCTTGGAATACAGGACATCCAGGATTTTGTACTATACACTCAGATAATGCTTTGGGAGGATTAAAACAATTAGAGTTATATATTTTAAGAGCAACTGATAATAAACAGGAAGAGTTGATAGCAATGACAGTAAATATAATAATAGTTCTAAAAAGAATAAAAAATAAAGAAGGAGAAACTATAAGGCAAGTGGAAAGCATATCTAGGTTAGAAGGTTTTGAGAATAATAAATATATAATAACAAAGATAGCTTAATTTTATGTAACAACTTGTTACATAGGAAAGGAGTTGAAAAATGGAAGAAGAATTAGATGGATTTCAAGTTCCTGTATGTCAGGGGCTTGTGAAACCAATTACTATATTAGGTATAAGTAGAGAAGCAATGATTTTAAATGTAGCAACAGCTGCTATATTTGTTCTATCATTAAGACTATATTATTTATTTTGGGTGTTTTTTATAACTCATTACCTACTTTTTAGAGCCTGTAAGAAAGATTCAGAGGTTATAAATATATTTTTAAAAAAATATATAAGGCAACTAGACTATTATGGGGAGGGATAAAATGCTAAAAGAGTATAGTGAAGAAAAAGGCAAACTATCTAGCTATATTCCCTGGATATGTTTAATAGATAAAGGTGTAGTATTAAATAAAAATGGAACACTTCAAAAAACTTTAAAATATAGAGGATATGACTTAGATAGTTCTACTGTGTATGAGTTAAAAAACATAAATGCTAAATTAAATGATGTTATAAAAAGACTTGGTCAGGGTTGGAGTTTAAATGTTGAAGCAAGGAGAAAGAGATGTACAGACTATATAGAGGCAGAAAATGAAATACTTGCAATAGATATAATTGAAAAAGAAAGAAAATTAAATTTTCTTGAAAATGAGCATTTTGAAAGTGAGTATTATTTAACAATAGTTCAATTAATTCCTACTGATAATTCAAAAAAAGTTGGAGAGATATTTTTAGAGTATGCTAAAAAGAGCGAGATATTGGATAAGACATTAGAAAATTTTAATAAAGAATTTAAAAAGATACTTAATTTATTTAAAGAAATATTTTTAGAAGTAACAGAATTAGATGATGAAGAAACCTATACTTATCTTCATTCTTGTGTAAGTACAAAAACAGATAAGGTAGTTGTTCCAGAAATTCCTTATGCTATGGCTAATTATCTTTGTGATAGTGATTTAGTAGGTGGATTAAAACCAAAACTTAGAGGAAAAGAAATAAGATGTATATCAATTCAAGGTTTTCCTAATTATACAGTTCCAGGATTTTTTGATGTATTAAATAGATTAAATATTCCATATAGATGGATAACAAGATTTTTAATGCTATCTAAATTAGAAGCACTTTCAAAAATGGAGAAGAAATATAAAAATATATTTTCACAAAGATTAAGTCTATTTCAAAGAGTCTATGCAGAACTTACAGGAGAAAAAGAAGAAAATTCAAGAAAATTAAATGAAGATGCTTTAAATAAGGCAAATGAAGTTAGAACACAAATAGCACTAACAACAGGAGATTATGTTTCACAGGGCTTTTATACTTGTACTTTAATAGTTGATGGAGATAGTATAGATGAAGTTGAAGAAAGAGTTGATGTAATAAGTAAAACTATAAATAATATGGGCTTTATAACAATAGAAGAGAGTATAAACTCAGTGGAAGCATTTTTAGGAAGTATTCCAGGTAATATAACCAATAATATAAGAATGCCTATACTTAATACCATAACTTTAAGTCATTTACTTCCAGTATCAAGTGTATGGGGAGGAGATAGTTGGAATAAACATTTAAATGCACCTCCACTTATCTATACAAAAACAAAAGGAAGTACACCTTTTAGATTTAATATTCACATTGAAGACATAGGACATAGTGCTATTGTAGGACCTACTGGATATGGAAAATCTGTTCTTTTAGGTCTTATAGCTTCATCCTTTATAAAATATAAAGATTCAAGAGTATATTTTTTTGATAAAGATGCTAGTAGTAGAGTTTTAACTTATGCAGTAGGAGGAGAATTTCACGATTTAGGAAATGATGAGCTTTCATTTCAGCCACTTGCAAATATAGAGATAGTAGAAGAAAAAGAATGGGCTTATGGTTGGATATTGGAAATATTAGAGCAAGAAAATGTAAAAGTAAGTCCTACACAAAAAGAAAAGATATGGAAAGCATTAGATAACTTAGCAAAAACTCCAATTGAACTTAGGACAATATCAAATTTCTATACCTCAGTAAACGATAGAGAAATCAAAGAAGCATTAATACCATATAAGATAGGTGGAGCTTTGGGAAAATATTTTGATTCAGATAAAGATACATTAAATTTTTCAAGATGGCAAGTATTTGAGATGAATCAAGTAATAAATAATAAAAAAGGGATCACACCTCTTCTTTCCTATATATTTAGAAGAATAGAAAATTCTTTAGATGGTAGTCCTTGTATCATTATTTTAGATGAATGTTGGATGTTTTTTGACAATCCAATATTTGCAGCAAAAATAAGAGAGTGGTTAAAGGTATTAAGAAAGAAGAATTGTTCTGTTATTTTTGCAACACAAGAGCTAGGAGATATTTTAAATAGTAAATTATTTACAACAGTTTTAGATGCTTGTCAAACAAAGGTATTTTTACCTAATCCAAATGCTTTTGCAGATAACTATATTCCTATCTATCAAAAGTTTGGACTAAATAAGACAGAGATAGAAATAATATCAAAAGCTACTAAAAAGAAAGAGTATTACTATAAGTCAACAAAAGGTAGTAGACTATTTGAACTTGATTTAAAGGAAAAAACTTTAAGTTTAATTGCTAGTTCTGATTTAGCTAAACAGAATAAAGCAAAGGAGTTAAAAGAAATTTATAGGAATGCTAATGACTTTACAAGAGAGTGGTTGTCTTATGGCGAAAGTATATGATTTAAAAAAATTAAAGAATTTCTTAGGAGAATATTTAGAATTAAAAGGGATAGATACAAGTAAGCTAATGAGATGTTTTTCTAAGGAACACGAAGATAGAAATCCAAGTATGAGCTACTTTGCACCAGGTAAGATTTGTAAATGCTTTGCTTGTGGAGAAAAATATGATATTTTCAAACTTGTTGGAGAAGAGTATGGAATAGAAGATTTTAAAGAAAGAGCTAAAAAAGTCGATGAACTATATAACCATAGAGAACTTATAGAGGATGCAAACAAGACTATATACTCTAAAAAGAATACTTTTATAGAATTAAGTAAAAATGAAGGGTATGTTGAAAATAATAAAGAAAGGAAAAACCTTATATATTTAATTCCTAGATATGAAGCATATATAAAAAAATGTATTGATAATTTAAAAGATTGTGATTATCTAACTAAAAGAGGGATTTCAAAGAAAGTACAGGAAAAATATCATATTGGCTATGACCCTAATTTTAAAAAAGGAGAATGGAAAGCTATAATTATACCAACTTTTCTATGTTGTTTTACAGCTAGAAACATAGATAAAAATGCAAAAGATAAAATAAGAAAAGTAGGAGACACTCAAATATTTAACTTATGGGAATTAAGAGAAAAAGAAAATATTAATAAAGATTTCTATATTGTTGAGGGTGAAATAGATGCTTTAAGTATCATAGAAACAGATAGGAAAGCACTGGCTTTAGGAAGTATACAAAATATTCAATTATTAATAAGGAAATTTGAAGAAGATATACCAAAAAATAAGATATATCTTATGCTTGATAATGATAAAAGAGGACAAAAAGCACAAAAAGAACTGTATAAGTTATTAAAAGAAATAGGGGTTAATTGTATTAGTACAAATATATTGGGGAAATATAAAGATCCTAATGAGTATCTTGTAAAAGATAGACTTGGTTTTATAGATACTTTAAATAATTTAGAAAATAATAAATGGTTAAGTAAAAGGGTAGAATTTAGTATAGTAGACTAAATTATTTTTTTAAACAATTAGTATGGATAAACCATACTAAAAGGAGGAAAAGATGATAAAGAGAAATAAGTTGATTATACTTTTAATGATTGTTATATCTGTAAGTTCTATGGCTGGGATATTTGGAGGAAAAGGTAGTGGTGGAGGGTCATTAAAGAAAATTATAAAGATACTTGAAACTATGCAAAAAACTCAATCAGGAATGAATTTAGAGATGATAACAATAAAGTTGAAAGAAATAGAGCAAGTAGCAAATCAATTAAAACAATTAGAAAATGAAGCAAGAAATTTAAAACAGTTAGGACAAGATATTAAAAATCTAAATATAGATAGAATTTCAGATATTATTTTAAAACTCCAAAACTACAAGGTAGAAGCAGATAGAACTTTAAATGAGAATTTAACTAAGCTGGATAATATATCTAAACATTTTTCTCTTAATCAAAGTGAGTTTAAACAAGGTGGAGAGTGGACACAAAAACAAGCCAAACAAGTTGAAGAAAGAGTAGAGAAAATGAGAGATGATGTTAAGAAAATCATCATAAAATTAAATGAAAAAACTCAAACAGGATATATGCCTAGTTTAGAAAGAGTTAAAGAAATAATGAGATTAACAAGAGATATTAATGATGCTGATGGAATTGTAGAAGTTACTCAAGCACTTGGAAGTTTAACAGCATATATGGCAACCATTATGATAGATATAAGGGAACTTTTAATAGATCAAAATCAATTAGTTGCAAATGTTAGTGCAGCAGAAGAAACGGAGAAAGATACTGTTAAACAAAGACAAAAAGAAGAGGAAGAAGAAAATGAGAGAATACATGAAGAACTTAAAAAAATGTCAGAAAAGGATGCTAAAAAGGGATTAAGAATTGATTTTAAAAAAATAAGATAAGGGAGAGAGAAAGATGTTTAAAAGAATTAGGAATATATTTCAATTACAGAATATTTATACTTTTATTGCAATAGTAATATTTGGAGTTATTTTAAATAGGATAAAGATAGCACATTTAAGTAAGATAATTCCAGCTTTTGTTCCACTTCTTTTTATACCTCATTTTTATAAAGAGTTAAAAAAGAGAAATATAAATTTTAAAGAAAGTATCAAGTTTATTGTATTTGTCTATACTTTTTTAATAATTTTATTATTAGATATTAATTTTTTTGGAATGCCAGTAATAAGTTTTTTACCTAAATATATAAATAACTTCTTGTACTACTCAATGTTTTTTAGTATTTGGAGCTTAAGTATGTATAAGGAAAGAAAGATAAGTCAGAAAAAATTTATATTCTATATATTAACAGCTTATTTTTTAACTCTTTTAATCCCAATAATAAATCACTTAAAAGGGGGTTAGATTATGTTAGGAGTTGATGTACAGCTTATATTAACTGCTGCTGTGGAATTCGCAGGAAAGATTATTAAAAACTTAGAGCCAACAGTTATAGCTATGTTTGGAGCATTAGTTGTAATAGATATTTCTTTATCATTTTTATTTGATGAAAGTGATGGAGTAAATATTTTTATGAAATTAATAAAAAAGGTTTTGTATTATTCGTTTTTTTTCTATATAATAAAAGAGTATAAGGAAATAATGTTCCATACATTATTTGAAGGAGCAGTACAGTTAGGTAACTTTGCTGCAACAGGCTCAACTTCATCAAGTTTAGATTTTAAAATATTAAATAAGTATGGAGTGGAGTTTGGAGATATAGCAGGAGGAATATTAACAGCAATAGGATTTGCGGCACTGGACTATTCAGGACTAGAATCAGCGACAACAGTAGGACTAATGTTTATAGCAGCATATTTAATATTTTTCTTAATGCTATATGTACATATAGTAACAACATTTATTAAATTCTATTTTATGTCAGGTTTTGCATATATTCTTATGCCATTTGCTGGATTTGATAAGACAAAAGATATTACCTTAAAAGCACTTAATGGACTTCTTGCACAAGCAATAGAGGTATTTGTACTGATAATAATGTTAAACTTCTTAGAATACTTAGATGATTATTCATTTTTTAAAGTTACAGGAGGAATAAAAGATACACTATGGACTAGATGGGCTCTGATACTATTTATGTACGCACTATTATCAAAAACAGGATCTATTGCTTCAAGTTTAATGTCAGGAGCAATAGCAAGTTTTGGAATAGGGGCAAATGCTATGGCAGGAGGAGTTTCAAGGATGTCATCTGCACCAGGAAGATTAATAGGTGGGGATATTAATAAGGCAAGTT
>CAUULU010000012.1:0-21698 GCA_963546185.1 uncultured Eubacteriales bacterium | reverse complement strand
CACTTGTAACAGGAGAAAAAGAAAGATACAAGATTAAAGAAGGAACAAAAAATGGTTCTAAGTACAAAATTAAAGGAAAAGGATTTAAACATCCTAATTCAAATGTTGAAGGAGACCTATATTTCATAGTAGAAATAGATGTTCCAACAAAATTAACTAAGAACCAAAGAGAGCTTTTAGAAGAACTTGCTAAAACAATGGGAGAAGATATTCCTCCAAAGAAAAAGAATTTCTTTGAGAGTATATTTGATAATTAAGGATATTAGAGATAATATCCTTTTTTTATATCCTAAGTTTAAAAACATATGTTTTTTATGAAAAACTATTGTAATATATATAGAATATTAAACTATTTTATAGTATAGGTATAATTAGATATTAGATGGGAGGAAGCAAAATTGAAAAAAATAAAAAATAATAATGCAGTAACACTTATAGCACTAGTTATAACAATAGTTATAATGTTGTTATTAGCAGCAATAGTTATACAGATGGCAATAGGTGAAAATGGACTTGTTGTAAAAACAATTCAAGCTAAAAAAGAACAAGCAAAGGTTGAGTTATATGATACTGCTAAACTTAGTTATGCTAATTTAAAGGTAAAAGCGTTAGAAAATGGTCAACCAGAACCACAGGCAGAACTAGCACTTTCAACAACTGAATTTAGAGATAAATATAATATAGTAGGAGATGATATAACAGATAAGAAAGGTGAAAAGATTGATACCAAAGAAAATGTTTTAAAGGCTATAACAGGAACAATAGAATCAGGAAGTACATCTACATCACCTGGAGGAACTACTCCTCCTTCAGAAACAACAACTCCAGAAGAAAGTACACCAAAACTACCATGGAATAAAGAGGTTGGAGGAGTTAGAATTGAAGAAAAAGACAAAGATAGTACTGTAATTAAATTAAAAGTTCCAAGAGAAAAAGCTATAATTACAATTAGAGGTGAATTTGAGGTAAATGGAGTTAAAAAAACAAATGGTGTTCATAAAGAAGAAGAATTTGCTGTTGGAGAATATATAATTAAATCAAAAATAATGAATGGTTTTTCAATTTCAAATGATAGGAATGCTGATTTTGAAATTGAAATACTACAATGGGGAAAAGAATCAGAATATGAAATATATATTTTTGAATTACATAATGTAACAAAAATATATGAACCAGAGCCAGATAAAGTTAGTGTTCAATATGTATATGGTAAATTTACAGAAATTCCGGAATGGATATTTAGTAAGAAAAAAACAAGTAAGAAGATGAGTTCATTTAAAGGATGTCAAAATATAACAAGTATCCCGGAAAACTTATTTAAGAATAATGTTGAAGCAGAACAATTTATAAGCACATTTGCATACTGTAAAAATATAACAAATATCCCAGAAAATTTATTTAAGTATAATACGAAAGCTATTAGATTTGAAGGTACATTTGTAGGGTGTGAAAAAATAACAGAAATCCCAGAAAATTTATTTAAAAATAATTTGGAAGTACAAAGTTTTAGACATCTATTTTCAAGTTGTCATAAAATAACAAATATTCCAGAAAACTTATTTAGATATAATAATGAGTTAAGAATTTTTGAAGGTATATTTGGAGGATGTAAAAATATAACAAATATCCCAGAAAATTTATTTAGATATAATATATTAGCTAGAGATTTTAGTTATGCATTTCAAACAACTAGTATAACAAGTATCCCAGAGAATTTATTTAAATATAATGTAGAAGCAGAGAGATTTGATCACATATTTACATACTGTATAAAACTGGTACAAATCCCAGAAAATTTATTTAAATATAATATAAAAATAAATAGTTTTAACTCAGCATTTTCTTATTGCAGTAAAATAAATAATATTCCTAATAATATAATAATTAAAGCTAAAACAGTTAAAGAAAATGATGGAAATGTAGATAAAATGTTTTTTGGGTGTACTAATGCTACAAATTATTATATATTACCTGAATACATAAGGTAATTAGATAATTTAGCTTATTATAATTCGAGAATTATGAATAATTTGTTAAAAAAATTGACATTGATATTTTATAAGTATAATATGTAATTATATTATATATAGTAAACATATATATTTGTAGGAGATTATATGTGGAATTTTAAGCTAAATAAAAAATATAATAAATTGAATAATATAAAAGGAAAAGCCAGAAATAATTATTAAATTGTTACTGGCTTTTTGTGCTTTTTAAAAGGAAGGTGAAATATGAGACTAAATATAATAAAAGAGGAGCTATTAAGACAATGTCAAAAAGGATATATAAAGATGTTATTAGTAGTAATATTAGTAATTAGTATATTAACAGGATATGTACATGTATATAGAGTAAAAGAGTCATATAATAATATAATGAATATTACAAGAGTAACAAATGGTATAAATTATGAGCTTTTAGAAAAGGATATAAAAGAGTATAAGGAATATAAGCAGGGGCTTATAAAAGAAAATGCTATAAATAGTTATATATATACAATGTCTAGAATAATACTTGTAGTTATTGGATTATATGCAGTTACAATAGCATTATATGATATAAAGAATAAAGAAATAATAAAAAAGATGAAGAAATATGGACATTTAAATATACATATTTCAAAAATGTTATCAATTATAATTATTATGACTGCCTCAATAGTAGTAGGAATTATAGGATATTTAATTACTATAGGAATATTTAAAAATATGTATAATATAATTGGATTAAATCTAAATATA
Organism: uncultured Eubacteriales bacterium; assembly: GCA_963546185.1. Classification (GTDB taxonomy): domain Bacteria; phylum Bacillota; class Clostridia; order TANB77; family CAG-508; genus JABCPO02. Next base: position 18,954 of record CAUULU010000012.1, on the reverse strand, counting down.
ATTGGTGTTTCAGAAAAAAGCATTGTATCTATTTTATATAATGTTAATTATGTGCAACAGCTAATTTCATTAATAGGAATTATCTCATTATATGTATATATAGTATATACATTCTGTTTATTAATCCCATATGATACTATTATGTACTTATTAACATTTATAATTTTAGGAGCAGTTCGGAAATCAACTAGAACAAATAATGGCAATGCCTATATATAGTTATATAAATAGTAGAAGTGTAGAATATATAACAAATTACAGTGTACAAATGAACTCATTTATAATAGGAATTACATTATATTTATTTATAGGAACAATTTCACTTGTATGTGATAAGGAATATTTCTATAATAAGGTGGAAAGAATATATGAAAAGGAAAAGAAAAATAATAATATAGGGAATAATAGAGATAATAATTAAGTTTATATAAAGATATAAGTATATATAATATACATTTAAAATATATATTAAAAATAGGAAAAGAGTGTTATTTATAAGAAAAATAATGCTCTTTTTAAAGGTTAATTGCTTTAAAAAAAAATATATATATGATATCATAGAGATGAATTTGTGTATTATAATTAATATAGATATTTGGAGAAAATTATGAAGAAAAAGATAGAAGATAAAAATAATGAAATAAAGAATAGAAAACATAGTTTTAAAGTTATTTTAGTTATAACAATTATATGTATAATTATAAATATATTAGAATGTGTATTAAAAAGGCAAATAGATTTTATAAACACAATAAACTTTGTAATATTAGCAATTGCTATAATAATAGATATAGCAGTATTAATATATTTAAATAAGCTAGAAAATAAGCAAAAGAGTAAAGAAAAAGTAGAAGAAAACAAAATAGAAATAGGTAAAAAATGATATTTATAAAATTATTAATTGCAGTTATATTTGCAATATCAACATTATTAGTATTTGATACTAGAAATATAGTAAAAAGATATTTTATGAATGAAAATAGGAATGATATGGTATTTAAATTAAGAATTATTGGTTATATATCAATAATAATATCTATATTTTTAGTAAAAATGTTTATTATATAATTATATATTAGCATATTAATTGAAGTAAGAATAAATACATGGAAGATAAGGGGAAAAATGGACAAAAGAAAAAAGAGTTTAAGAATAAAAAAAGATATAAGGGAAATAAAAGGGAGTGTAACTAAAAAAGAAATGGAAAAAGAAAATGAAATAATAGTTACATATAACGGAAAAGAATATAGTTTTAATGGAGTAGAATCAGTATTAGATAGATTTAGTGATATTATAGAGAAAGATTATAATATACTTGCTATAAGATATGGTAATAGTATAAAATCATTAAAACATAGACCACAAAAATCAGCTAAGCTTAAATTTTTAGATATGACATCAGAAGATGGTAAGATGATATATATTAGGGGACTGTTATATATATTATGTATGGCAATAAATAGATTATACCCAAATGCTAAGATACGTACAGAATATCAACTTCATAATGCAATGTATGTAAATATTACAAATATTGAGCTTACAGAAGATATGATTAAAGATATCGAACTTGAAATGAAAAACATAGTAAATAAAGATTATGAAATAATTAAAAAATCATTTACAAAAGAAGAATCTGAAGAATTTTATGCTAAAAATAGGTCATTAAGAGGAATGCTTCAAAAAGATGTGAAAAATGAGGTTAAATTATATTTCTGTGACCGGATATTTTAATTATTTTTATGGAGTAATGCCAATATCAACAGGAAGACTTAAAACATTTAAACTTGAAAAATATCAAGAAGGAATATTAGTAAGATATCCAGATCCTGTAAATGGATTAGATAAAGTTGGAGAGTTTAAAGAAAATAATAAGCTAAAAAGTGCTTTAGATGAATATAATAATATATATTCATTATTAAAAGTAAGTACTATACATCAATTAAATACAAAGATAAAAGAAAACATGAAAGATGTTATATTATTATCAGAAGCACTTCATGAAAAGAAAATAGCAGAATTATCATCTGAAATATTAAAGAAAAAAGATGTTAAGATGATACTTATAGCAGGACCATCATCATCTGGAAAAACTACATTTGCAGGAAAATTAACAACAGCATTAAGACTTTCAGGTATAAAACCTGTAATGATATCTGTAGATAATTATTTTGTAGAAAGAGAAGATACACCACTTGATGAACATCGGAAATTATGATTTTGAAGATATTAATGCTATAGATATACCACTTTTTAATGATCATTTAGAAAGACTTCTTAATGGAGAAGAAGTAGAAATGCCAACATTTAACTTTAAAACTGGTAAGAAAGAATATTCAGGTAAGAAGACAAAATTAGAACATGATGAGATATTATTATTAGAAGGTATACATTGTTTAAATGATAGATTAACAGAAAGAATTGATAAGAAGAACAAGTATAAGATATATATAAGTGCTTTAACAACACTTAATGTAGACTATTTTAATAGAATATCATCAACAGACACAAGACTTATAAGAAGAATAGTAAGAGATTATCATACAAGAAACTATAATGCGCTTCATACTCTTAAAATGTGGTATTCAGTAAGAAGAGGGGAAAAGAAAAACATATTCCCATACCAAGAAGAGGCAGATTATATGTTTAACTCATCAGTTATTTACGAGATAGCGGCACTTAAAAAACATATAGTACCACTTCTAGAAGAGATAACAGATGATAAAGAAGAATATAGTGAAGCAAGAAGATTATTATCATTCTTACAATATTTTGAAGACATTGATGATAATTTAGTACCAAATAATTCACTTATAAGAGAATTTTTAACAGGAAGTATATATGAGCTTTAAAATGATAGATGAAGAATTTAAATGTGAGAATTGTGGTAAAAAAGTTAAAAAACTTCGGATATACAGCAAGAGATCACTGTCCATATTGCCTATATTCAAAACATTTAGATATTTTTCCAGGAGATAGGAAAAATGAATGTAAAGGACTTATGAAACCTATAGGATATATGAAAAAGAAAAAAGGAGAGGTTATATTATATAGGTGTATAAAATGTAATGAAGAACATACAAATATAATTGCAAAAGATGACAATATAGATAAAATAATAGAACTATCAACAAAACCAATAGAAAGAAGAGATTAATATGGAAATAAAAGAAGATATTATAAGTAAATTAGAAACAATATTAAAAAACATGAAAGAAAAACATGGGGTAGAAGGAAATCTAGATGTTAATTTAGGGACAATGGTAGAAAAAAGTAAAGGAAGCAGTTCAGATCTATCAATTACATGTTTTGCGCTTGCTAAGATATTTAGAAAATCACCAATAGATATAGCAAATGAAATAGCAGAAAATTTAGAAAAAGAAAACTTAAATTATATAGAAAAAATAGAGGTTATAAACGGATATGTTAATATTTTCTTAAATAGAGAATATATTATGTTAGAAGCAGTTAAAAATGTAAGCAAAGAAAAAATAGGATTTAATAAGGAAAATGAAGGAAAAGTTGTGTTAATAGATTATTCATCACCTAATATTGCAAAACAATTCCATATAGGACATTTAAAAACAACAGTAATAGGTGGTATGTTTGCAAAACTTTTCAGAGCACTTCGGATATACAGTAGAAGGAATAAATCATTTAGGTGATTATGGAACACAATTTGGTAAGCTTATAGAAGGATATAATCTATGGAAAGATGAATATACTTTTGATGAACATCCTATAGAAGATTTAACAGATATATATGTAAGAATAAATAAGCTTTGCCGGAGAAGATGAAAAAGTATTAGAAAAATGTAGAGATAATTTTAAACTTCTAGAAGAAGGTGATGAAGAAATGACTAGAATTTGGAAGAAGTTTATAGATCTTAGTTTAAAAGAATTTAATAGAATATATGATTATTTAAATGTACATTTTGAAAGTTATAGAGGAGAATCAGCATATTCAAAAGATATGAAAGATGTTATAAAAATGCTTGATGAAAAAGGAATAACACAAGTTTCAGAAGGAGCAAAAGTAATTGATTTAGAAGATGAAGGAGCAGGATTTGCACTAGTTGAAAAATCAAATGGTTCTAGTATGTATATTACAAGAGATATTGCAACATTCCTATACAGAATAAAAACATATGATTTTACTAAATCATTATATGTTGTAGCATCAGAACAAATTTTACATTTTAAACAATTATTTGCAATAATGAAAAAATTAGGAGTAGATAAAAAATACTTAGATGGAGCTAAACATATACCATATGGAATGGTTAGTCTTCCAACAGGTAAGATGTCTACAAGACTTCGGAAATGTAGTAAAAGTAGAAGACCTTATAAAAGAATGTATATCAAGAACAAAACAAATATTAGATGAAAAAAATGAACTTACAGAAGAAGAAAAAGCTGTAGTTGCTAAAAAGGTAGGGATTGGAGCATTAATATTCTCAAATCTTTCAACAACACTAATAAAAGATAGTGTATTTGTATGGGAAAATGTATTAGATTTTACAGGGGATACTGCACCATATATACAATATGTAAATGTAAGAATAAATAGTATACTTAAAAATGTAGAAGAAACATATAATGATAATATTTCTAATTTAAAAGAAAATATGGAAGAAAACTTAAAAGACATATTTGCAAATATGGATAAAGAAATACTTAATTCAGATGAAGTATATAATATATTTAAAAATATATATGAATATGAAAATGTTTTAAAACAAACAGCAGAAAAATATGAACCAAGTATATTAACATCATATTTACTTGATTTAGCAAAAGCATTTAATCAATATTATAATAAACATAGAATAAGTACAGATGATGTAAACTTAAGAAAACTTGGTAGTATTATATGTATAATAACAAGTAAAATATTAGTAAATGGTATGAATATATTAGGAATAGAAATGCCAGATAAAATGTAATAGACATTTAAAAAATGTATTTAATATTTAAAAGATTAAAGAGGGAAATATATGAGAAATCGTAGAAGAGAGAAAACAGAAGAAGATAATTTTGAAGAAAGAAGAAAAAGAAGAGCTGAAAATAGTGAGATTCTTAGAAGAATAGCAGAAAAATTTGAAAATAATAAGAGTTCATTTAGCTTTACAAAAAAAGAATCAAATGAGGAAAAAAAAGTTGAAGAAAGAGATTTAAATACAAATCAAAATACAACAGATATTCAAAATAGTAATAATAATAGTATTTATGCAAGAAAGTTTGAAGTTTCTGAACAACAAAAAAAAGCATTAGAAGATTTTTTCAATATGAATAATAATAATAAGATAGAATATGGTAAAAATAATATGTCTAGAAAAGACTATAAGAAAGAAAGAAGTTATAGTGAAAGATATATGAATAAATTAAATGATGATAAGGTTATGAAAGAAGAAACAGTATTATCAAACTTATTATTAGAAGAAAGTGAAGTTGCAATAGATAAAGATGAAGCTAAAAAAATAGGGATTGATTCTAAAGAATTAGAATACAGTTCAAATATTGATAATATAGATATTGAAGGAAAACCAATTATGCCTAAGAAAGAAGTATTTGAAAACATTCATGATGAAGACACAAAAGTTGTACATGAAAAGAAAAATATATTATATATGTCATTAATGATAATAGAAGTATTAATAATTATAATAGTTGTATCATATGCAATAATAAGAGTTAAAAAACCAGAAATATTAAAATATTTCACATTTATACCAGTAGAAAAAGTATTATTATTAGAAGGTAAAAAAGAAGAAAAAAAACAGGAAGAAAATTCTAATAATGAAAATAATGGAGTAAATGTTACAGAAGGTGAATCTAAATATAATATAAAACTTAAAATAGCAGGAAAAGAATATAATGTTATAAACAATGCTAAGAAAATAGAAGAAAGTGTTATATTATTAGGAACAAGAACAAATATAGAACCAGAAAAACAACATTTAGTAATAGCATCACAAAATGTAGAAGGAAGACTTTCAAAATTAGAAGAACTTAAAAAAGGTGAAAAAATTGTACTTGTAGTAAATGGTAAAGAATATAATTATGAAATAAATAGTGTTAAAAAAGTTAATACAGATGATATAGAAAAAATAGAAGATAAGAATAAAAAGGAATTAACATTAATAACAAATGCAGAAGAAGGAAAAAGAGTAGTAGTATATGCAAAATAATCTGAAAAATATTAAATATTACAAATGTAAAAAAATAAATAAGAAAAAAGCACATATTGTGCTTATTTTCATATATATAATGACATATCTAATATGTAATATGATTACAATATATGGACTTGAAGAAAAAGATATAATAGGAGAAACAAGGGTTAAATTAAATCAAGGAGAACAAAAAGAACTAGTATATACTATAGATAGAAAGTATATATTACAGATAGATAAGGTTAGAAAAAACAATGCAAATACAGCAATTATAAAAACATATACATCTGAAAGTTTACCAAATAAAGTATTTGTAGAAATAAAAGGAATGTCTAAGGGAACAACAGAAATGAATATATATTATAATTATACAACAACAAGTCGTATAGTAGATAAATATTCTTCTATAATAAAAAAAGTTGTTGTAGAAGTTGGGAATGATGTACAAAATACAAGTAGTTCTAATAATAGTACTAATAATGGAAATAGTAATAATATAGAAGGAAAAGTATCTGAAACAAATATAGACAGAAAAAATGGTGGAAATAATAATTTGACTAGTGAATCTAATAATCAATCTAATCAAACAGGAGCTGAAAAAGCAAAAGAAAATTTAACAGTAATAACTTCAAAAGATATAGATGAGATATTTAATAATATAAGAGATACTCAAAACAAAGATGAAATTACAAAGGAAAATAATGCAGAAAGTGATATTGAAAGAGAACAAAAGAAAGAGGAAGATAGAAAAATATTAGAAAATGCAGAAAAAGATGAAAACCTATTTAAAACAATGGTTTTAATAGGAACAATAATAGCATTATCAGTACATATATATAAATATATTAAATTTGAAAGATAAAAGATTGGGGAATAAGTAAATGGAATATATAAAAATAAGGGGAGCAAAAGAACATAATTTAAAAGATATAGATGTTAATATACCTAAAAATTCGTTAGTTGTTATAACAGGAGTATCAGGTTCACGGAAAATCATCACTTGCATTTGATACAATATATGCAGAAGGACAAAGAAGATATATAGAAAGTTTATCAGCATATGCAAGACAGTTTTTAGGAACAATGGAAAAACCTAATGTAAGGCAGATTGAAGGACTTTCACCATCTATTGCAATAGAACAAAAAACAACATCAAATAATCCAAGATCAACAGTTGGAACAGTAACAGAAATATATGATTATTTAAGACTGTTATATGCAAGAATAGGGAAAATGTATTGTCCAATATGTTCAAGACCAATCGAAAAACAATCTGTTGATCAAATTGTAGAAAAAGTATTAAATTTTGAAGAAGGAAAAAGAATACAAATACTTTCACCAATAATAAGAGATGAAAAAGGAGAACATAAGAAAACTATAGAAAATATACAAAAGATGGGATTTGTAAGAGCTATAATAGATGGAGAACAAAAAGACCTATCTTTTGATGAAATAGCTTTAGATAAGAATAAGAAACATAATATTGATATAGTTGTAGATAGACTTGTTATAAAAGAAGGAATACGTACAAGACTTGCAGAATCAATAGAAATAGCAATGAAACATGCTGATAATAATGTTATAATAGATGATTTGAAAGAAAAACATAAATTTAACCGGAAATTATGCATGTCCTGAACATCGGAGGAACATATACAGATATAAACACAAGATTATTTTCATTTAATGCACCACAAGGAGCATGTGAAAGTTGTTTAGGTATTGGACATCTTTTAAAAATAGATCCAGAAATGATAATTCCAGATAAAGAAAAAACATTATATGATGGTGTAAAAGCATTTGGAGCAAGTACAATGATGAAAAACGATACTGTAGCAAAAATGTATTTTGAATGTATTGCAAAACATTATGGAATTAAAATAAAAGGAGTAAAGATTAAAAATTTACCTGAAGATTTTGTAAATAAGATATTATATGGAACAGGAACAGAAATAATTGAGTTTGAATATTCAAATGCAAGAGGAACAAGAAAATTTGAACAACCTTTTGAAGGAGTAATACCAATACTTGAAAGAAGACATAATGAAACAAAATCAGAAGGAGCAAGACGCTTTTACGAAATGTATATGAGACAAATGCCATGTCATGTATGTGAAGGAAAAAGACTAAAAAAAGAAGTTTTAAACATATTTGTAGGTGATAAAAATATATATGAACTTACAACAATGAGTATTGAAAATATACTTAAATATTTAAAAGAGCTTAAACTTACAGAAACAGAAAAAATAATTTCAGAAGAAATATTAAAAGAACTAAACAAGAGATTAACATTCCTATTAGATGTAGGACTTCGGATATTTAAGCCTAGCAAGACAAGCAGGAACATTATCAGGGCGGAGAAGCACAAAGAATAAGGCTTGCAACACAAATAGGTTCAGGGCTTACAGGGGTATTATATATATTAGATGAACCAAGTATACGGACTTCACCAAAGAGATAATGATAAATTACTTCGGAACATTAAGAAAATTAAAAAATCTTCGGAAATACAGTAATTGTAGTAGAACATGATGAAGATACAATGAGAGAAGCAGATTATATTTTAGATATAGGGCCTGTAGCAGGAAGAAATGGTGGATATTTAGTAGCAGAAGGAACTATTGATGAAATAATGAAAAATGAAAATAGTATAACAGGTAAATATCTATCTGGAGAAAAAGAAATAGAAGTTCCTAAAAAGAGAAGAAAAGGAAGTGGAAAGAAAATATCTATAGTTGGAGCTAAAGAAAATAATCTAAAAGATGTATCTGTAGATATACCACTTCGGAAAGATGGTATGTGTAACAGGAGTATCGGGCTCACGGAAAATCATCCCTTATAAATGAGGTTATGTATAAGGGAATATATAAAGAGCTTAACAATACATTTATGAATGTTGGTAAATGTATGAAAATAACAGGAATATCAAATATAGATAAGATAATAGGGATTGATCAATCACCAATCCGGAAGAACACCAAGATCAAATCCAGCTACATATACAGGAGTATTTGATGATATAAGGGATATATTTGCAACAACAAATGAAGCTAAAATGAGAGGCTATGCAAAAGGTAGATTTTCATTTAATGTACAAGGTGGTAGATGTGAAAGTTGTTCAGGAGATGGTGTTAAAAAAATAGAAATGCATTTTTTACCAGATGTATATGTGCCATGTGATGTTTGCCAAGGGAAAAGATATAATTATGAGACATTAGAAGTAAGATACAAAGGACAAACAATAGCGGATGTACTTGATATGACAGTAACAGATGCGTTAACACTTTTTGAACATGTACCTAAGATTAAAAACAAGCTTAAGGTATTAGAAGAAGTAGGACTTCGGATATATAAAACTTCGGACAATCATCAACAACATTATCACGGCGGAGAAGCACAAAGAATTAAACTTGCAACAGAACTTTCTAAAAGGTCAACAGGAAAAACATTATATGTATTAGATGAGCCAACAACAGGACTACATATAGATGATATAGCAAAACTAATAGAAATCTTAAATAGACTTGTAGATGCAGGTAATACAGCAGTAATAATTGAACACAATTTAGACCTTATAAAAACAGCAGACTATATAATAGACTTAGGTAAAGAAGGTGGAGAAGCTGGTGGAACTATAATTGCAAAAGGAACACCTGAAAAGATAATGAAAGAAGAAGAGTCATATACAGGTAAATATTTAAAGATTCATTTAGATAGAGAAGAAGAACGAAAAAAGAAAATAAAAACAAAATAAAAAGTAAGAATAAAAATGAAGATAAAGATAAGAATTAAATTTAAAATAATAATTTAAATATTATAATAATGTAAAGAAAAAGAATATATATTGAATAAATAAAATAATGTGGTTATAATAAATATATGAGAATTAAATTTTAAGGAGTTACAGATGAAGAAAGAAGAAAACAAAGTAAAAGCTAAAAAACAAAATACAAAAACAAAAAAAGAAACTTCAGAAACTAAAAAAAATATTAAAAAAGTACAAAAATTAGAAGAAGATAATAAGAAAGAAGTTGTGAAGAATGAAAGCTCATTAGGTATGACAGAAGATGAAAAAACAGACCTATTATTAATATTAGTATTATTAATACTTCTTATAATTTTCTTAAAATATTTTTTACACTTATTATAATAATAATATAATAATAATAATTATAACTATAACTATAACTATAACTTGTATAATATGAAGAATTATAAGTATATGGTTATATAGATATTAATGTACATACCATTTTGGAGTATTCTATATTCTAAAATGGTGTTTTTAATATGTCTTTATATTGAAGTAAGTTCTAAAAAGGAGGTATATATGTCAATAATTAAAATAGAAAAATTAACATTTGCATATCCAGGGAGTGATAATATATTTGAAGATATATCATTTAGTATTGATACAAACTGGAAGATAGGACTAATTGGTAAAAACGGTATTCGGAAAAAGTACATTGTTTAAACTATTATTAGGTGAAGAAAAATATCAGGGAAAAATAATAAGTAGTGATAAGCTTATAAAATTTCCACCTATTATAACAGAAGAAGACTATAATAATATGGGGATAGACTTATACTATAAGCATGTTATGTTTGCGGAAGATTGGAAATTATTTAAAGAACTAAATATGTTAGGGATTGATACAGAATTATTATATAGGCCTTTTAAAACATTATCACATGGTCAGAGGATAAAAATATTGTTTGCTATATTTTTTCTAAAAGAAGAAGGGGTATTATTAATAGATGAACCAACAAACCATTTAGATAGAGAAGGAAGAGAAATACTTGCTAAATATTTAAACAAGAAAAAAGGATATATATTAATATCACATGATAGAAGATTTTTAGATAATACAGTAGACCATATAATATCAATAAACAATACAGATATAGAAGTACAAAGTGGTAATTTTAGTTCATGGTATGAAAATTATAAGAGGAAAGAAAAAGATGAACAAGTTGAAAATGAAAAATTAAAAAGAGAGATAAAAAAACTTAAAGTTGCACAAGAAAATACAAAAAGATGGTCTGATAGTGTAGAAAGTAGTAAATATGGCAAAGAAAGTAGTCATGCTGATAAAGGACATATTGGACATTTAGCAGCAAAAATGATGAAGACTTCTAAAAATATAGAAAGAAGAAAAGAAAAGGCTATAGAAGAAAAAGAAAAATTACTTAAAAATGTAGATAAGAAAATACCATTAATATTAAATACTATAGAACATCATAAAAATACACTAATAAGGCTTGAAGATTTGGGATATACATATGATGATAAAAATTATGTATTTAAAAATATTAATTTAGAACTAGAAAAAGGTGATAGATTAGTAATAACAGGTAAAAATGGAAGTCGGAAAATCTACATTAATAAATATAATATTAGGTAAATTAACAAATTATGTAGGTAATATAGTAAAACCAAAAGACCTAAAAATATCATATGTAGGACAAGATATATCAGGATTAAAAGGAAATCTAAAAGAATATATAATAAAAGAAGATATAGATGAACATATATTTAAATCAACACTTGCAAGATTAAACTTTCCAAGTAACCTATATAATATAGATATAGATAAATATAGTGATGGTCAAAAGAAAAAGATTATGATAGCATCAAGCTTATCTAAAAAAGCACATATATTTATATGGGATGAACCACTTAACTATATTGATGTTATGTCTAGAATACAGCTTGAAGAATTAATATTAAGTACAAATCCTACACTTATATTTATAGAACATGATGAGGAGTTCGTGAATAATATACGAACAAAGGAGCTAAAATTGACAAATATAATAAATGTGATATTATAATATGTAAAATAAATTAGATAGATAGTTTGAAAAAATTTTAAAACTAGAGGAGAGTGATGACAATGAAAAAGAAAAAGAAAGTATCATTACAAGAAATGAAAGAAAGAGTGAAAAAATTTAAGGAAAGGGTATATTCGTTAAGGAAAGCTAATATACGGATTTATTATAATCCGGAAGTGATTAATAATGTTATTTTCATAGAAAGATATGAATTTGAAAGTTTATTGAGAAACCTAGAGTCATTCGAAATGAATCTGGTTAATGATAAACGACTGGAAAAATTTCAGCAGAGTTTATGGCGAATAGATGTTGAGAACAATAAAATGACAATAATTTCTCGGAATAGAAATATAAAACAAGAAGTAACTTTAAAAAATAATTTAAAAAGTAATAATAAAATTATCATAACAAGAAGAATCTTATAAAGATAAATGAAAGAGGATATAAATATATTCTCTTTCTTAAATTATAAATCATAGTAAATAATATTAGTCTAATAATTTTTGGACTAAGAGGAGATGATAGAGATGGGAAATAAAAGAATGAAAATGCCAGAATTGAAATATAGGGTAAGTGAGTTTAAAAATAAAATAAATTACTTAAAATGTAAATATAATGATTTAAAAATATCATATGATTTTAAAATATTAGAAAATTTAATTAATTTAGACAAGCAAGAATTTGAAAATTTGTTGGATTCATTATTAGATTTTCAAAAGATACTTTACAGGAATGTAAAATTGAAAGAAATGAATTTCAAATATAGACTTTGGAAAATACACTTAAAAGGAAATAATTTATATTTTATTTCTGAAAATAATTACTTAAATAAGAAAGCAGAAATAATTATAAACTTAGTAAGTAAGGAAAAAAAAGAAATGGTAAGAAAATGTATAGTATATATTAGCAAATATGAAAGGAAAGAAAATGAAAATTATACAAAAGACAAAAAGAAAAGAAGCAATAACATTACTTGCGCTAGTTATAACAATAGTTATAATGTTATTATTAGCAGCAATAGCAATACAAATGGCATTAGGTGAGAATGGATTAATTGTTAAGGCAAGTAAGGCTAAAAAGGAATCACAACAAGCAGAAACAAAAGAAAGATTACAGACAATGGTACTTCGGAACTATTAATGAAAAAGGATCATTAGAATTTAATACAGTAAAAAATGAAATAGAAAATAAGTTTAATACTACTATAACAAGTACAACATTTCCAATGAAAGTTACAATAGAAAATACTAATTATATAGTTGATAACAAGGGAAAAGTTGAAATAAAAGAAATTGCATCTCCAGAATATAATAGAGATGATATAGAGATAGGAGATTATATAGATTATGTTCCAGATACTGTATCAACGCCATATCCACAAGAAAGAGTGGCTTTCAAATATACTGGAGCACATAATGATGACATTCCACAAGAAAATTTGAGATGGAGGATACTTAGAAAATATGATGACGGAAGTATGGATATTATTAGTGATTCAACAACTAAAGAAATAGGTTTAAATTTATCTCAAGGCTATAATAATGGAGTATTCCTGTTAAATGATATCGCTAAAAAATTATATAGTAAACCAAGTAAAGGAATATATGCAAGAAGTCTTAATTGGGAAGATGATGAATATTGGCTAAATACTACGCCAGAAAATCATAAAAGGCAAATGAGTATATCAGAAGAAATTATTATGAATAAAAATATAGGAGACAAAATTGATACAATTGATTATATGCAGTCACAAAATAATAAGAGTAGAAGTGATAGTATAATCACAGAATTATTGGAACCTAATCAGATAGAAACAACATTAACACAAAATATTACAATAAAAAGATCAGGTTATTACATTGTATATCCATTTTCGGATTATGGTAAAGCAGAACATGTTTTAGGTGAAATGACTTCAGAATCTTGGAGAGCAACTAGAGTAGATGGAATGATATATTATGATGATGGAACTGCAATGGGAGATAGAATGTTTGCACCAGGCTATGGGGGGATATTATCTTTAAGAAGTGTTGTAAGATTAAGACCAACAACTAAATTACAAAAAAGTACAAATGCATCTAATGCAGGAGGAACACCTCATAAGATATTAGAGTATTAATCCTGTTGACATAATTATCGGAAAGTGTTATATTATATATGATGAGATATATGAGCTATTTAATAAATATTAAAGAGTGTAGTATATATTCAGAACATCTTTGTGGAAGTAAAGTAATAATATAGAAACTTATAAGGTTTTGCATATTAAATTTGATTTTAATATACAATAATTCTTAATTTTATCCATTTATTTAAGAATAAGCTTATAGGAAGAAAGACTTCTATATCTATTATTTTAGCCTAATTATATCTTAATTAGGAGGAACATAAAGTAATACATAATAATCCATTAAATAGGAGTAAAAATGGAGTTAGATGAGGGCTAGAATAGAATTTCTAGCCTATCTTAATACAAAAAACATGGAGGAAAATGAATATGAAAAAAATAGAAAATATGAATTATGAAGAATTAATTCAAGAGCGGAAAGAGATAGAGAGATTTATTATAAATCTAATTGTCAAAAATAATAAGGCAAATGTTAAAATACACAAAATACTTAGGGGACAAGACAAAAGAATGTTATCATTTTCCCCATTTAGTGTTAATAAATTTACATCAATCTATATAACTGATATATTAAGATGGAGATACCACCAATTAAGTGAAGAAATTCATAAATACTATGATGGGAGAGCTAAGATTCAGAATAAGATTGAAGAAATTTATGGATACCCAATTAAGGACAAATATATTCATTTGTTCTTTGAGGATGTTTTTAAAGATTATAATACATATAAAAAGTATTGTAATAAAAATAATAAAAAGATAGTAAAAATAGAAAAATTTAATCGAATTTGTAATTTAATTAAAAAGTGGAGAAAACTTAGTGCAGATATGCATTATAAAATGACTCTATCAGAGAAAAGAAAATTAAAAAAAATCTTTGAACATAGTAATAAATAAAAGACCTGAAAGGGTCTTTTTCTATTGAATAATAGTTGTAGTGGTTCGTTTCAAATGATAATTAACCTTAAAATTATTAATTTGACAACATTTATATATTTATATATAATAAAGGTACTTATATATAATATGTTCGGAAAAAATACAAGAAAATGTATGGTACGGGAAAATACATACATTGTTAGTGATAAATAGTAAAATAATTAAAATTAAATAAAAAAATCAAATAAATTAAAATGATAAAATTAAATAGAATAAAGACAAAGTAAGATAAAAAGTAATAAAAGATGTATTTTTACATGCTATTTTTGCGTGTAAAATATAGGTTACTTAAGGTAGATATCTTAAGTGATTTTTAGTATATGAACAAATATATAAAATAGAAGAGAAAAAGGAGATATTAGATGGGAAGTAGAAGAATAAAAGAACATGAAGAAACTAATATCACTAATGTAGGAACAAAAAGTATAGTAAGTGAAAAAGAAAAGAAAATAAGAAAGAAGAAACCTATTACTAAAAAAGTAGTAAATAAGAAAAATACTGATAATAATAGTAATAATGTAGTTAAAAAGAATAATAATGTTAAGAATACAAAAGTAAGTGGGAATAAGGATTCAATTAAAATAATACCACTTGGTGGACTTGAAGAAATAGGAAAAAACATAACAGTATTTGAATATAATAATGAAGCAATAATTGTAGACTGTGGACTTGCATTCCCAGAAGATGATATGCTTGGAGTAGATATTGTTATTCCAGATTTTACATATATAGAAAAAAATATAGATAGAATAAAAGGACTTGTTATAACACATGGTCACGAAGATCATATAGGTTCAATACCATATTTACTTAAAAAGGTAAATGTGCCAATATATTCAACAGCCTTTACAATAGGTCTTATAAATTCTAAACTTAAAGAACATAATTTAGATGCAAAAGCAGAACTAAATGTTGTAGAATTTGGTGATATAATTAAACTTGGTAAATTCTCAGTAGAGTTTATAGCATCAGCACACAGTATTCCAGATTCAGCAATGCTTGCAATTAAAACAGATGTAGGAACAATTATACATACAGGTGACTTTAAGATAGAATATACACCAGTAGATGGTAAACATATGAACTTATCAAGACTTGGTGAACTTGGAAGAGAAGGAGTTTTAGCATTATTATCAGATAGTACAAATGCAGAAAGAAAAGGATTTACAATGTCTGAATCTTCTGTAGGTAAAGTATTTGATAAGATGTTTGAAAATTGTAAGAAGAGAATAATTGTTGCAACATTTGCATCAAATGTAAACAGGGTACAAGGACTTGTGAACCTAGCTAGAAAATATGGAAGAAAAGTTGCAGTATCAGGTAGATCAATGGAAAAAATGCTTGAAATTGCAAGAGAACTTGATTATATAGATGCACCAGATGAAATGTTTGTAGACTTAGATCTTATAAACACTATAGAAGATCATAGACTACTTATACTAACAACAGGAAGTCAAGGTGAACCTATGTCAGCACTTACAAGAATAGCAGTAGGACAACATAAGAAGATAAAATTACAACAAAATGACTTAGTAGTAATATCTGCAACACCAATACCAGGTAATGAACCAAGTGTATCAAAGGTTATAAACAGTATAATGAAAAGAGGAGTAGAAGTTGTATATTCGTCTTTAGAACATATTCACGTATCAGGACATGCTTGCCAAGAAGAACAAAAATTATTATTAGAACTTGTAAAACCTAAATATTTCTTACCAGTACATGGTGAAATAAGACAATTATATGCACATAGAGCCACAGCAGTAGAAATGGGTATAGACAAGAAAAATATAATGATAATGGAAAACCGGTAAAGTATTAGAAGTATCAGAAAAAGAAGCTAAATTTACAGGTAAAGTAGAAGCAGGTAAGACATTTGTAGATGGTCTTCGGAGTTGGTGATGTTGGAAACATTGTTTTAAGAGACAGACAAATGCTTTCACAAGATGGACTTATAATAGTAGTTCTTAACCTTTCACAAGAAACAGGAGGCCTTATATCAGATCCTGATATAATTTCAAGAGGATTTGTATATGTAAGAGAAAATGAAGAATTACTTCAAACTTTAAAAGAATTAGTTAAAGTAGAAATTAATGACTTAGAAGAAAAAGAATGGTCAACAGTAAAAGCTATAGTTAAGAATAAGCTACAAAAATATATATTTAAAAAGACAAAAAGAGATCCTATGATACTTCCAATAATTGTAGAAGTATAATTAAATAAAGGTATTATTAAATAGAGGTGTATAATGGATGATAATGAAAAAAAATTAAGAAAAGAATTAGCAGATTTAATCTTTAATGGTATAGAATTAAAAGATATATCATATTATGAAGAAAAATATCCAAAAAGAGAATTAAAACAAGGGGCATATGTAACAAGATTTGCACCTAGTCCTACTGGTTT
Organism: uncultured Eubacteriales bacterium; assembly: GCA_963546185.1. Classification (GTDB taxonomy): domain Bacteria; phylum Bacillota; class Clostridia; order TANB77; family CAG-508; genus JABCPO02. The sequence continues at coordinate 1,470 of CAUULU010000012.1, read as the reverse complement.
TATGCATACAGGTGGAGTATATACAGCACTTGTAAGTAAGATGATGGCAAAAAGAACAGGTGGAATATTTTATCTTAGAATAGAAGACACAGATACTGAAAGAGGTATTGAAAATGGTATAGAAGAAATAGTAAAAACAATGCAAAACTATAATCTAATACCAGATGAAGGTGTAAGAATAAATAATGGTAAAATAGAAGAATTTGGACAATATGGACCATATATTCAAAGCCAAAGAAAAGAAATATATATGGCATATGCAAAACATTTAATAGAAGAAGGAAAAGCATATCCATGTTTTTACACTAAGGAAGAATTAGAAGAAGTAAGAGAAAAACAAAGAGCATCAAAATTAAGGACAGGAATGTATGGACTTTGGTCAAAATATAGGGATATGCCAGCAGAATTAGCAATTGAAAAAATAAAAGAAGGTATACCTTATGTTTTAAGATTTAAGTCTGAAGGAGACTATAATAAGAAAATAATAATAACAGATTTAGTTAAAGGAAAATTAGAACTTCCACAAGATGATCAAGATATAGTAATAATTAAAAAAGATGGACTTCCAACATATCATTTTGCACATGTTATAGATGATCATTTAATGGGAACAAACTTGGTTATAAGGACAGATGAATGGTTTCCATCTGTAGCACTACATGTAGGATTATTCTTAACACTTGGATTTGATGTACCTAAATATGCACATCCAGCACCACTTCAAAAATTAGATAATGGAAATAGAAGAAAATTAAGTAAGAGAAAAGATCCAGAAGCAAAAGCATCATACTATTTAGAAGAAGGTGTACCAGTAGATGCAATAGAAGAATATTTCTTAAATGTAATGAACTCAAATTTTGAAATGTGGAGAAAACAAAATCCAGATAAAGATATTACAGAATTTGATTTTAAAATAGGAAAAATGGGAGTTGCAGGGGCACTTTTTGATAGTGTTAAATTATTAGATGTTTCTAAAAACTATATATCAAGACTTACAACAGAAAAACTATATGAAGAAGTATTAAACTGGAGTAAGAAATATGATGAAAAAACATATGATTTAATAACAACACAAAAAGAAAGAACATTAGAAGTATTTGGAATAGAAAGAGGTAATGTTAAAAAGCCTAGAAAAGATATATCAAAATATAGTGAAATATATGAGTTAAATATATATATGTATAATGACTTATTTGAAAAAATGGATAGAGAATACCAAACATTTGAAAATTTGACAGCAGAAGAAAAAGCAAGGATAATTAATATTGTAGAAAGATATTTAGAAATATATAATGAAAATTCAGAAAAAGAAGAATGGTTTAATACTATAAAAGAGCTTGCAGGAGAATTTCGGATATGCTAAAGAAGTAAAAGAATACAAAGAAAATTCAGAAAACTATTTCGGACATGTTGGAGATGTTGCAACAATAATACGTGTAATGGCTACAACAAGAACAAATACACCAGACC
>CAUULU010000011.1:0-23202 GCA_963546185.1 uncultured Eubacteriales bacterium | reverse complement strand
ATATATATAATATAATTTATACTTTTCTATAATATTCTTAAATTTCCCGTTTCTAGCATTCTTATAACATAATGCTAATATTACTAATAATATTGTTATTATTATAAACACAATTTGTAATTTAACCATTCTTATCACCTATTCTTATAATTTCAAAAAAATTCTCATAACCCCAAATTTAATTAGGATTATGAATATGTTAACTGTCGCAAGCAATATTTCAACTGCATGAGTAAGGTCCTCTTCTTCTCCATCATATCCCATATTTATCATTGACGGAACAAATAACACTGTCCCTATAAATACAATAAATATGATATTGGAACTCATATCCGCCAGTATTAAATAGATTATTATTAATGTATACAAACTAAATTTAAATACATTTTCTAGCCGCTCCGAGATATAATCGTTTATCAACTTGTAAAATAACATCAAACCAAACATTACATAAATACTAATTTCAATAAATTTTCCCATAATTTTTTCCACCTTTCTAAATTAATTAATTCAAAAATATTTTTGTAAATTATTTATGTATACATAATAACATATTTTTACATATATATCAAACAAATAAAGCACTTCTAATATATTATTAAAAGTGCTTCTATTTTTTTGTATATTGTATTATTCTATTATAAGTTGTTTTAATTCTTCTATTTGTTCTTGTTCTGGTGTATTGTTTGCAATATATGTTTTGGTAACATTTATCCCATTTTGAATACATTCTTCTTTCCATGAATCCATCCATTCACCATTTCCCCAGTCATATGAACCAAAAAGTACTACATTTGTTTCTTTTAATTTTTCTTTTTCAGCATCAAAAAATGGTCTAAATTCATATTCTTCTAGCTCTTCTGCTCCCATTGCAGGACAACCTAATGCTACTATATCATATTCTGATATATCTCCTTCAAAATCTGATACATAAAATAGTTCTGCTTGTCCTCCCTTTTCATTAACACCTTCTGCTATTGCTTCTGCCATAGTTTGAGTATTTCCTGTTGCACTCCAATATATTACTGCTACTTTCATTTTTTATCTCCTATTTTTCCTTTGATTCTATATATTCATTATATCCACATTCACGTATCACAACCTTGTCACCTGTTATATCTATAATCTTATTTGCTACTGTTTCTGCAAGCTCATGGTCATGTGATGTAAATATTATAACCCCATCAAATTTTATAAGGGCATTATTTAATGCTGTTATACTTTCCATATCTAAATGGTTTGTTGGTTCATCAAGTATTAACACATTTGCACCAGATAGCATAAGTCTTGATAACATACATCTAACTTTTTCTCCCCCTGATAATACATTTGCTTTTTTAAGCGCTTCTTCTCCTGAGAATAACATTCTTCCTAAAAATCCTCTTATATATGTTTCATCTGGATCTTTTGAATATTTTCTAAGCCAGTCTACTAAATTTTCATCTTTATCTTTAAAATATTCATTATTATCTTTTGGTAAATATGATGTTGTTATAGTTTGACCATATTCTATATATCCCTTATCTGGTTCTACTTCTTTTGCAAGTATATCAAAAAGAGTTGTTATTTTGTTTTCATTTTCTGCAAGTACTAATACCTTATCTCCAACTTTAATATCAAAAGTTAAATCTTTTATACTTGCTTCTCCATTTTCTTTCCAAATATGGCTAACTTTCAATACTTCTTTACCTACTTGTCTTTCTTTTGAAAAATCAATATATGGGTATCTTCTATTTGATGCTACTATTTCATCTAATTGTATTTTTTCTAATGTTTTCTTTCTAGATGTTGCTTGTTTTGATCTTTGTGATGCACCAAATCTTGCGATAAAATCTTTTAATTCTTTTATCTTTTCTTCTTTCTTCTTATTTGATTCTTTCATTTGTTTTTGTATAAGTTGGTTTGATTGGTACCAGAAATCATAGTTTCCTGGATATATTTTTATTTTACCATAATCTACATCTACAATATGTGTACAAACTGTGTTTAAGAAATATCTATCATGTGATACTACTATAACAGTATTTTCATAATCAATTAAGAAATCTTGTAACCATTCTATTACTCTAATATCAAGATCATTTGTAGGTTCGTCTAATAGAAGTACATCTGGATTTCCGGAATAATGCTTTTGCTAAAAGTACTTTAACCTTATCTTTCCCTTCTAAATCTGACATATTTCCGGTATAATTTATTTTCACTTATTCCAAGTTCTACAAGCATTTTTATTGCATCTGTTTCTGCATTCCAACCGGTCAAGTTCTGCAAATCTTTCTTCAAGTTTTGCCGCTATCATCCCATCTTTTTCTGTAAATTCTGGTTTTGAATATATTTCATCTTTTTCTTGCATTATTTGGTAAAGTTCAGTATTTCCCATTATTACTACATCTATTATCCTATAGTCTTCATATGCATAGTGGTCTTGTCCAAGTACTGATATTCTTTCACCTTTAGTTATAGATACTTCTCCCTTATTCGCTTCTATTTCTCCGAGATAATATCTTTAAAAATGTTGATTTACCCGCACCATTTGCACCAATAACACCATAACAATTTCCTTTTTCAAATTTTAAATTAACATCATCAAAAAGTACTCTTGCTCCAAATCTTAAACTTACTCCTGTTACTGTTAACATTTTTTCTCCTTCTCTTAACTTATATTTGTATAATCATTAAATTTCTTGTAAGCTTTTTACAATATTTTCATATATTTTTTTCTTAAAGTTTAAATATATGCTTTCTGTATTTTCTTCTAAATATTCTTCATTTTCAAATATTAGTGGTACTATTTTAGAAAGTACAACTTCTCTTTTTCCTTCTTCTTTACTATATCCTCTTGTTTGAAGATAAAATAGTTTCTTTTCATCAATCTTTCCTATTGATGCAGCATGATTTCCATTTACATTTTCTTCTGCACATAATAATATTGGTGATGATTTTGTTTTCGCTTCTTTAGATAATAATAATACATTTTCTCTTTCTCTACCATCAGATTCTGGAGTTCCTTTCCTAAAGTTTATAATACCTCTAAAATCCTTATATGCATTTTCAAAAAGTACTCCTTCTATATCAAGAGTTGTTATTGATTCTTTTCCTATATGATCTGCATAGTATAAGAAGTCTAATTTTTTATCTTTTCCGAAGTAAATATATTCCGGCTTATTTCTACTTTTGCTTTTTCATCAACTCTTGTCACATGTTTTATAATCTGATTTCCACTTCCTAAGAAAACATATAATAATTTTACCTTAGCATTTTTTTCTACTTCAACATATATGCTATCAAGTGCAAAATTTTTCTTATTTTCATTAAATATAATTACTACTTCAAACTCTGAGCCCTCTTCTGCTCTTATAATTATATTATTATCCCTATATGTATTTTCAACTTCTTCACATATATTTAAAACATATTTAGCAGATATATCTTTTCTTAATGTTATTCTAGTATTTGATAATAATATTCCCTCATTTTTAATATCTATAATCTTTTCTTCTTTATCTTCAGATATTTGTATATCATTTAAGTTTTTAATATATTTATGATTCAATATTTTTTCATTTTTAATATTATTAGCATTTGTAATTATATTATTAATTTCTTCATCATCTAAGAAATAATCTTTTCCATATTCTTGAATCAAATCTTTTCCATAAACATATCTTCTTTTATGTTCTGTATTTTTTCCATTATTTGATATTTCTTCTGAATTTTCTTGTTTTAAATTTTCTTTTTCTTTTTTTTCTGCTTCTTCTATTTTTTCTATAACATATATATTGTTTATACTGTTATTTTCATGTTCTTGATCTTTTCTTGTATAATTTCCAGGATTTGGTATTTTTCTTATCCTATCGTTTATACTTTCTACAATCTCTTCATTTTCTTTAAATTGTATATATGGAACTGTCATCACCTTTTCATTAATATTTATATGATTCCAAGTCTTTTTTTCCATCCTATTTAAATATATTTTTCTCATTATCCATTTGTTCCTTCTAATTCTAATCCTATTAAATTATTCATTTCAACTGCATATTCTATTGGTAATTCTTTTGATATTGGTTCTGCAAATCCTCTTACTATCATAGCTTTTGCTTCATCTTCACTAAGTCCTCTACTCATAAGATAAAATATTTGTTCATCTCCAATTTTACCTATTTTTGCTTCATGTCCTAAATCTGCTTCATCTGTTTTAACTGTCATTATAGGTATAGTGTCTGAAACAGCTTCTTTATCAAGCATTAAGCTTTCACAATCTGAGTTTGATTTTGAGCCTTTTGCCTTTTCATCTATATATACATAGTTTCTTGTAACACTTATACCATTTCCTTTTGTTATTGCTTTTGTTGTAACTGCTGAAAATGTATTTTCTGCTAAATGTATATTTGCACATCCATTATCTATATATTGGTCACTTCCTGCAAATGTTATTCCTGTAAATTCACTTGCAGCATTTTTCCCTACAAGTACAGATGTTGGGTATAGCATTGATACTTTTGATCCAAATGATCCGAGATATCCATTCTATTTTCCCATTTTCTTCAACTATTGCTCTTTTAGTATTTAAATTATACATATTTTTAGACCAATTTTCTATTGTTGAAAATCTAACTTTTGCATTTTTCCCTACAAATATTTCAACACTTCCTGCATGTAGGTTTACAACATTATATTTAGGTGCTGAACACCCTTCTATATATGATATACTTGCATCATCATCTGCAACTATTAATGTATGTTCAAATTGCCCTGCACCTGCTGCATTTAACCTGTAATATGATTGTATTGGTATTTCTAAATTTACTCCTTTAGGCACATATACAAATGATCCTCCGTGACCATACTGCAAGATGAAGTGCTGTATATTTATGTAAGTTTTCATCTATTGCCTTTGTAAAATACTTTCTTACAAGTTCTGGATATTTTCTAACTGCTTCTGACATATCCATATATATTACACCTTGTGATGTTAGTATTTCTTTTACATTGTGATATACTTCTTCTGAATCAAACTGTGCACTTACACCTGCTAAATATTTCTTTTCTGCATATGGTATTCCGAAGTCTTTCAAATGTATTTTTTATACCTTCTGGAACATTATCCCATGATGCTTCTTTTTTAGCATCAGGCCTTATATATGTAACAATGTCATCCATATTAAGTGTATCTAGTTCTGGACCCCAATTAGGATTTTGTTTTTCATTATATTTTTTAAGTGCTCTTAATCTTATCTCTAACATCCATTCTGGTTCATCTTTTTCTTTAGAGATTTCTCTTACTATTTCTTCTGTTAATCCCTTATCAAGTTTTTTAGATATTTCCACATCTTCTATAATATCATATATTCCTCTATCTAATTCTTCTATATTAGTCTTCTTTTTCATCTTTTTCCCATCTTAATCTTCTATAATTTCATATAATTTCTATTATTTCTTTATCTAATATTATTTTCCATATCCATTTTTTTGAATTTCTTCTATTAAAGATATATCGCCTGTTCTTTCTATTTTTCCATTTGATAATATATGTACAAAATCTGGTTTTACTCTATGTACCATTTCTAAATGGTGTGAAATCATTATTATAGCTTTATCTTTATCAAAATATCTCATTACTGCATTTTCAACATCTTTTGTTGCATCAACATCAAGACCTGAATCTACTTCATCAAGCATTGCAAGCTTTGGTTTTAATATACTTAATTGTAATATTTCATTTTTCTTCTTTTCTCCACCTGAAAATCCTACATTTAAATATCTTCCTTGCATATCTTTTTTCATATTTAAATTTTCTATTTCTTTTGCAACTCTTAATGCAAAATTCATACTTGAAATTTTTTCATCAGAAACTTTTGTTTTTGCAAATCTCAAGAAATCTGTTGTTTTTATTCCTGCTATTTCTTCTGGGTTTTGGAAGGACAAAAATATTCCGTAGTCTTGCTCTTTCATATGTTTCCATATCTGTGATATCTTCTCCCATGAAAAATATCTTTCCTTCAACTATTTCATAATCTGGGTGTCCCATTATTGTATACATTAATGTTGATTTTCCTGTACCATTTTTACCCATAAGTACATGTATTTCACCTTTCCTTACAAGTAAGTTAACACCATTTAATATTCTTTTTCCTTCTACTTCTACTACTAAATTTTCTATTTTTAATATTTCTTCCAAAATTTCCCTCCAAATTTTAATTATTTTATATATTTATGTTTTATTTATATTTTTTTCTAATTATATTTATATTTCATATACAAAATAAAAGATATACATAGTATATCATAATTTAGTCATTATTGTTATACCATTTATATCTTTTTTTGTTCATTAATTATTTAAGCTTATATGCTTTAAACTTAGAAACTTCCTCCATTTTTTCTTAACCAATCTGGTATACGAGGTTCATCTGATGATGATTGTGGTTCTTGTCTTGTGTTTAATCTTTCATAAAATGGTGTTGATTGTGGTTCTTGTGTAGTTGTTTCTATTTTAGAAACTTTTCTTTCACCTTCAAACCCTGTAGCAATTACTGTTACTATAACATCTTCACCTGCTGTTTCATCAATAACTCTACCCATTATTATTGTTGCATCTGGATCTGCACCTTGATTAATAATTTGTGATGCTGTATCAAATTCATGTAATGTTAATGATTTATCACCTGTAACATTGTATATTACTGATGTTGCTCCATCTATAGTTGTTTCTAATAATGGACTTTGAATTGCAAGTTTTGCTGCATCTTCTGCTCTATTTTCACCACTTGCTCTACCAACACCTAAATGTGCTATTCCTTTATCTTTCATTGCATTTCTTAAGTCTGCAAAGTCAATGTTAACTTCTCCTGATATAATAAGTAAGTCTGATATACCTTGAACACCTTGTCTTAAAATATCATCTGCTATCATAAATGCATCTTTCATTGATGTTTTTCTATCTATGATTTGTAATAATTTATCATTTGGTACTACTATAAGTGAGTCTACATTTGATTTTAATTTTTCTAATCCTTTTTCAGCTTGTAATGCTTTTTTTCTTCCTTCAAATGTAAATGGTTTTGTAACTATTGCTATTGTTAATATATTCTTAGATTTAGCTATTTCTGCTACTACTGGTGCTGCACCTGTACCTGTTCCACCACCCATTCCTGCTGTAATGAAAACCATGTTTGCACCTTCTAATACTTTTTCTATTTCTTCTTTACTTTCTTCTGCTGCTTTTTCACCTATTTCAGCACTTCCACCAGCTCCGAAGTCCTCTAGTTAATTGTTCACCAATTTGAAGTTTAACTTCTGCATTTGATTTTGATAATATTTGTCTATCTGTATTAATAGCTATAAATTCTACATTTTTGATTCCTGCTTCAATCATTCTATTAATAGAATTATTTCCTGCTCCTCCTACACCTATTACTTTTATTATAGCTTCTTCAAATTGTTCTCTTTCAACTATTTCTCTTACTTTATTTTCTATATACATTTCTTCCCCCTTAAGTTGTTCTTTATCGTTTCTAGTTAACATTATTATCTTATGTATATCTCAGATTAATTTATCTATTTCAATTTTTAATTTTTTGATTTTTTATTTCTTTTTTACTATTCCTTAATTAATATTATATCATGTTATTAAGTGTAGAAAAACTCTTTTATTTTATTTAATATTTTCTTTAGAGCTCCTTTTTCTTCTTCTGCTCCAACATTACTTGCTATACTTTTAGCAAAAGGCTTTGATGCAAAATATGATATTATTGAATATGCATCCTTATAATTTTCATCTATCTTTAATGCAATCCTATTTGTAGGCTTTTTAGCTTCAATTCCCAATACTTTAGAAAATAAAAGTTCACTCTTGTCTATTTTTTCTAAACTTTGCCCTACCATTATAACCTTTTTAACATATTTATCAAGTCCCATTTCTCTTAAACTTGAAAATATATTTTCTATTGTATATGTAAGTCTTCCTTCTATTACTTCAGATACTTGTGAAGGTTTTATAGTTCTCTTACTAGGATCTGGTGTAACAACAGTTGATAATGAAATATTATTATCATTTTTAATATATTCTTTTAATGCTATTGCATATGTTCTTTTTAGCTTTTCTGCTTCTGAATGATTTATACCAAATACATATTCCATATCTGTTGTAATATCATTACCACCAAAATCTAATGTATTTGCATATATGAATGTTCCTTGTATGAATAACCCAATCTCAGTTTTTCTATAACCCATATCTATTATTAATGTATCTTCTTGTTGTTCTCTATCTTCTAAATAGAATCTTTTTTCTGCTAATATTTTTGGAGAATACCCATCAATATTTAACCCTGCTTTTTCAAAAACTCTTTTTAATTCATTAATATAACTTTTTTTTGCTGTTATTGCTTGTGCATATAATGTTATTTTTGAGCTTCTTTTATTTATAGGATCTTTTACCATTTCTCCTGTTTCTAATTCAAAAACATCTGGTATTATATCTATAATTGTATCTCCTATAGGAACTTCTGATTTTCCTACAGTTAATATTGTACTTATAACATCATTTTCTGTTACTCTTTGTTCTTTATTATTTATTATTTTTGTTGCTTGTTTTTGTAATATTTGTAGTTTGTTACCTGGTAGTGAAACATATGCCGAATTAATCTTCAGTTTCGAAATTTTTTCAGCTTCTTCTACTACTTCGCTTAAAATAGAAATAAGAGAATTTTCATCAAATCCTAATGAATTACTCTTAGACTCTAAATCACATTCTTTATGTGATGCTACTATTAATTGAATCTGATTTGATCCATCAATCTTCCCTATAACTAAGCTTACCTTTGAAAAACTTATATCAACTCCAACAATTATATCACCAATTGCCAAGACTGCCTCCATTTTTACTTAATTTTACTGTTTAAATATTATTACATTTTTGTAAAAAAGTCAATTAATTTTAATCTTATTTTTTCTTTTTTAGAAACTTAGTTTTTCAACAATTATTTAGTTTTTTTAGTATTTTTTGCATTCATTTTTTCAATATAATATCTTCTAATTATTGACAAATTATTAAACATTCTGCTTACAAAAACTACTACTGCTGCAATATGTATATCAAGATTTAATTTTATTCCTAAATATACAAGCATCATTGTTAATAATGCATTTCCAAAAAATCCTGATATAAAAACTTTGAAGTCAAATCTACCTTTTAGCTTTGAGGCTATTGCTCCAAAAATCGTATCTAAAATAGCAAGTATTGCAACAGATACATATACTGAATATGTATATGGTATTACCGGTAAATATTTTCCTACAACTACACCTAATATTGCTCCTAAAGCTATTAATAAATAAAACATATTTTCTCCTTTAATCAAAACATCCTATATCACAAGTACTACATAAACTTGTATCACAAGATATATTCATTTCTGTTATTTCTTTTACAATCTTTTCAAGTTCTTCTTTTTCTATCCTATATTCTGTACCACAATTTTCACATTCTGCTTCAACATATCCTTGAAGTAACAATTTTTGTAAATCTTCTCTCGGAATATAATTTAAAGACTCTATAAAATCTTCTCTTTTGCATCCACATTCTTCATGTGTTTGGTGGAAATGTTTCTTTTCTTCTTTATTCTGTTTTTCCATATTTGTATTTCACCTCCTCTGAACTTTTTTGAATCTCAATATTATCACCAACCGAATATTCAACACTTTTTCCATTTGCAAGCATTTGATTTATATATCCGGTCTTTTGTTGTTATACCACTTTCTAAATTCTTCTTATTTCCTATAGCGAGTATTCTATATGGACTTGTAATTTTCTTAGAATTTATTAAAATATCTTTACTATTTACTGCAACTATTTCTGTATTATTCATAAATCTATTGCCATTTATAGAAACAGCTTCTGCTCCTGATATTATAAGCTGATTTACAAGTGTTAATATATCATTTGCAGAAATTATAGTACTTTCATTATCACGAAGTGTTATTGTTATGCCTTGTCCATAAACATCTAGAAGTCCAAGTCTAAGTCTTGTTTCTTCTAATTCTTTTTCAAGGACTTCTGGTACTTTTTCTCCTGTGGTTTCTGACTTTTTGTATTGTTCAATTTTCTTTTCAAGTTCTTCAATACTTTTTGTATATTCTCTATTTTTTGTTTTTTCGTTTAAAATTTCTGTTCTTAGTTCTGTATCTTTAAGTATTTTAATTCCTTTTAAATCAGTTTCTTCCACAGTTCTTACTTGTATGAATATTATTGATACTGTAATTATAGTAACAATAGTATACAATATGCCTTTTATAATATTATTCTTTTTTTGTCTTTGATTTTCTAATAGTTCTTCTTTTATCTGCTCTTCTGTTTTTATTTTAGGCTTTCTTTTAGTCCAAACTTTAGGTTCATCATAATAATATTCATTTTTATTAGTATTCTTTTCTTCATTTTTTTCTATATTTTCATTTTCCATAATATTTCCAATTTTATCTTATCTCTTATCTTTAATTATTATAATTTATTATATATATCAGTACAAAAAGAATAATAATATTAAATTATTATTCCAAATATTCCTAATTATATAATACTTTCCTAATTTAAATTATCTATATATATTTAATTAACATTATTTTTAATATTACTATTTTTCATTTTAGTATATTCTATATTATATACCCCATTATATTTAGGTATAAATACATTGGATTCTTTTTTTAAGTTAACACCTATTCCGTGAACTTTCAAGAATTCTTAAAATACCTCCCGGTATTTCTAATGCAGTTTTTAAATAATCACTATGTCCTATAGCCCTTATAACATATGGTCCACCTATTTTTTCATCATTTATTTTAATAACTGTACCTATACAACTTATTGGAGTTGTTGCTATAACTCTTTGGTCATTTATTGAAATTGCTTCTGCTCCTGCATTTCTAAGTACATTCACTATTTCTAATATATCTGTATCATGTACGATTATTTGAAGTGCATCATTCCCAACCTTTTTCTTATCTTCACCATCTTTTAAAACAAGTTCAATACCTTCTCCTCTTAAGTTTGTAAGTCCTAATTTAACATTATTTTCTAAAACTTCTTTTTTCTTTTCTTCAGCAATATCATTTTTTTCTGTTAGCTTTCCTTTTAAATTTTCAAGCTCTTTTTGTTTTCTTTGCTTTTTTTCTATTAATTCCTTATTTTTAGCACTTTCATTTGTAAGTGTATCTCTAAGTTCATTTGTTTCTGCACTAACAATTCCTTCTGAATTCCTATTATTTACTTTAGATAATACTACAATCCCTAAACTTGTCAAAAATACTGCAACAAAAATTATTATTTTAAACATTAATTGCTGAATTTTTGTTTCCTTATGTATTTCTTGATTTACAGGAATTCTTATTTCTCCATTACTATCATTAATATCACAATCATTTTCTTCATATTCATCATAATATTGTTTGTTCATTTCTTTTAATTCTTCTAACATAACTCTTCCTTACTAAATCTTTTCTCTAAAAACCATATAATTTCTTTTTTGATTTTTATCATTAAATATTTCGCCTTCTTTTCCTTTTTCTGTATCAATTATATGTTTTGAAATTGAAATTTGTGCTCTAAGTTCTGTAAGTTCTTCTTTTAAGATTATCTTTTTCTTTTCTTCTTTTAAGTCTAGTATAAATTGTCTGTCTTTTTTCTCAATGCTAGTAACCTTATCTGTTAAATTATAATAGTCTAAAACATATTTTATCTTATTAATCTTTTCTAAAACATCTAAATCTTCTCTATCAATCCTATTTTTTTGAGTTAAAGATGTTGTTTTTAATCCTAATAACATAATTACTTTTTGAAGTTCGTCACTTTTTCTTAATATATATCCATTTTTATCAATTATATGATAACCATTCTCATCAGCGATTTGATAATTTTCGTTTCTTTCTTCTATATATATTTCAATCTTATTAGGAAATACTGGATATATTTTTGCTTCCTGTATTCTAGCATTTTCTTTTAATTTAAACATTCCCTTAAAATATCTCTGTAAAAATATATTTCTTCCTTCTACTATTCCACTATCTTTTTTTATCTTATCAATATCTAAATTTTTAACATTTTTAACTTCTATACTTCTTACTTTAAAGATATCTGAAGTAAGTGCAAAAACCATTAAACCTGTAAATAATATTGCAAAAAGTATAGTAAATAATATTTTCTTTCCATTTCCTTTTTCTGCTTCACCCATTTTGTCACCATTATTTTTCTTCTAAATTAATTTCATCTAATTTTGGTAGTTCTTCTAAACTTTGAATTCCAAATGTTAATAGAAATTTTTCTGTTGTCCTATATCCCATTGGTCTTCCAAGTATTTCACGTTTTCCACTTTCTTTTATAAGTCCATATTCTATAAGCTTATATATTATAGCATCTGAAGATACTCCCCTTATATTTTCAATTTCTGCTCTTGTTATATCTTCATTATATGCAATAATAGACAAAACTTCCATAGCAGCTTTTGTAAGTTTAGGATTTGTTCTTTTATCAAATATCTTGTTTATATATTCCATTGCTTCTTTTTTTGCAACAAATTGAACCATTCCATCTGTAATTATAAGCTCAATTCCGGTATTTTCATCAGAATATTTTTCTTCAATTAATCTCTCAATATTTTCAACTATTTCTTCATTTTTAACTTCAAGAGTTTCTGCTAATAATTCAATCGCAATAGGTTCTCCTGAAAAAAATATTATTGCCTCTATCTTTTCTCTTAATTTCATTTTAAATATTATTTTTCCTTTTTCTAATTGACATTCATTACATTTTAAAGTATAATTATACATGTTTGGTGAAGTAGCTCAGTTGGCTAGAGCATTCGGTTCATACCCGAAGGGTCAGGGGTTCAAGTCCCTTCTTCACTACCAGATACTTTTTTTAAAGTATCTTTTTTTTGCTTTTATACCTTATCTTTAATTATTACTATATAGTAATAATATCTTATATACTATTGTTTCTTAATAACATTAATGAAATTTAGACTTTCTACAAAATCTAAATTTCATTTTTTATTTCTGTTATTATTCTTTATCATTTATTTTTATATTAACATTCACAATTTCTTGGTGTTCTTGGGAATGGTAATACATCTCTTATGTTTTGTACTCCTGTTAAATACATTATAAGTCTTTCAAATCCGAAGACCAAATCCTGAGTGTTCTACAGTACCATATCTTCTTAAATCTAGATACCAGTCATAACCTTCTATATCCATTCCTAAGCTTTCCATTTTTTCTATAAGAACATCTAATCTTTCTTCTCTTTGGCTTCCTCCTACAAGTTCACCTATTCCTGGAACTAAAAGGTCTGTTGCTGCAACAGTTTTTCCATCATTATTATTTCTCATATAGAATGCTTTAATATCTTTTGGATAATTTGTTAAAAATATTGGCATATTATATATTTCTTCTGCTAAATATCTTTCATGTTCTGTATCTAAATCCATACCCCATTCTACTTCTTTTTCAAATACTTTACCTGATTTTTGCAGTTTTTCTATTGCTTCTGTATATGTAACTCTTGCAAAATCATTTGCTACAGCTTTTTCTAATTTTTCAATTAATCCTTCAGATACAAACTTGTTTAAAAATTCTAATTCATCTTTAGCATTTTCAAATATATATTTTACTATATATTTAAACATTCCTTCTGCTATATCCATTATTTCATTTAAATCTGCAAATGCAACTTCTGGTTCTATCATCCAAAATTCTGCTGCATGTTTTGTTGTATTTGAATTTTCTGCTCTAAATGTAGGTCCAAATGTATATATTTTTCCGGAAAGCATGTGCAAAACATTCTCCATTTAATTGTCCTGTAACAGATAAAAATGCATCTTTTCCAAAGAAATCTTTTTTCATTAATTCTGAATTAATTTCTTCTTGTTTCTTATTTTCTTTAGATAATTTTTCTGTTTCTTTTACAATTTCTTCATTTTTAAGAGTTGTTATTTTAAACATTTCTCCTGCACCTTCACCATCACTACTTGTAATTATTGGTGTATTTACATATATATATCCATTTTTTTGGAAATATTCATGTATTGCCATTGATGCAAGTGATCTTATTCTAAATACAGTTCTAAATATATTTGAACGTGGTCTTAAATGTGATACTGTACGGAAAAACTCATATGTATGTCTCTTATTTTGTATAGGATATTTTTCATCACTTAATCCTTCTACTTCTATTTTTGTAACTTTGACTTCTATATCTTGTTTTCCTTGACTTTTAACTAATATACCTTTAACTTTTAAAGATGAGTATAATGTAGTTTTGTCTATTTCTTTAAAGTTTTCTATAGTATCATCTATAACAAGTTGTATACTTTTAAAATTACTACCATCATTTAATTCTATAAACCCGGATAGATTTAGAAAAACGAATATTTCTTACCCATCCTCTTAAATATACTTCTTTTTCAATGTATTTATCCTTATTTTTTAATATTTCATCAATTTCTATTCTGTTTTCTCTTTCTTCCATAAATATCTCCTAATCATATTATCTTATAATATTTTTAACAATTCTTCTATCTTCTCTTTTGAATCTATTTCATTTACTCTAACTCTTACTTCTTTACCATTTTTAAGTCCAGATGTATACCATATTATATGTTTCCTTATATCTTTTACTGCTTTTTCTTTACCATATAATTCTTCTAAAATATCATAATGTTTAAGTATTATTTCTTTTACATCTTCAAGATTTTCATCTTCTTCTATAATAGTATTTTTTTCTAAACTTTCAACAATATTTCTTATTCTATGTGGTTTTCCGAAGTGCACCTCTTGAAATCATAATTCCATCTGCCCCTGTTTCTTCAAGAACTTCAAATGCTTTCTTTGGATTTGTTATATCTCCATTTGCAATTACAGGAATTGACACATTTTCTTTTACTTTTTTTATCATATCATATTTAGCAATACCAGAATAATATTGTTTTCTAGTTCTACCATGTATAGTAATCATTTTTATACCATGTTTTTCTGCTATCTTAGCTATTTCTAAACATGTAATATTATCATCATCCCATCCGAAGTCTCATTTTCAAAGTTACTGGAACTTTAGAGTTCTTAACAACTGCAATTATAATTTCTTCTGCTTTTTTAATATCTTTTAATAGGTCACTTCCTCCACCATTTTTAACAATTTTAGGTGCAGGACACCCCATATTAATATCTAATATATCACATTTTTCACTTAATATTCTAGATGCTTTTGCCATATATTCAGCATCATCTCCAAATAATTGGTATGCTACTGGATATTCATTTTCATATTTTTCAAGCATCTTTAATGTTTTTTTATCTTCATAAACAACTGCTCTTGCATTAACCATTTCTGTCCATACAATTCCGAGCTTTACTTATTTCTTTTTGTATTTGCCTAAAAGCCTTATCTGATACTCCTGCCATTGGACCTATTATAATATTATTTTCTATTTCTAAATTCCCAATTTTTAACTTCATTATCCCTCTTTCTTAATCATTGTTGTAGTTCCTTCAAAATCTACAAATATTGCTTTTTTCCTTCTACCACTTATAGAAAGCAATAATCCTATTGCCATAAAATTTGTTATAAGTGATGAACCACCATAACTTACAAAAGGAAGTGGCACACCTGTTACAGGTAATAATCCCATTGTCATCCCTATATTTTCAACCATATGATAGAAAAATATAGCTGTAATTCCTATTGCAAGATATGTTCCAGAATTATCTTTAGCAGTCTTTGCAATATTTATTCCAGATACTATTAAAACTATATATAGTATTATTACCATTCCTGAAACAACAAATCCGAAACTCTTCTGATATTAAAGAATATATAAAGTCTGTTGTTTTTGGATGTAAATATCCGAAGTTGTGCCTGTGTCCCTTTAAACATACCCATTCCAAATATTTGTCCTGAACCTATTGCAAGTTTAGATTGTATAACATTATACCCTATACCTCTAGGATCTAATTCTGGATTCATAAATACTTTAAATCTTTGTAATGCATGTGGTGCATATACAGGTAGTATATACATATATATTAAATATATACCAATACCTCCGAAGTATTATTCCGAAGAAATATATATCTTTTTCTAAGCCCTCCAACATATAATATTGCTATAAATGCAAAAATATATGCAAGTGCTGTACCATAATCTGGCTGTCTTATAATAAGTGCTATTGGTATTGCTGCTACTATTAATGAAATTATAAGCTTATACAACTTATTTATCTCATCTTTCCCTTTATATTGTAATCTAACTATTGTTGCTACTATAAACATTAAAATAAATATTTTACCAATTTCTGATGGCTGAAATGAAAATTCTCCCAAGTTATACCAACTTGTTGCTCCAGATATTGGCTTTGTGAAAAGTACTCCTACAAGTAACCCTAAAAATATAAGATAAAAAAATCCTGAATATTTTAATATCTTATTGTAATCTACAAGTGTAAAAAATAATAGAAATGGTATTGAAACTACAAACCATCTTACTTGTTTTGTAAAATCCACCAATCCCTTATTTATAGTAGCTGAATACAAAGCAAAAAGGCCTATTGCTAAAAGCAATAAGCTACATATTAAAACTTTCCATTCCAAATTTTTAAAAAATTGTTTGTTCATTATTCTCCTTGATTATCACTTTCTTCTTTTGTTTCATTATTTTCTTCTTTTTCTTTATCTTTTTCTATATTTTCTAGTTTTTCTCTTTCTTCTTTTTCTTTTAAAAGTTTATTTCTTCTTGCTTCTTTATTTCTTTCAAGTATTTCTCTTTTTTCTTGTTCTTCTATTTCTTTTTCAACATCACCAATTGCTTCTACTTTCTTTTCTGCAAGTTCTTCAACTATTTCTTCTGTTATTTGAATATTTCCTGCTTTCATTTCATTTTTAACATTAATAATTGGTGCTTTTATAACAAATCCTGTTTCTGATCTTAACCCATCATTTTTTATAGAATTTGTCATTTCTATCTCAACAGTTTTTTCATCTACAATTACATATTTTTGCATAACCTTAACAATATCTTGTTTCATTATTTCCATAAAATCTGTAGAGATACTTGCTCTATCTTGTACTAATAATATATTAAGTCTTTCTTTCGCAAGATTTCTTGTTTTTTCTTTTTCTTCTTGTTGATCTTCATTACCAACCAATTTCTTATTTCTATTCCAAAATTCTCTTAATACTTCTAGCATAATATCTCCTTTCTATATAATTGTATTATTTTTTTCTAAACCAAGAAAATAGTCCTTTTTTAGATGTAGGTATTGTTATTTCTACATTTTCTCCCAATATTCTTCTAGAAATTTCAATATATGCTCTTCCTGATGGTGATTTCTTATTTGTTACTACAGGTTCTCCCTTATTTGTATGCATAATGATATATTCATCATCTGGTACAACCCCAACAAGTTCTATTGACAATAAGTCAACTATATCATCAACATCCATCATTTCACCTTTTCTTACCATTTCAGGTCTTAACCTGTTTATTATAAGTTCTGGATTTTTTATCCCTGAAACTTCTACAAGCGCAATAATCCTATCTGCATCTCTTATAGCTGATATTTCTGCTGTTGTTACAACTATTGCCCTATTTGCACCTGCAACAGCATTTTTAAATCCTTGTTCAATACCTGCAGGACAGTCAATTAAAATATAATCAAACTCTTCTCTAAGTTTATTTGTTATTTCAATCATTTGTTCTTCTGTAACTGCACTCTTATCCCTTGTTTGTGCTGCTGGCAATAAGTATAGGTCTGTAAATCTCTTATCTTTTATAAGTGCTTGTCTAAGCTTACATTTACCTTCTGCTACATCAACTAGATCATATACTATTCTATTTTCTAATCCCATAACTACATCTAGGTTTCTAAGTCCAATGTCTGTATCTACTAATACAACTTTTTTATCAGCTAGTGCTAATGCTGCACCTAAATTAGCTGTTGTTGTTGTTTTACCAACTCCCCCTTTTCCTGATGTAATTACTATTACTTCTCCCATTTTATCCTCCATGGTCATTTAATTTCTCTTTTATTATACCATATTTCTTGATATTGTAAAATACCCCTATAAAAACATAAGAAAAAACCTAGAGTATAATATACTCTAGGCATAAATTGCATTAATATTCCTCATATCGACAATTATTGAATCTAATTAAATTCAATTTTCTCAGCAAATCCTGAGGATTCTCAAATAAATGATCTCTCATTTCTCTTGTCACCCGTCCCTTTTCGACAAGTTTTTTAACTAACTTTCTATGGTCTTTAATTTGTGTGTCACCTGTATCCAGATTTATAACTTTAATGTCCATTTGTATATATCCTCCAATTTTAATAAAAGAAAATAATAACTATGTCCTATATTCCACCTCCTAAATATTTAAGTATAAATATTTATTATCTTCTTTCAAGTGCATTATATCACAGTTTTTGAAATTTTCAAAATAAAAAAGACCTAAGGATTTCTCCTTAGGCCCTGACCAATATATTTCTTCGTTAAAAATCTAAATTTAACTTTAAAACTAAAGTTAAACCAAGCTATATTTAATACCAAATTGTTTTTCCCCACTATTCAGCAAATTACACAATTCCTGTGGATTTTCCATATAATGAATCATATCAGTATTAACTATTGCTTTTTTCTCAACAAGTTTTTTTACAAACTCATCAATTTCAAAGTATCTTATTTTTCCATTGTCACTCTTTTTAATTTGCATTATACTTTTCTCCCTTTAATAAAAAATTTATTGAATAAGATTTTAAAATATATTGTATTGTTTGCACCTCCTTTAAGTTTTAGTCAAAACTTAAAATCTTTTTCAATATATATATATTATAATATATATAGTTGTTTATTGTCAACATAATATAGTTACATGAGTCTTATTAGTTATTTTCTTCAATTATCTCTATTATTTTTTGTAATAATTCTTCTTTTCTTTCTTCATTACCATTTATATGATGATATCCAATAACTGCTTCAAGTGCTGTTGATTTTGAATATTCTGCAACACTTGTTCCTTTAGGTACATGAAAGTTTTTAGTATTTCTCGCTCTTCTTGCTATTGTTTTTTCTTCTTCTGTTAATGTTTCTTCTAATCCTTCTAGTATTCTTGCTTGTTTTTTTGCATTTACAAGTTTTATACTTCTTAAATGTAATGTATGTGGTTTTGCATACGATTTTTCTATTAGTCTTTCTCTTACTCTTAATTCATACACTGCATCCCCTATATATGCCCAAACTAAAGGTGAATACATATCTGCTTTAGTTAAATTATTATTTTTATCTTTATCTTCTTCTACCTTTTCTATAATACTTTTCCTACTCTTTCTAATGTAATATTTCCAATCCTATTTTTTCTTAAATCTTGTATAATTGTTTTAGATACTTTTTCTAAATCAACTTCATTTCCTCTTTTTACTATATTTTTACTTTCTCCTATAGCTATCATAAGATTATATGGAACATTTGGTATTTCTTTTATTTTTTCATAATCTTCATTTGATATATTGTATCTATCCATTATTAGTTTTAGATATTCTTCATGTTCTATGATATCTTTTAAAAATTCATATGCAACATCTACCATATCAAATATGTCATCTTTTATACTTCCGAACTGCCGCTAAATTATTACCTATTTTTGTATCCTCAAATTTAGGCCATAGCATTCCTGGGCTATCTATTATAGAAATCTTATCATTTACTCTTACCCATTTAAGTTTTTTAGTTACTCCTGCCTTATTTTTAGCTTCTAAACTATTTTTTCCTAAAAGTTTGTTAATAATTGTACTTTTCCCAACATTTGGTATTCCCATTATTATTGTTTTTGTTGTATTAACACCTTTCTGCAAGCTTTCTAAATATCTTTTTAATTCATCAATACCTTTACCTGTATCTCCTATAGTTTCTATAACCTTATAGTCATTATTTTCAAAATATTCTTTCCATTTCTTTGTTTCTTTACTATCTGCTAAGTCTATCTTGTTTAATAATACAACTCTTTTTATACTTGTCTTATTTTTTATCATTTCATTCAAATCTGGATTTCTTGATGCAATTGGTATTCTTGCATCTAATACTTCTACTACTACATTAATACTTCCGAAGTATTTCTTTTATTTCTCTTTTTGTCTTAAACATATGCCCTGGATACCAGTTAATATTACTTCTTGAAATCTTATCATTATTCTCATTTTTTATATTACACTTTAAATTACATTCTCTCTTATTTTTTCTTTTCTTATTATACATATCTTTCTCTCTTATCTTTTATCTATTATATTATACCACAATTCTTTCTTAAACACATCTAAATATATTATAGTATAATTATTATAGTTATATTTATATCTTTATTTCCATTTCTATATATTTCTCTTAATGTAATTAAAAGATGAGAAAACATTAATCTTCTCATCTTCTCCTTTATCTAATCTTATACTGATTTCTATCTGCTCTTTCATCAAATTCTCTTTCATATTTGTCTGTAGCATAAAACCAATCTGTCTTATTATCTTTAGTACTTCCTTTTCTATTCTTGTTAAACATTACATCTAAGAAATTTAAAAGTGCTATTATTATTCCAACTACCATTACCATTGCATTTAATAATTGTTTACTTGTTGATATATCTCCATTCATTAATGCAATTCCATATGTGAAGAATGCAAAATATGTTCCTAAATATATACTTGCAAATATTAGATTTCTTCTAAATATCATAAATATTGATATTAGTGTTATAAATATGACTGTTATTTCTAACTCTATACCTGGTGTTGTAAACTGTATTTCTGCTCCACCTGATATCATTAATGCTACATAGACTCTAAAAAGCCAAAACATTATAGCAAACATATTTACCATATAACTTAATAATTCCATCTTTCCTCTTTTCTTTTGTTAAATTAATTTGTTTTTTCTGTATTTGTTGTTTTTTTCTTTTCTTTTGATACTTCTTCTAATTGATCTACAAGTTTTATAAGTTTTTGAATGTCTTTACCTGTATATTCAAAATCACCTTGTTTAATAACATCTTTTAATGTCTTATTTTGCTTAATTATAGCATCTTTAAGTTCATCTTCATTTGCCAAGTCTCTTACATCAATATCTATAGCATTTTCTGTAAGCATTCTTTGCATAGCTTCTTTTAATGTATTTCCTATACCAACTTTCCCCTTGTTTGCTACAATTACTTTTTTAAGAACTGGTACTGAATCTTCATTTAAAAATACTTGATATATTGTTTTAATATATAATGTTGTATTTTCATATGGAAGTAATATTCTAACTGTTTTTAATTCTGTTCCTAATGTTGTAAGTTCTCTTAATTCTTTTTGTACTTTTGGATCTTTTTCTATTTGTGTGTCTATAAAGCTTAGGCTTAATTCTGATTTTTCATTATATCTATACATTATAAGCTTATTAACACCATTTTCTGATTGTCCTACTAAATATGATACTATATTTTTTCTCTTTTCAGGTGTATATGTTGTTATAATTGATTGTTTTAAATCATTTTCAGTTTTTAATACAGTATACATTGATGTTGAGCTTCTTTCTCCTGATCCTGAAACTTCTGCAACCTCCCATCTATCATCTGCTCTATATATATTATCAACATCTGAATTATGGTATGTTGTAAGTACTTTAGCTTGAATATCAAATAGGTATTGTGGGTATTTCATTTGTTTTTTAATATTTTCTGATAATTCATTATAATTTTTAAATAATGTTGGGTATGTTTTCATTATTGTTGATATAAAAGGATCTGTTGTATCCATTGCATAAAAATCAACTGTTCCATTATATGCATCTACAACTACTTTTACTGAATTTCTAATGAAATTAATTCTTTCTTTTCCACCTTTTTCAGCTTCTATTGAAACTTTTTGTGAATATGGATATCTGCTTGTAACTGTATATCCATCTATAACCCAAGCAAGTCCTCCATCGTCTTTTACTACCAAGTATGGATCTTTATCATATCTTATATTTGGTAATATTTTTCTTGCTCTTTCAATTATTTGTCTATTTAATAATACTTTTGTATCTTCTGTTAAATTGTTATTAAACAATAATTCTGTACTTCCTTTTGTAAGAGCTATTGCTATTCTTTCTAATAATGTTAACTTTGTTCCACCTTTTCCATTATAGTTATTTTCTTTATTTGTTAATGTACTTAATGGATAATCATATTCTTTTATATCTTTTGCATTTACAATTGCATTTAAATTAGTATTTTCTCCATAGTATAATCTAGGTTCTGTAACTTTAATACCATTTAATTCTTGTCCTTCAAATTTTTCTGAAGTATTTAAAAGATATCCATTCTTATTTACCTTGCTAGATGATGTAAGTATCCCAAAATTACCATGTGTATATTTATATATCTTATTTGTTGTAGTTTTGTCCTTATCATCCATTTCTCTAGTTGTTAAATATTCATATTCATTCCCATTTTTAACTAAATTTGGTGTTCCATATTTATATAATGATTTCTTTTCTTTATTATCTGTATTATTCTCTAATGTTTCTTTAACTACATCTGATGTTACTATAGGTAATTTTTCTATTGAATCAGAATCTTTTTTAATCTTTTCAGCTGTAATTTCAGTTCCTTTTGTTATTTCTTTATTCTCAATATTAATATTATATGCTTCTTCTGTTGCTCTAATATTTTGTAATATGTATTCTTTTTCTCTATCAATATCATTTCCTCTTAAGAAAATTGAATCTATCGCTATATTTGCTATGAATACTACTATAAGTGTTGCTGGAACTAGAACTATTGAAAATAATATTTTTTTAGATTCTTCTTTTTTTATCCCTTTTATAAAATTATATACTGCTATTATTATAACTATACTTATAATTCTATATATCCATAATTTTATATTTACATCTAAAAATCCTGCTCCTGTTAAGTATGCTCCTTTTATTGATTCTTTTTGAAGCATATCTCCTATTAATATATCTTGATGTGATAGGAAATTATACATTATAACAACTACTGTTCCTGCTATTATTACATTTATAAGTTGTTTAACCATTTTTAGACTTTTAAATCCTTTAAATTCTATCCCATCTAAATGATTATTAATAACTATTATATAATATCCGAACTATATATAGTGAAAGTATTGCTAAAAATACTAA